>JAHBWF010000300.1 GCA_019637105.1 Labilithrix sp.
GCACGCTAAACTTTTAGCTCTCACGGAGTCACACCATGTCGGATCTGCGTTTTGACGGGCGCGTCGCCATCGTCACCGGTGCGGGGAACGGCCTCGGTCGCTCTCACGCGCTCCTGCTCGGCGCGCGAGGCGCGCGCGTCGTCGTCAACGACCTCGGCGGCGGCGCGACGGGCGGCGGCAAGTCGAGCTCGGCGGCGGACAAGGTCGTCGAGGAGATCAAGGCCGCCGGCGGCGAGGCGGTCGCGAACTACGACTCCGTCGAGGACGGCGACAAGATCGTCCAGACCGCGCTCGACACGTGGAAGCGCATCGACATCGTCGTCAACAACGCGGGGATCCTCCGCGACACCTCGTTCAAGAAGCTCACCGACGACGACTGGGACCTCATCTACCGCGTGCACGTCCGCGGCAGCTACAAGGTCACCAAGGCGGCGTGGGACCACATGCAGGAGGCCGGCTTCGGCCGCGTCGTCTTCACGGCGAGCGCCGCCGGCATCTACGGCAACTTCGGCCAGGCGAACTACGCGATGGCCAAGCTCGGCCTCGTGGGCTTCTCGAACACGCTCGCGATCGAGGGCAAGAAGAAGAACGTCCTCGTCAACACGATCGCGCCGATCGCCGGCTCGCGCCTCACCGAGACCATCCTGCCGAAGAACATCACCGACGCGCTCAAGCCCGAGTACGTCTCGCCCCTCGTCGCGTGGCTCGTGCACGAGAGCTGCGAGGAGACCGGCGGTCTCTTCGAGGTCGGCGGCGGTCTGTACGCGAAGCTCCGCTGGGAGCGCACCGAGGGCAAGCTCTTCAAGCTCGGACGCGAGATCAAGCCCGAGCAGATCAAGAAGAGCTGGGGCGTCATCACCGACTTCGGCAAGTCGACGCACCCGGCGAACATCAACGAGTCGATGGGGCCGATCCTCGGCAACCTCGAGTCGAAGGCGCTCGGCGGCAACGACCTCATCGACGTCGACGCGGCGCTCGGCTTCGAGATGCCGCCGCAGACGTCGACGTACGACGAGAAGGACCTCACGCTCTACGCGCTCGGCGTCGGCGCCGGCGCGAACCCGCTCGACGCGGGGGAGCTGCAGTACGTCTACGAGAACGCGCCCGACTTCCGCGCGCTGCCGACGTTCGGCGTGGTGCCGGCGCTCGGCATGGTGTTCGAGTCGCTCAAGCGCGGCGAGAACGCGCCGGGGATGAACTACGGCTTCGACCGCATCCTCCACGGCGAGCAGCTCACCGAGCTCCGCCGCCCGCTCCCGCCGAGCGCGAAGCTGACGCACAAGGCGAAGATCAAGGAGATCTGGGACAAAGGCAAAGGCGCGGTCGTGGTGACGGCCATCACGTCGTACGACGAGGACGGCAACGAGCTCATCTACAACGAGCTCTCCACGTTCGTGCGCGGCGCCGGCGGCTGGGGCGGCGAGCGCGGGCCCTCCGCGGAGATCAACGTCCCGCCGAACCGCGCGCCCGACGCGACGGTCGAGGAGAAGATCAGCCCGTCGCAGGCGCTGCTCTACCGCCTCTCCGGCGACATCAACCCGCTCCACGCCGACCCGGGCTTCGCGAAGGCGTTCGGCTTCGACAAGCCGATCCTCCACGGCCTCTGCACGTTCGGCTACGCCGCGCGCCACGTCATCAAGGCGATGTCCAACAACGACCCGCGCTTCTTCAAGAGCATCAAGGTCCGCTTCTCCGACAGCGTGTTCCCCGGCGAGACGCTCGTGACCGAGATGTGGAAGGAGCCCGGGGCGGCCGGCGGCGGCGACAAGATCGTCTTCCGCTGCAAGGTGAAGGAGCGCGACAGGACGGTCATCTCCAACGCGGCGATCGATCTCTACAAGGAGATCCCGAAGGCGCCCGAGAAGAAGAAGCCCGCGGCCGCGGCGGCTCCGGCGGGGTCGGCGCCGTCGGGCGCGCCGACGAGCGCGGAGGCGTTCGCGGTGATCGGCGACTTCATCGCGCAGAACGGCTCGCTGGCGAGCGAGGTGGGCAAGACGTTCCTGTTCAAGCTGTCGGATCCGGACAGCGCGTGGACGGTCGACCTGAAGAACGGGGAGGGCTCGGTCGCGTCGGGCGGGGACAAGGCCGACTGCGTGCTCGAGCTGTCGGACGCGGACTTCCGCGCGATGGTGGCGGGCAAGGCCGACCCGATGAAGCTCTGGACGGACAAGAAGCTGAAGATCGGCGGCGACGTGATGGCGTCGCAGAAGCTGATGTTCCTGAAGAAGATCGATCCGAAGCGCGCGGAGGAGGTCGTCGCCAAGCTCCGCGGCGCGGGCGGCGCTCCCGCGGCCGGGGGCGCGGCGGCTGCGGCGGACGCGGCGGCCGGCGGCGCTCTGGCCTCGGCGAAGGCGTCCGCGGCGCCCGCGATCCTCGAGGCGCTCGCCGCGCGCCTCGCGAAGACGCCGAACCTCGCGAAGGAGGTCGGCGCGAAGGTGGCGCTCGTCGTGGGCGACAAGGCGTGGCTGCTCGACCTGACCGGCGCGGGCGCGATCGCCGAGGGCAAGGGCGCCGCGGACGTGACGCTCACGCTCGGCGACGACGATCTCGTCGCGCTCGCGAAGGGCGAGGGCCTGCGCGAGCTGTACCAGCACGGGCGCGTCCGCATCGACGGCGACCCGCGCGTCGCTCACAAGCTGAACTTCTGGAAGGGCCTCGTCTGAGCCAGGCGGACGACGAAAAGGAGCAAGACCATGACCCGTAGAGTGAATGTCATCGGCGTCGGCATGACGAAGTTCCAGAAGCCGGGCGCCAGCGACGAGTACAACGTGATGGCGGTGAAGGCGGCGCGCGCGGCCCTCGAGGACGCGAAGGTCGACTTCAAGGAGGTAGAGGCGGCGTACTGCGGGTACGTCTACGGCGACTCCACCTGCGGCCAGCGCTCGGTCTACGAGCTCGGCCTCACGGGGATCCCGGTCTTCAACGTGAACAACAACTGCTCGACCGGCTCCACCGCGCTCATGCTCGCGACGCAGGCGATCGCGGGCGGGCTCTACGAGTGCGTCCTCGCGCTCGGCTTCGAGAAGATGGAGAAGGGCGCGCTCGGCTCGAAGTTCACCGATCGGACGAACCCGCTCGAGTGGCAGGCGAACCTGATGAGCAAGGTGCAGGGCTTCAACGCGGCGCCGCCGGCGGCGCAGATGTTCGGCGGCGCCGGGCGCGAGTACCGCTGGAAGTACGGCACCAAGCGCGAGACCTTCGCCAAGGTCAGCTCCAAGGCGCGCAAGCACGCGGCGAACAACCCGTACGCGATGTTCCAGGAGCAGCTCACCGTCGAGGAGGTCCTCGCCTCGCCCGACGTCTTCGATCCGCTCACGCGCTACCAGTGCTGCCCGCCGACCTGCGGCGCGGCGGCGGCGATCCTCTGCTCGGACGAGTTCGCGAAGAAGCACGGCATCACGAAGCCGGTGTGGATCGCGGGCCAGAACATGACGACCGACTACGACTCCTCGTTCAAGGAGGACTCGATGATCAAGATGGTCGGCTTCGACATGGCGCGCGAGTGCGCGAACAAGGTCTACGAGCAGGCCGGCCTCGGTCCGAAGGACGTGCAGGTCGTCGAGCTGCACGACTGCTTCACCACCAACGAGGTGCTCACCTACGAGGCGCTCGGCTTCGCGAAGGAGGGCGAGGCCGAGAAGATGATCGAGGACGGCGACAACACCTACGGCGGCAAGTGGGTCACGAACCCGTCGGGCGGCCTCCTCTCGAAGGGCCACCCGCTCGGCGCGACTGGGCTCGCGCAGTGCACCGAGCTCGTCTGGCAGCTCCGCGGGACCGCCGACAAGCGCCAGGTCCCCGGCGCCAAGGTGGCGCTCCAGCACAACCTCGGCCTCGGCGGCGCCTGCGTCATCACGATGTACCGCGCCGACTGAGCGCCCCGCCGTTTCCGGCGAAAGAGACACCGCCGCCGACCTCGCGTCGCGGCGGCGTCTTCGCGTGAGCGTCCGCTGCGTCGGAAATGACGAAGGCGCCGTCGAGAGCCTCGACGACGCCTCCGGCGGATCGCGCGGATGCGGGCGGGGCCGCCCGCGCCGGCTCACTTGCCCGAGAGGCAGCCGGGGAACTTGCCGATGCAGTTCTTCGCGAAGAGGACGAGGTCGTTGCGGGTCGGCAGCTTGCACGTGCCGTCGCGCTCGGTGGAGCTGATCCACTTGATGAGGCCGCCGTCGCCGCGATCGCCCTGGAAGAGCCAGAGCTCGGAGTTCTGCTTCGACGGCTTCACCGACGCCTTCGCGTCGGTCATGTCGTTGTTCCAGAACCAGAACTGGCGCACGCCGTGCTTCTCGCTGAGCTCCTTGAGCTCCTCCGGCGGATCGTTCGTGAGGATCGCCTCGAGGGTGCGGAAGGACTCGGCCATGCACGCGCGCGACGCGTCGGTCGGCACCACGCCCGTCTTCGGCTGGCCGTCGCCGTTGTAGCCCCAGGCGACCTCGTTGCCGCCCGCGTACGGGTCGGGCTTCTTCCACTGCCAGTACTCGAAGCCGGTGAGGACGAAGCCGTTGATCGTGCGGCCGCTCTTCAGATCGGCGGGCGCCGGGGTCGGCCGGCAGATCTCGGCGACGGCGTCGCCGTCCTCTTTCATGCACTCGGTCTGCGCGACGAACGTGCTCGTGAGCTTCTCGATCGACGCCGAGACGGCGCCGTCGGCGACCTTGGTCTCGAGGCCCTCGAAGACGCCTTCTTCCTTGGTGCCCCAGCCGATGACGGGCATCGGCGTGTCCGCCGGGATCTTCGTGTAGATGACCCGCGCCGCCTTCTTGAACTTCAGGCCGGCCGGCTCGAACGTGTAGATCGGCGTGACGCCGGCGTGCTGCTCGGGCGCCTGCGCCTCGGTCTTGGTGATCGTGATCTCCGTGTCTTCGGAGAGGCCGCCGGCGGG
>JAHBWF010000301.1 GCA_019637105.1 Labilithrix sp.
GTCGCCTCGTCACGCCGGCCGAAGCAGCGCTTGTTCCAGACGAGGGCCTCGAAGAGGTCCTTCGTCGCGACGTACGTGGTGTGCATCTCGGCGTAAGCTCCTTCGCTCGATCGCGGCGGGCGTCGAGCTCGGATCAGTGTGCGACCGGACGGTCGTCCCGGCAGTCGCCCGAACGACGTCGCCCGAACGGGTGACGAAGCCGCCGCGACGCTCAGTACGTGAAGGTGCACACGAGATCGTCGTACGAGACGTCGCTGCCCCCGACGGTGCTGTAGTCCTTCAGGCCGAACGCGAGCCGCAACGTCGACGGGACCCTCCCGCGGAACGGCACCGAGAGCACGACGTCGTCGTCGTAGCGCACCTCGACGGACTCGAAGTCCGTCGCGTAGACGACGCGCGTCCATACGCCGACCGGGAACGACCTCTCGATCTCCGCCCCGTCCGCCGGGCACAAGCACGCTCCGCCGTCGCCCGGCGTCACGTCGATGCGCACCCCCGTCTGCTGCCGTCGCATCGCGAGCTTCTGCTCGAACCTCTCGACGCCGGGGGAGGTGCCGACGAGCTGGAAGACGTCGATCCACCCCGACGCCGTCCCGTCGAGAGCGGCGTTGACGCGTATCGAGAAGGCGCAGCGGACCCCCGCCGGCGTCGGGGTGAGCACGCGCTCGAGGTACCCCGTCTTCGGGTTCGGGGCGCCCCCCGCGACGGTCGTGGCGCGGAGCGAGCGCGGCGGGCTGACGAAGTCCAACGCGTCGAGGTTCGCCAAGCCTCCGGTCCTCAGGACGTCGTCCCAGCGGGCGGCGAACAGATCGTCGTCGAAGCTCTCGCAGAACCCGCCGTCCGGACAACGGTCCGCGGCCGCGTCGGCCGCGGCGTCGGCCGGCGGAGCGGCCTCCTCCTCCGCGGCGTCCGGGATCGGCTCTCCCGCCTCGGGGAGGCCCTCGAGGGACGGGTCCGCGAACCCCGAGAGATCCGTGAAGAGCGTGCACGCCGCGAGCGCCCCGGCTCCGCAAGCGACGGTGACGGCACCACGAACGCCCACTCGATCAGTCTAACGCATCCGGCCCCCGCGACCGAGGAACCGGCGACGCGCCGCGCCCGCGGCTACCCCGGCCTGGCGTCGATCGCCCTCCGATAGCGCTCACGCCGCGTCACGTCGCGCAGGATCTCGTACGCCTCCTCGAGCACCACGACGATCTTCCTCACGTCTCCCTCGAGGTCGTGCAGCCGCGGCGAGAGGATGCGCGTCGGCTCGAACGTGCGCCGCAGCTCGACGAACGCGCGGCGGACCTCGTAGCTCGTGGCGTCGCGCGAGACGCCGAGCAGCGAGAAGTAGTCGCCCTCGTCGACGAGCTCGAGGCGCGCACGGATGCGCGCGCGGAGCGCCTCTTCGTCGAGCGCGGCGGTCTCGGCGTCGACGGCGCTCAACGGGGACGCGCGGCTCGGCTCCGCGGCCGGGAGCACGTCGAGGACGCCGAGCAGCGCGAGGCCGTGGACGACCGAGGCGATGTCGGGCTCGGGCGAGCGCGCCAGGAGATCGCCGACGGTCCCGCCGCGCGCGCGCGACACGAGCTCGAGCTCCGCGGGCGGCAGCGCGCACTCGGTGAGCAGCGACTGGGCGGGCCCGTCACCGATCCGGCTCGCGTCGCCGCCGAGGGCCTCCACCGCCTCCTCCGGCGAGACCGCGCGGCGGACGAGCTCGACGAAGATTTCGGCGCCCGTCGACGCCGCGAAGACGCTCGGCTCCGAACGCAGGCGGCCCGGCGGCTCGGGCTCGAGCTGCGCGGTGCCCCCGGCGAGGCGGAGCACGTTCGTCGCGATCCACTCCGCGTGCGCGCGCAGGACGCTCCAGAGCTGGTCCTGCCCGAGCCAGCCGTGCGCGACGAGCGCGGCGCCGGCGTGACGACCGTACGGCGGCACCTTGCCCGCGAGGCGCTCGACCTCGTCGCGGGGGAGCTCGCCGCGCGCGCCGAGGAAGAAGACGAGCGACTCGCGCTCGGCGCCGGACGCGGCGGTGACGAGATCGCCGTCGCGGACGACGAGGCGGCGGACGACGCGCTCGTGCTCGTAACAGATCGCGCCGCTCAGCCGTCGCGCGATGGCCTCCGCGAGGAAGCGCCGCGCGTCGACGGGACGCGAGATCACGACGCCGGCCACCGGCGCGCGCGCGGGCCCTTCGCTCGGGCCGCGCGTCGGCCCATCGCTCGGCGACGGGAGCTGGATCGTCGCGATCGTCACGCTGTCGGGCCGCGCCAGCTCCGCGCGCGTCACGTCCCAGCGCGGCCCCTCCGAACGCGGCGCGTCCGGATGCGGCGCGTCCGTGCGCGACGGCTCCCAACGCGAGGCGTCCACGCGCGGAGAATCGGGGCGCGACGGGTCCGTGCGCGACGGGTCCGTGCGCGACGACTCCCAGCGCGGCGACTCCGAGCGCGACGGGTCCGCGCGCGGCGACTCCGAGCGGGACGACTCCCAGCGCGGCGACTCCGTACGCGGCGACTCCGCACGCAGCGACTCCGAGCGCGGCGGCTCCCAGCGCGGCGACTCCGAGCGCGACGGGTCGACGAACGACGACGGCCTCTCCACGCGCGTCGGCGGCGACGCCGGCGCGGGCGCCATGTCGAGCTGGGCCGTGACGGGCCGATCGGACGTCCGGCGGATCGGCGTCGCGTCGCGCGCGGGGCTCTCGCTCCCGACGCGACGCTCGTAGGTGTGAGGCGTCGACGACGTCGAGCGCCCCGAGGCCGTCGTGTACTTCGATCCCCCCGCGGTGGTGGGCTTGCCGTGGCCCGTGCCGTGATCGTGGCCGGCGCCCGTGCCGGCGCGGGGATCGTGCTCCTCGTCCTCGTCGCCTTCGATCGGCTCGTCGAGCGACGCGAGGACGTCCGCGGGGAGGACCGTCTCGATCTCCTCCTCCGGCGTCGGCAACGGCGCGTCGGGGTGAGGCATGACCTCCGCCCGGAGCTCGGCCTCCGCGAGGAGCTGCTGGAGCTCGCTCGACACCGTGCCGAACGTCGCGAGCGAGCGCGGCGGGTCCACGAGATCGGCGAGCGACGGCACGCTCATCGGGAGCGGAGGCCCCGGCGTGCGCAGCCCCGGAGCCGGGAGCGACGGGGTGCTCGGACGCGACGGCGGCGCGCTGCCGAGCCGCGGCGGCGGGAACGACGGCGGCGGCGTCGACAGGCGCGCGCGCGGGCGGAGCGCCGGGCCTCCCGTCAGCGCCTCGACCCGACGCACGAGCGCGCCGACGTCGACCGGCCGCGTGAAGTAGGCGCTCGCCTCGCCGTCGCGCGGCTCCTCACCGTCCTTGCTCGCGCCCGCGCCGGCCGCGAAGTAGACGAAATCGATCGCGCCGGCGCCCGGCAGCCTCCGGAGCTGCGCGATCGTGTCGCTCGCGTCCGGCGCGTCGGCGTCGACGAGCACGACGTTCGGGCTCTCGACCTGCACGCGAGCGAGGAGCATCGCCAGCGGGACGTCGACGACGACGTACCCCGCTGTGCGCAGCGTGTCGGAGATCCGCTCGGCCTCCGGCGCGGCGTCCGTCATGAAGACGATCGGCGTCTTCGCCGGTGCGCGCTCGTGCCTTCCGGACGCTCCGCGCGTCTCATGCGTCTCGTCGGCCATTCCCTCCCCTCAATCCCCCTTCGATTTCGCCGCCGCACCGTCGTCGTTCCCGCCCGCCAGGCGCGCTGCGATCTTCGGGAGCAGGCCCGCCGTGTAAATGAGCCCGAAGATGAACGCGACGAGGAGGAGCTCTCCGCGGGTCAAGCCAAGGATCACCCCTTCTTCTTACCACCGCCGGCCCCGCGCGGGGTCACTCTCCGAGCGGCGCCGGCCCCCCCTGCGCGGCGAGCCTGTGCTCTCATACGCGGGTGCTGTACGTGCGGATGGACGGCGTAGCGGAGCGCCACGCCCCCGCGGACCTCTTGGTCGAGGGCGGCTCGGTCCGCGTCGAGGTCGACACCCCCGTCGCGCTTCGCGACGCCGGGCCCTTCGAGCCGCTCGCCACGGCCGTCGAGACGAACGACGCGCTCCGGGACCTGCTCGCGCGGGACGTCTCGGTCCCCAGCCTCCGAGGCTACCGGCGGATCCGCCTCGGCCTCCTGGCCGCCGTCGCGCTGCCGATGGCGGCGCTGCTCGAGCTCGACCGCGAGCTCGTGACGGCGCGGCACGCGAGCGTCGGCCGGGTCCTGATCGACGTGATCCTCGTCACCTTCGTCGTCTTCGAGCTGACGCGGCGTACGCCGCGCAGGCCGGGCACGTGCGCGATCGCGCTCGTGGCGATCGCGCTTCGGTGGGGTCTGGTCGCCGGGAGATTGTGCGGCACGGGCGTACATGCGCTCGTCTACGGCGCCGCCGCGCTCTCGGCCGGGGCGGCGCTCGTCCTCGTCACGCGCGTCCCGTCGCGCGCGCGCGTCGCGCTGGAGCTCCTCGGGAAGCTGGGGATCTCGCGCTCGCAGCTCTTCGCGGCGACGCAGGCCGCGGAGCCCCCCGGCGCGCTCGTCGCCGCGGCGGTCGCGTGCGCCGCCGGCCTCCCCGCCGTCCTCCACCTCACGCGGACGCTCGGGATCGGCCTGCTCGGACAGGCGGCCGTCTTCGTCGGGTTCGCGGCGCTCGCGCCGGCGATCGCGCGGCGCGCGGCGGCGCCCGGCGCGGGTCCGCCGGCGCCGCCGATCCCGCCCGCGCGGATCCTCCTCGGCGTCGTCGCGGGCCTCGCGCTGACGGCCGCCGCCGTCACCGCGGGTCGGCTCTTCTTCGATCTGGGCACAGAGGTCGCGCGGTGCGTCGAGCGCCTCGACGCCGAGGCCAAGCTCGCGCGCGCGGCCGAGTCGGCCGAGCTCACGCGCGCCA
>JAHBWF010000302.1 GCA_019637105.1 Labilithrix sp.
GTGTCGCCGGTCGGCGGGGTGTCGGTCGGCGTGTCGCCGGCCGGCGGGGCGTCGCCCGTCGGGGGCGACTCCGTCGCGGGCGCGCCCGGAGCCGGCGCCGAGTCGGTGTTCGCCGGCGCGTCGTCCTTCACGCGCTCCTTGAGCTGTCCCTTGTCCTTCTTCCGCCCGGCCTCCTGCGCGACCTTCGCCTTGAGGGCGCGGTCGCCCGACGACGAGAGGTACGCGAGCGAGACGCTGGTGAGCATGAACACAGCCGCGCAGATCGCGGTGGCGCGCGTGAGGATGTTCCCCGCGCCCCGGCCGCCGAAGACCTGGGTGGTGGCTCCGCCGAAGGCCGCGCCCATGCCGCCGCCCTTGCCCTGCTGGAGCAGCACGACGCCCACGAGCACCATGCAGACGAACACGTGGATGATGTTGATGAAGGTCTGCAGCATGGGCTTTCTGAGGGATCTCGGGGCGATGAGACCGCCCGTCGGGAGGCTACTTCGCCTGCGCGGCCCTGGCGATAGCACCAAACGAGCCAGGGTCCAAGCTCGCTCCACCGACGAGGGCGCCGTCGACGTTGGGGCAGGCCAGGAGCGCGGCCGCGTTGTCGGCCTTGACCGATCCGCCGTAGAGGATGCGGGTGCGCTCGGCGAGCTTCGGGTCCTTGTTCGCGAGCCACGTCCGAATGGCGGCGTGGACCTCCTCCGCTTCGGCCGGGCCGGCCGTCTTGCCGGTGCCGATCGCCCAGACGGGCTCGTAGGCGATCGCGACCGCGACCGCGCTCTGCGCGATGACGTCGAGGAAGGCCTCGACCTGAGCCTTCACCACGCGGAGGGTCTCGCCGCCTTCGCGCTGCGCGAGCGTCTCGCCGACGCACACGATGGGGACGAGCCCGCTGCCGAGCGCGGCGGCGACCTTGTCGGCCACGATCGGGTCGGTCTCGTTGAAATGCTGCCGCCGCTCGCTGTGGCCGACGATGACCCAGCCGCACCCGCACTGCTTGAGGAAGGGGCCGCTGATCTCGCCGGTGAAGGCGCCCTCGGGCTTCGGGTAGAGGTTCTGTCCGGCGAGCCCGACCGGCGATCCGTCGATCTCCGCGGAGACCGCCGCCAGCGCCGTGAACGGCGGCGCGACGACGACGTCGACGTTCGAGAGCTCCTTCGCGAAGGCGACCACGCCGGCGGCGAGCGGGACGCTCGACTCTCCGCCGTGGAACATCTTCCAGTTGCCCGCGATGAGCGGCGTACGTGAGGGGTTCATGTCGTCCTCCTGATCGTCGTGGTCGTGGTCGCGGTGAGCCGAGCTCAGGGGGTCGTGGTTCGTCGGAGAACCTCGATCCCCGGCAACTTCTTCCCCTCGATCAGCTCGAGCGACGCGCCGCCGCCCGTGGAGATGTGCTTCATCTTCGCGGCGACCTCGGGGCCCGCCTCCTTCACGGCCGCGGCGCTGTCGCCGCCGCCGACGACGGTGAAGGCCGGCGAGCTCGCCATCGCGCGCGCGACGGCGAACGTGCCGCCGGCGAAGGGCTCCTTCTCGAAGAGCCCCATCGGACCGTTCCAGAAGACGGTCTTGGCCTTCGCGACGTGCTTCGCGAACTCGGCGGCGCTCTTGGGCCCGATGTCGAGCGCCATGTGGCCCTCGGGGACCTCGCCGACGCCGACGGTCCGGCCCTCGGACGCGCCGACGCTCTGCGCGACGACGACGTCGACCGGGAGCACGAGCTCGACCTTCTTCTCCCGGGCCTTCTCGAGGATGGTGCGCGCGAGCGGGAGCTTGTCCTCCTCGATCTTCGAGGCCTGCATGTTGAGGCCCTTCGCCGCGAGGAACGTGTTCGCCATCGCGCCGCCGATGAGCAGCGCGTTCACCTTCTCGAGGAGCGAGTCGATGACGGCGAGCTTGTCGGAGACCTTCGCGCCGCCGAGGATGGCGACGAACGGTTTGTCGGGCGTCGTGATCACCTTGCCGAGCGCGGCGATCTCCTTCTCGAGGAGGAAGCCGCAGCCCTTCTCGCGCATCAACTTCGGCAGCGCGTGGACCGAGGCGTGGGCGCGGTGGACCGCGCCGAACGCGTCGTCGACGTAGACGTCGCAGAGCTCGGCGAGCTTCTGCGCGAAGGCCTCGTCGTCCTTCTCCTCTTCGGGGTGGAAGCGGAGGTTCTCGAGCAGGCACACCTGGCCGGCGCGGAGATCGAAGACGACCTTCTTGGCGGCGTCGCCGACGCAGTCCTCCGGCATGTGCACCTCGACGCCGAGGAGCTCGGCGAGGCGCGTGCCGCACGGCTCGAGCGACAGCTTCGGGTCGGGCCCCTTCTTGGGCCGCCCCATGTGGCTCGCGAGGACGACGCGCGCGCCGCGCTCGAGCGCGTGCTTGATCGTCGGGAGCGCCTCGGTGATGCGAGCGTCGTCGGTGATGGTCGTCTTCCCGTCGACGTCCTCGGTCGGGACGTTGAAGTCGACGCGGATGAAGACGCGCTTGTTCTCGATGGGGAGCTCACGGATCGACGTGATGCGATCGAGCGTGGTCATGACGCGGTTCTCCGAGCTGCGTGTCGTGTTCGACGCGAGGTTGGGCGAGGGGGCCCGCCGGCCCCCTCACAAATTTAGAGCTTCGACGAGACGAGCTGCGCGAGCTCGATCATGCGGTTCGAGAAGCCCCACTCGTTGTCGTACCAGCTGAAGACCTTCGCGAAGTTGTCGCCCATCACCTGGGTGATCGTGCCGTCGAAGATCGACGAGCGCGGATCGCCGATGTAGTCGCTCGAGACGAGCGGCTCCTCGGAGTAGCCGAGGATGTCCTTGAGCGGCCCCTGGCTCGCGGCCTTCATGGCGGCGTGGATCGCGTCCTTCGTGACGGGCTTCTCGGTCTCGAAGGTGAGGTCGACGAGGCTGACGTCCATCGTCGGGACGCGCACGGCCTGGCCGTCGAACTTGCCGACGAGCGCCGGGATGACCTCGGAGAGCGCCTTCGCGGCGCCCGTCGACGCCGGGATCATGTTCTGGGCCGCGGCGCGGGCGCGCCGGAGGTCGCCCTTGCGGTGCGGGACGTCGAGGACCGCCTGGTCGTTCGTGTACGAGTGGATCGTCGTCATCAGGCCGCGCTTGATGCCGAACGTGTCGTGGAGGACCTTGGCGACGGGGGCGAGGCAGTTCGTCGTGCACGAGCCGCACGAGATGACCGAGTGCTTCGCGTTGTCGTAGAGCTCGGTGTTCACGCCGAGGACGATGGTCGCGTCGTGGTTCTTCGCCGGCGCCGAGATGATGACCTTCTTGGCGCCCGCGTCGAGGTGGGGCTTGTTCTTCTCCTTGTCGGTGAAGAGGCCCGTGCACTCGAGCACGATGTCGACGCCGAGGTCCTTCCAGGGGAGCTTGCCGGGGTCCTTCTCGGCGAGGACCTTGATCTTCTTGCCGCCGATCTCGATGGTCCCTTCGCCGGCCGTCGCGCGCCCCTCGGCGTGGCCGTGGACAGTGTCGTAGTTGTAGAGGTGCGCGAGCGTCCGCGCGTCCGTCAGGTCGTTGATGGCGACGACCTCGAGGTCGCTGACCTTGCGCTCGTTGAGCGCGCGCACGATGCAGCGACCGATACGACCAAACCCGTTGATGGCAATCTTCCTGGCCATGGCGAAGCTCTGCTCCTTTGATTCGAGGTGGTTTCCCTCGAGCTCTCGCGCGAGACTCGGCTCACGTGAGCAGAGCGCACGGTAGTCCCGTGCATCGTGCGCGGCAAGGCTCCTCGCGTGCCGGAAATGGCTCGGTTTCTCGGAGGTGTCGCGCGCGCGTCGCGGGGCCCGCCGCCGGCGCGACGCGCGCGCGTCGTGGCGATCGGCGCGCTCGCGTCACGGGCGACGGCGCGTCACGACAAAGCGACGGCGCGCCGCCTGCTCGTGCAGGCGACGCGCCGTGTGCGGCGGGCTCCGCGCCCTCGTGTCGCGCTCACGCGCGCGTGCCGCTCAAGGGCAAGGCGCGAACTCGCACTTCGGGCCGATGCGTCCGACGGAGCTGCCGTCCGGGCACTGCTTCGCGTCCATGTCGCAGATCGGATCGCCGGGGCAGACGAACGTGCAGCCGGCGCCCGTGCGACCGACCGTCGTGCCGTCCGGGCAGGTGTGAGCGTCTTCGGGGCACGCCTTCGGCTCGTCCGGGCAGGGCGCGAACGTGCAGTCCGGCCCCGTGCGGCCGATGGCGGTGCCGTCCGAGCAGATCTTCGCGTCGTCGGGGCACGCCCCGGAGCTCGAGCCGCCGCCGCAGTCGCGCTGCGTGCACATGATGCCCTGGGCGGCGCACGTGCAGTCGTTGCACCCGTCGAGCGACTTGAAGTCGTCCCCCACGACGTAGGGACCGTTCGGCGCGGGCGTGGACGCCTGTCCGTCGTCGCTGACGGCGTCGTCCCACGAGCAGGTCCTGCCGTCGCCCGTCGGGGTGCCGTCCCTGCGCGTCACGAGCTGTTGATCGGAGCGACCGACCGCGATCTGGCCGCCGCTGCACGCGGCGCCGGAGAGGACGGAGGCCGCGGCGGCGGCGACGAGGACCAACGAAGCGATACGGGACATGGGAAGCTCTCCTTACGACCGAGGGACCGGTTACGACCGAGGGACCGGCGCTCGCGGCGCGAGCGGGATATCGGTGGGTGGCCGCGCCCGCGGCGCCTCGTGAAGAAATCGTGCGCGGGATGCGGGGAGATCCTCCTCGGCGGGTGCGGTCGGCGCCCGCCCGACCGCGATCAGCGCGGGGCGCCGGCGCCGCTCGCGCCGGTCGCGCTCGCGCCGGCGCACGAACGACGCACCTGCGCCGCGAGCGGCGATCGCGGGCT
>JAHBWF010000303.1 GCA_019637105.1 Labilithrix sp.
TGATCGGCGTTGCCCGGCCCCTTGCCGTCCGAGTCGCCGGGCCCGTCGCCGCGGGCCGATCCGGGCCCCGCGGCGGGACGCTCGCGCGGAGCGTCCGCTTCGCCGCCCTCGCCTCCGGTGCTCGCCGGCGCGGGCGGGGCGGACGGCGCGGACGGCTCGGGCGGAGCGGCGGGCGAGCACGCGACGACGAGCGCGGCGGCGAGCGTGAACGCGGACGCGACGGCGGACCGTGTGGAGCGCATGCTCGAAGGTGTAGACCGAAGCGGGAGGCGGGTCGACCGATCTGCGCTCTGCGGTGGTCGCGTCCCGCCCGGGCGCTCGACGCCTCGCGCCGAGGTCCGGTCGAGCCGCCGCGAAGAGCTCGTGCGGCGAGCCGGCGCGCGGAGGACCGGCGGGCTCGAACGGCTCGGGTCAGACGATGCGCTGGTCGACGTAGCAGAAGGCCCAGGTCTCGCCGGGCTCGGCCGACGTGATGATCGGGTGCTGCGTCGCGAGGAAGTGCTGCGTGGCGTGCCGGTTGGGCGACGAATCGCAGCACCCGACGTGACCGCAGGTGAGACACTCGCGGAGGTGGACCCAGTGCGACCCGAGCTTGAGGCACTCCTCGCAGGCCGGCGCTGGACGCGTGACCGTGCGCACCTTGACCTGAGCCGCGTGCGAGCACGGCTGCCCGAAATGGACGGAGAGGGACATCGCGCGGGCGGAAAGCACGCGACGTTCCGGAGCCGCCGCGCGGTCGCCGGCCCGAAGCTCCGCGCCCGCGGCCGCGCTCGGACCGGCCGCGGGCGCCGACGGCTCAGAGCGGGGCGGTCTCGATCAGCACCTCCGTGCTCGTCATGAGCTTGTGGACCGGGCAGCGCGCCACGACGTCGTAGAGCCGCTTCTTCTGCTCGTCGGTCAGGCCCGCGCCGTGGAACGCCAGCCGGACGCGCAAGACGTACTTCCCTTTGCGCTCCTCGCTGGCGTCGCGCTCGACGTGGGACTCGACGCGCTCGAGCGGGATGCCGTTCTTCTTCGCGTACCAGGTCGCGGTCAGCGCCTTGCATGCCGCGAGCGACGCGTCGAAGTAGTCGTGCGGACCGGGCGCCTCGTCGTGGCCCCCGGTCGCCTCGTCGACGTCGGCGCGGAACGTGTGCGCGCGGACGCGCAGCGTCTGAGGGTACTCGTTCGGCTTCTCGGTCGCGCAGTCGATCCTGCTCATGGTTCCTCCGTCGACGCGCGATCGAACACGAGGACGCCGCCGCCGTCGATGGACGTCGCCGCGGTCGATGACCCCGCGGCGGCGCTCCGGGCCGCGCCGGCGCGACGTCCCGGAGGCCGACGGCGTCGCCCGGCGAGCCCCCCGGCGCCGCAGCGCGGCTCCCTCCCGCCGCGCGCCGCCCGCTCCCGGCGCGGAGCGCAGCCGCTGCGCGAGGCGTAGCATTCTGCATCGGTGACGTGATTCCCGCGCGGAGCGAGACGTGGAGCGCGACGACGCTGCACGCATTCACTACACTGCGGCGCGAACCCGGGCGCCCGCTCGGACCGCGGAGAGACTCCCTCGATGACCGTCCTCTCTCGAACCCACGTGCTCGCCTTGGCGGTCACGACCCTCGCGACGTTCGCCGGGTGCTCCGGCGCGAAGTCGCCCGCGGCCGTGAGCGCCGGCCCCGCCGCGAAGGCGACCGCGGGGCGCGGAGACGCGTCGCCGCTCCCGGTGACGAAGGGCTCGCCCAAGACCGCGTCGCGGAGCGCGCCCCCCGGCCTCGCCGCGCTCCGCGGCGAGCTCGACCGCGCGATGAAGACGCTGGGGAGCGCGCGGCCGCCGGTCCATCACCTCGCGTACACGGTGACCCACCACGAGGACGAGAACATCCTCGCCGAGTACGGCGTGATCGACGGCGCGACCCACCGCGAGGGCCGCACCTTCGACGTCGACGTGCGCGTCGGATCGCGCGAGTTCGACTCGCACCACGCGTCGCGGAACGTCGCGCCGGTGGGCGCCTACGTCCAGGCGCTGCCGCTCGATCCGGGCGACACCCTCGCGGCGCGCCAGGTCGCCTGGCTCGCGACCGAGCGGGCCTACAAGGACGCGGTCGAGCGGTTCGTCTCGCTGAGGAACCAGCGCGACGTCCGGACCGAGGACGAGGACAAGTCCCCGGACTTCTCGGTCGAGAAGCCGACGCAGCACATCGGCGAGCCCGTGCCGGCGCTCGGCCTCGACGTCGACGGCTGGAAGAAGCGTTTGGCGTCGGCGTCGGCGAGGTTCAAGGGCAAAAAGGAGATCCACGAGTCGCACGTCTCGCTCCAAGCGCGGCGGCGCACGCGCTGGCACGTGAGCTCCGAGGGTTCGGAGGTGCAGTTCTCCGATCGGTCCTACCGCCTCATGATCACCGCGAGCACCCAGGCCGACGACGGGATGCACCTCTCGCGCTTCCGCTCGTTCGAGGCGTGGACGCCCGAGGGGCTGCCGACCGACGCCGAGCTCGCGGGGGCGATCGCCGAGATCGTCGCCGGGCTCGAGGCGCTCCGTCGCGCGCCGCTCGCCGAGCCGTTCACCGGCCCCGCGATCCTCGAGGGCCGCGCCGCGGGCGTGTTCTTCCACGAGGTCATCGGCCACCGGCTCGAGGCGCACCGCCTGCGGAGCGACGCCGACGGGCAGACCTTCGGCAAGAAGCTCGGCCAGCCGGTGATGCCGTCGTTCCTGTCGCTCTACGACGATCCGACCATCCTGAAGATCGGCGACACCGAGCTCAACGGGCACTACTTCTTCGACGACGAGGGCGTGCCGGCGCGGCGCGCGAACCTCGTCGACGGCGGCGTCTTGAAGGAGTTCTTGCTGAGCCGCACGCCCGCGCGCGGGCTGCTCCAATCCAACGGGCACGGCCGCCGGCAGGAGGGCCGCCCGCTCGTCGCGCGGCAGGGCAACCTCGTCCTCGAGGCGAGCGAGACGGTGCCCGTGGCGTCGCTGCGCGCGCGCCTCGTCGAGGAGGCGAAGAAGCAAGGACGGCCTTACGGGCTGCGCTTCGTCGACATCCAGGGCGGCTTCACCGACACCTCGCGCCACGGCACGCAGGGCTTCAAGGTGATGCCCACGGTCGTCTACCGCGTCTACACCGACGGGCGCCCCGACGAGCTCATCCGCGGCGTCGACATCGTCGGCACCCCGCTCGCGATGCTGATGCGCATCCAGGCGGCCGGCGACGACTACGGCATCTTCAACGGCGTCTGCGGCGCGGAGTCGGGCTGGGTGCCGGTGAGCGCGACGAGCCCGTCGCTCCTGCTCGGACAGATCGAGACCGCGCTCAAGGACAAGGGCAACGACAAGCCGCCGGTGCTCGAGGCGCCGGCCGCCGCGGCCGCTCCGCCGGCGACCGCGCGCGCCGCGGGCGACCCGGCGAGCTCCGCCGACGCGCGAGGTGCACGATGACGAAGAGGCGCACGAAGAAGACGACGTCGCTCGCGCGCGCGCTCGCCGCGCTCGCCGTCACGTTCGCGCTCGACGCCGGCCTCACGGCCCCCCGCGCGCTCGCCGCGCCGTCCAGGGCGGCGGAGGTCGTCGACGACGGCGCGGTCAAGAAGGCGATGGAGGACGAGATGGCGCGCTCGCTCGCCCAGCTCAAGCTCGGCGCCGAGGCGCCGCCGTACTTCCTCCGCTACGTCGTCGTCGACTCGGATCGCTCCTGGGTGTCGGCGCGCCTCGGCGCGCTCGTCGACGAGGAGGAGCAGCCGAGCCGCGCCCTGCACATCGAGGTGCGCGTCGGCAGCCCCGACGAGGACAACACGAACTTCGTCGGCTCCTCGCCCGGCGGCTCCGCCACCGTCACGCGCGAGGACGACTACGGCGTGCTCCGCCGCGACCTGTGGCAGCTCACCGATCGCGAGTACAAGCAGGCGCTCGAGTCGATCGCGCGGAAGAAGGCCTCGCGCGCCGTCCAGGCCGCCGAGAAGGACAAGGTGCCGGACTTCTCGAAGGCGCCGGTCGTGAACACGGTCACGAACAAGGCGACCGCCCCGACCGCCGCCGATCGCGCGAAGCTGAAGGACCTCACGCTGAAGCTCTCGGCCGTCTTTCGCGAGTTCCCCAAGGTCGACAGCGGCCGCGTCAGCGCCGGCGCCGAGGCGACGCGGCGCCGCCTCCTCACGAGCGAGAAGACGTGGACCGACGAGCGGAAGAGCCGCGTGCGCGTCGACGTGCTCGCGGACACGATCGCCGACGACGGTCAGCACCTCAGCTCGTCGTTGGCGTTCACGGCGAGCGACGTCGCGAGCCTCCCGCCCCTCGAGAAGATGGAGGCCGAGGTCCGCGAGCTGGCGAAGAACCTCACGGCCCAGCGCACCGCTCCGCAGGTCGAGGCCGGCGTCGCGAGCGTCGTCTTCGAGGGGCAGGCCGCCGGCCAGATCGCGAGGCTCCTGCTCGCCGCGCCCCTCTCCGGACAGCCGATCCCGCGCGCGCCGGGGGAGCGCAGGGCGACGGACGGGTCGAGCTCGTTCGCCGACAAGCTCGGCTTGGTCGTCGCGCCGAAGTGGCTCGGCGTCGTCGACGATCCGACCGCGCTCGGGCCGAACAAGCGGGCCCTCGGCGGCGGCTACGACACCGACGACGAAGGCGTGCCCGCCGAGCGGGTGACGCTCATCGACAAGGGCGTCGTGAAGACGCTCCTCATGTCGCGCGCGCCGCGCAAGGAGATCCCGAGGTCCAACGGCCACGGCC
>JAHBWF010000304.1 GCA_019637105.1 Labilithrix sp.
GGCCTGGAACATCGCCCAGCCGGCGGGCGCGTTCACCGGGACCACGCGCGTCTCGGGCTGCGCGTTCGCGCGGCGGTCGCCGGCGCGCTTCTCCACCACGACGAACGAGGTGTACTTCGACGAGACGCCGTAGGTCGTGGCGAGCTTGACGATCCGATCCCTCATCGCGTCCGCGCGCCGGCCCGTGACGGCCGCGCGCTCGAGGTCGCGGATCCGCGCCTGCGCCCAGAGCTTCGCGACGACCGGGCGATCGCTCGCCTCCTCGAGGTCCACCGGGACCTCCAGCAAGAACGCCTCGCCGTCGAGCTTGCCCCGGAGCTCGATCGCGCCGCGGCCGGCCGCCTCGTAGGTGGCGAAGAGGCAGAACGGCTCGCCGTCGACGAGCGCCTTCGGCTCCGCCGGGGCGATCTCGCCGAGCTCGATCCCACGCGTCGCGATCCTGAGCTCCGTCACGCGCGGCGCGGTCGCGCGGGCGAACTGCGCGACGACCTTGTCGTCGACGCGCTCGCCCGGGTGGATCCTCTCCACCGCGCCTCCGGTCTTGTCGGCGAGCGCCGTCAAGAGCGCGTCGGAGACGTTCGTGCCGATCCCGAAGGAGTAGACGCGCGACGATCCGTGCGCCGCCAGGAAGGCCGCGAGGATCTCGTCCTCGTTGCCGACCTCGCCGTCGGTGAGGACGACGACGACGCCGTCGGGCGCGAGCCGCGCCGCCTCCAGTATCGGCGCGAGCAGCTCCGTCCCGCCGCGCGCGTCGACCGCGTCGAGCCAGGCGTCCGCGCGCTCGAGCGTCGCCTGGGTGAAGGGGAGCATCTCGGACGCGAACGCCTCGATGGCGTCGTCGAACGCGAGGATCGCGAAGCGGTCCCCCTCGCGGAGCTGCCGGAGGCAGAGCCGGAGCGCCGTCCGGGCCTCGGGCATCGACGCGCCGCCCATCGAGCCGGAGCGGTCGAGCAGGAAGACGACGTCGCTCCGCGACGTCCGCCTCGCCTGGCCGGCGCCGAGGTCGGGCACGAGGGTGAGCGCCAAGACGCCGTCCTCGCCAAGAGCTCGGTGGGTGATCGCGCTCGCGATCGGCGCGACCGTCGCCTCCTCCGAGCGCGCGAAGGCGGTGACGACCACGTCGCGATCGAGCGGCACCTCGCGCTGGGAGAACGTCACGCGCGCCTTGTTTCCCTGGTGGGACACGACCACGGCGTGCGACGGGCTCTCGACCTCGAGCGCCACGCCGAGATCGAACGTGAGGTCGAGCGCGAGCCCGTAACGGACGGCGCCGATCGGCGGCGAGATGCGGTCGGCGTCGGGGACGCGGCTCGTGGGGTCGGCGACGCCGTGCCCGGTGCGGTCCCCGCCCGGCGGGCCCGGGACGTAGCGCGGCGCCACGAGCGTCGGGATCGACCAGCGGACGGCGCCCTCGTCGGCGAGCAGCGGCTCGACGTACTGGATCTCGAGGATCGTCTCCTCGCCGGGGAGGAGGTTGCCGACGTTCGCGGTGAACACGTTCGGGCGCTCCTGCTCGAGGAGCGCCCCGCCGTGCCCGGCGGCGACGGCGTCGTCGTAGCGGCGGAACGCCTCTTCTCTCTCGTGGACCTCGCCCTCCATCCGGCGGCCCGCGACGGTCATCGAGAAGCCCACCAGCGCGGCCTTGCTCGGCAGCGGGAACGTGTAGACGGCCTCGATCGGCCTCGCCTCGTCGTTGCGGTAGCGCTGGCGAACGACGGCGGCGGCGTGACCCGCGAGCACGTCCGCGCGCACCTCCACGCCGAGCAGCGCGACGGCGCCCCCCTCCGTTCCGAACAAACCCGATCGCGTCATCGTCGTGCTCCTTCTCGCTCTCGCGTCGACTGCAGGTCTTCGAGGATCGCGTCCGCCAGCCTTCGGGACTCGAGCGGCGCGTCGTCGGCGACGCTCAGCTCCACCCCGGGCGCCAGCTCGACGCGACGAAACACGCGCGCCGCGAACGGCGACGCGGGGGGCTCGCCTCCCCCCGTCGTGGACGGACGTGGCGCGTCGATCTGACGCGGCGGCGCGACGGGCGGAGGCGACGGCGCCGGCCGCGCGCTCGACGACGGGCGCGGGCTGTCGCTCCCGTCCGCGACGCGCTCGATCTCCGCGAGCGTGCGCCGGCCGAGCTCGACGGCGATGGCGTCGAGCGGAAAGAACGCGTCCTGGAGCCGGCGGATCGCGCGAAGGCGGACGAGGTGCTCGCGCCCGTAGGCCGAGTCCTTCCCCCGGAAGGCGGGCGGCGGCAAGAGCCCGCGCTGCACGTAGTAGCGCACCGTGCGCGCGGACGTCCCCGCGGCCCGCGCCAGCTCGTCCAGCTTGTACGTCGCTTCGTTCACCCCTCGAGGATGACTCTCAACACCATAACTGTCAAGTAGACACTCCAAGTACCCCGCCTTTGTTGCCCTCCGCGCGCCGGACCGAGTAGATGGCGAACATGCGTGGCTTCCCGGCTCGAGAGGTCTCCACCTCGCGACCTCCCCGCTCTCCCGCCGAGCCGAGCCGAGCGACGTCGCCGCGACGCCGCTCGCGAGCCCAGCGCGCGGCGATCTTCGCGCTGCTCGCGGTCGCGCTCGCCGCCGCCGCCGGCTCCACGGCGTGCGGCACCGAGCCCGTCGGGGTCGACGCCTGCAGGAAGATCGAGCGCGTGCGTTGCGAGAGCGCGCCGGCGTGCGGCGTCGATCTCGGCCGCCCGGTCCACTCCGGCGACACGCCGGCCAAGGACGTCGCCGCCTGCATCCGGTACTACGACGACCAGTGCCTCCACGGCCTCGTCGTCACGAAGGAGCCGAGCCCGCAGGACGTCGACGCCTGCGTCGACGCGATCATCACCGGCGACTGCTCCGTGGTGAAGACGCCCGAGTCGAGCGAGGCCTGCGCCTTCCTCGTCCCGCCGGAGCCCGTGGTCGTCGCGGTCGACGCCGAGGCGGACGCCGACACCACGTCCGACGTGACCGCCGACTGAATACTCCCCGGCCCACCGATCGGCCGCGCGCCCGACCCGCCACGGCGCGCCGACGTCGTGACGCGCCGGGCTCCGCGCGCCGCCCGCGTCCTCCCGTCGATCAGTCGCAGGTCGGATCGGTGAGCTCGACGCTCACCGTGTCGACGAAGAACGCCATCGCGTCCGCGCCGCCCGTCGCGGCGGTGAAGCCGAGCGCGACGACGTCCGCCGAGGCGACCGTGATCTCGTCGAACAGCGTCGTCGCCGTCCCGTTGGACGAGAAGCGGAAGCGCGCCGTCGCCTTCCCGTTCGCGACGACGATCTCGATCCGACGCCACGCGTCGTAGACGTCGTTCTTGCGGTACGGCCCCTTCTTCGCCAGGTGCCAGGCGTACGAGCCCGGGTTGCCGCGCGCGGGATCGATCGCGAGCAGGTTGAACGACGGCTCCGACAAATCGCCGATGGACGAGTTCTGCCAGCCGTCGAGCGCGAACGCGTTGCCGGCGACCCCCGGCTGGAGACCGAGGCCCGCGCCCGTGACCGCGTTGGCGCCGAGGGCGTTGCCCCCCGTCGACGTCAACCAGGTGAACGTCATGCCGTCGCCCATGTACCAGTCCCGGTAGGGGGTCGCGACGTAGTAGCTGAAGCTCGCCTTGAACGCGGTCGCCTTCACGCCGGCCGGCGGCACCCAGAAGAGCCCGGCCGCGCGGTTCTTCACGCCCGGCGCGATGAGCTGCGCGTAGGCGTTGTTCCCGCTGACGCCGCGCACGACGCCGCCGTACTGCGTCCACGCGCCCAGCCCTTGCGCGAAGTTCTCGGTGATGCTCGCCGAGCACGGCCCCGCGTCCGGCGGGCCCGCGTCGATGGGCGTCTCGTCGGGGAGCGCGGCGTCGAACGTGGGGGCCGAGCCGGCGTCGTCCCCGCCGAGATCGTCGATCGGCTCCGGCTCGGGCTCGGCGGGGCGGGCGGCGGCGTCCTCCGCGTCGGCGACGTCCGCGCTCCCGACGACGTCGAGTCCGCAAGCCATCAGCGCACCCGTGACGACACAACCCGCCACGATCCAGCCTGCCCGCGAACGCATGAGGTTTCTCTACCGCGGGCTCGTCGGCGGAACAAGACGACGGGACGCGCCGCAAGACGACGTAAGGTCGTCCACGGCCAGGCGGGAGGCGCGATCGCCGGAGGCGGAGCCGGGAGGCGGCGGCGCGCGACGGCGCCGTCAATCCTCCACGTCGATCGACACGTCGCCGGCGCCCTCGAACGCTCCCTCGACGAGCGCCTCGATCGGGCTCTCCGACGGATCGTCGTCCTGCTCCATGCCCGCGACCGGGACGCGCACGCGCGTGGCGTGCATCCGCTCGTCGAGCTCCACGCGCCAGAACGAAGGATCGTCGCCGCTCCGGCAGCCGAGCGTCAGCGACGGAGACGCGAGGATGGTGAAGTTGCTCCCGGCCGGCTGCCGCTGCTCGCTCACGTGGCGGTGGCCGTGCATCACCGCGGTGATGCCGACCTCGTCGAAGACCTCGGCCGCCGA
>JAHBWF010000305.1 GCA_019637105.1 Labilithrix sp.
CGCGCGCCGCACCGGACGCCCGTCCACGTCCGCGATTTTGCCGCGCGGGCCGCGGCCGAAGCGGCTCGGCGCGCGGCGTGCTTCGGGTCCGATCATGCTGAGGAGCTTGGCCTGCGTCGCGTGCGCGATGACGCTGATCTTCGGGTGCGAGTCGTCCGACGACGACCCGGAGGCGCCGGCGGACACGGACGCCGGCGCGCCCAGGGCGCCGGCGCCGGACACCGGTCCGTCGGCGAGCCCCGCTCCTCCCGAGGAGCGGCCGCCGCCGTCCCCCGCGCCCGAGCCGCCTCCGCGAGCGGTCACCTCGGAGTCGATCGACGTCGCCGGCAAGCCGCGCGCGTTCGTGCTCGTGACCCCGGGGACGTACTCGCCCGTCCGCCGATACCCGCTCGTGCTCGTCCTCCACGGCGACGGCCTGGACGGCGCGGCGATGCGCGCGGCCTTCCCGTTCGACGACGTCTCGGGGGAGGAGGCCGTCGTCGCCTACCCCTCGGGCGCCGGCCTCGGCTGGGACCTCTACGGTCCCGCCGAGACGAACGAGGACCTCGCGTTCTTGATCGCGCTCGTCGCCTCGCTCGAGGCGCGCTTCGCGATCGACCCCGCGCGGGTGTTCGCGACCGGCTTCAGCAGCGGCGCGTTCATGCTGAACCAGGTCGGCTGCCGGCGGCCGTCGCTCTTTCGCGCGATCGCCCCGCACTCCGGCGGCGCCCCGCAGGAGCCGGACGATCCGACCGCGACGCGCTGGGACAACAACTTCACGCGCTGCGCCGACCAGACGCTCGGCGGCGGCCCGGCGGTCCTCGTCATCCACGGGACGGCGGACACGGTCGTCACGTACGACAGCGGCGAGTTCGCCGCGAGCTACTGGGCGTACGTCGACGGCTGTCAGCCGACCCGCTCACTCCACGACGCGACGCCGGAGTGCGCCCACCACGACGGCTGCCCGGCCGGCAAGCCGGTGGTCCTCTGCTCGGTCCCGAACCTCGAGCACGCGCTCTGGTCGGAGGCGGGCGAGACGGCGTGGACGTTCTTCCGCGCGCTCTGACGCTCGTCCCCGCCGGACGGATCGCGCGCGACGGCGCGCGCCGTCACTTCGGATCGGGCGTCGGGCCGGGGCCGGTGACCGTCTTGCAGCCGAGGATGATCTTCACCTTGCCCTCCGGGTCGGACTTCAGCGCGTCGCACGCGGCGCCGTGGAGGACGACCTTCGTCGGCGCGTTCGGATCGTCGTAGGTCCAGCCGTTCGTCGCGTCCTGGACGATCTGCGAGCTCTGTCCGGCGCCGGACGTGTAGACGACGTTCACCTTCGTCGGATCGACGTCGCCCGAGTTGAAGGCGAGCGCCAGCTCGCAGCTCGAGACGGTGTCGCGGATCTCGTTGATCGCGGCGAGGAAGTCGGCCTGGATCTGCTGCGCGGTCTTCGTCCCCGGCGTGATCTGGAAGTGGCAGGGGAAGCCGGTCTTGTCCGCGTCGCTCCAGTTCGTGTTGCACCCCGCGGGCGCGGTGCCGCCCGCCTCGGCGAGATCGCCGACGAACACCTCGTCGTAGACGTTGGTCGCCGACGCGTTCTCGTCGCCCACGCCGACCGCGAACGTGAGGACCGACGGCGTACCGGCGAGCGCCGTCGACGCCGCCGTGAGGCACGCCTGCTTGCCGTCCGTCGGGATGCCGTCGGTCATGACGACGAGCACGTACTTGCCGCCGGGCTTCACCGGCGCGGCGGGGGTGTACGCCTTGAGGATGGGCAGCTGACCGTTCATCGACGCCGCGAGCGGCGTCCCGCCGTTCGCGAAGACCGGGGGCATGACACGATTTTTGATCGCCGTCGCGTGGGCGGCGTCCACGAACGAGATCGCCACGTCGGTCTGGTTCGCGGGCTTCGTCGTGTTGCTCGAGAAGAGGTACATGCCCACGGCGAGGTTCGGATCGGGCTTGGCCGCGAGGTCGTCGACGAACGCCGCGAGCGCGCCGCGGAGGGCGAGCCACTTGCGCCCGGTCAGGCGGTTGTTGGCGGCGGGGTGGGGATCGGTCTCGCGCTCGCCGGGGACGTAGCCGTTGCCGTTGCTGTTGACGCCGTCCATGCTCCCGGAGCCGTCCACGACGAGGAGCATGTAGACGGGGATCCGCTCGGCCTCGGCGCTCGCGGTCGCGCACTCGCCGCCGTCGCCCCCGCCGTCGACGTCCCCGCTGCTGCTGCCGCCTCCGCCGTCTTCCCGGCTCGGATCGAACCCGCCGCTCGTCGAGGCGCCGCTGCTCCCGCTGCTGCCGTCGTCGCCGTCGCCGAAGGTGGAGTCGCCGCTGCTCCCGCAGCCCTGGGCGAGGGCGGCCGCGGCGGCGAAGACGATACAGCTCGAGACGAAGGTAACGCGCTTCATGAAGCCTCTCCGCGGCGCGCCGCGCCGCAAGCCCCCGCACTCACGCCTCGATGCCCGACTCCTGCACCGCGGCGCCTGCCCAGCGTAGCACCACCGGGCCTGGGCGCGACGGCGTTCCTCGCGGCGCCCCGCCGATCGCCGCGGCCGCGCGCCCTCGTCGCGCCCCGCGCGCCCTCGTCGCGCCCGCGCGATCGCCGGCGTCCCTCGGCGACGCGCAGCGACGCGCACGCGCGCTCCGACCCCGTCGGCTCACGGGTGCGCGCGTTGCACGCCGAACGTCACCGTGCTGACCCGCCGCTCGACGTTGTTCGGTCTCGCCGCGTTCACGCTCGCCCTGCTCCACGCGCGGGACGCGCCCGCGACGCCCATGGTCCTCGAGTCCTCCCCGGCCGACGGCGCCGTCGTCGAGCGGCCGCCCGATCGCGTCGTGGTCCGCTTCTCGACGGAGATCGACAGCCGCTCGACGCGGATCTCGCTCGTCGGCCCGACGGGCTCGTCGTCGCTCCTCATCGAGGGCCGCGGCGGTCCGCCTCTCAGGGAGCTGTCGATCCCGGTGCCCGACCAGGGCCGCGGCGGCTACCTGGTCCGCTGGGACATCGTCGCGAGCGGCGGAGACCGGATCCAGGGCAGGCTCCGCTTCCGCGTCCGCGAGTGACCGGGGCGCGCCCGCACGCTCGTGGCGCCGGCGTCAGGGCGGGGGCGTCGCCCGCGGCGCGCGCAGCCGGTAGCTCGCCGCGAGCGAGGCGACGAGCAGCACGAAGCCGAGCGCGACCGACGCGCCGCCCCACTCGATCGACGAGCGCGGCGCCGGGACGAGGCGCGCCTGGACGACGAAGTGCCCCCAAGCGACGGCCAGCGGCGCGAGCGCGACGCGCGCGCGGAGCCTCCAGACGCCGAGCGCGACGAGGACGGTGACGAGGACGTCGAGCGGGATCACGTGCGCGGGCCAGGCGCCGCCCGACCAGCGCAGCGTCCAGATCGCGAGGTAGAGCGAGAAGACCGCGCCCGTGAGCAGCCGCAGCGACGCCGGGCGACCGTCGACGGCCACGCGCTCCCACGCCGTCGCGACCGGCGCCGGCGCCCCGTCTCCGGTGAACGCGCGGTACGGCGGGACCGCCGCGCCGGGCCGCGTCGCCCGGACCTCGTCGTAGGATCGCCGCGCCTCGCGCGCCCGCACGGCGAGCGTGATCGCGACGGCGAGCGCCACGGCCGACAGCGACGCCGGCGCGACCGCCGCGGCGAGGAGCGTCGTCGCGGCGACCACGGCCCACGTGCGCACCTCGCTCCGCGTCCAGCGCGTGGCGGCGACGAGCGCGACGCACGCGAGCGCGCGGAGGTCGAGCGCGTGCTCCGTCGACCAGAACACCACATGGAGGCCGAAGAGCAGGCCGGTGAGCAGCCACGTCGCGCGGACGGCGCGACGGAGCACGGTCTGCCCCCAAGCGTCGAGCGCCGTGAGGCTCGTGACCGCGTCCGAGCGCGGGAGCGCGGCGAGCGCGGCGAGCCAGACGGCCACGACCGCCGTCGCGTGACGCGGCTCGAGCCGCCCGATCACGTACGGGAGCAGCGCGAGCCCCGCGCCGGCGACCGCCGCCGTCGCGACGGCGGAGCGCGCGAGGCGGATCTTCATCGCCCAGGCGAGCGCGTGGAGCTTGACGACGAAGAGCGCGAGCCAGCCGGCGGCGGCCCACGCGCCGGCCGTGCCGAGGTTCGGGCACGCCTCCGTGTGGAGGGTCACGTCGCACTGGTAGAGCACCGTCAACAGGGCGAGCATCACGGCCGGCCGCCGCTGCCCGATGCGCGTGAGGAGCGCCGCGCCGCCGATCAACGCGAGCGCGTACAGCTCGGCGATCGCCGCGACGCCGATCAGCCCGTAGAGGCTCCCCTCGCGCGCGAGGCCTCGCGACGTCAGGATCATCCCGCCCAGGACGAGGGTCGCGCTGAGCAGGTAGAGCGGGTTGTACTCGACGAGCCACCGGTGGAGCAGCCGCCGCCCGTAGCTCTCCGCGGGCGGGCCCTGGTCGTTCGCGATCGTGTCGTGCATCGAACCTCCTCGATCGACCGGAGTGCAACCGACGTACCGGCCCGCG
>JAHBWF010000306.1 GCA_019637105.1 Labilithrix sp.
GCAAGAAACCCCACCCGATGAAGATGTCGATCGCCGTCGAGTTCGCCGCCAACACGACGGAGGACCTCAAGTCCTTCGTCCCGCGCATCCGCGACGCCGTCCTGACGTACCTCCGAACGGTCACGCACGAGCAGGTCACCGATCCCGGGCACGTCGAGAAGATGCGCGCCGACCTCCTCGAGCGCTGCCGCGCGGCGGGCGCGGGCTCCGCCGAGCGGATCCTCGTCACGGACTTCGTCGTCCAATGAGCGCCGGCGCCCAGCTCGAGGCCCTCGCCGTCCCCGGCGGCCGCGGTCGCGCCGCGCGCGCGCGGATGTCCGAGATCGCGTCGCCGCTCGCCGCCGCGCTCCGCCGGGCCGTCCCGTTCCTCTCCCGCCGCCGCGTCGCCGTCACCGCGAAGCCCGCGCGCTGCGTGCCGTTCGCCGAGCTCGCCGCGGACGGCGCCGTCGCCCACGTCTCGACGTTCATCGTGCGCCCGGCCGGCGGCGGCTCGGCGACCACGGCGCCGACGCGCGGCCTCGTCCTGTTCGACGACGTCGCGTTGGCGCGCATCCTCGACGGCGTCCTCGGCGGCGACGGATCGCCCGTCACGTCCGGCGCCGCGCCCACGTCGGCGCAGAGCGCGCTCGCGTCGCGCGTCACCGGCAGCATGCTGCGCGCGTTCGGAGACGTGCTCACGTCGCGCCTCTCGCTCGCGATCGAGCCCACGACCTCGAAGGACGTCGAGGCCGGCGCGGCCGTCGTCCTGCCGCTGGCGATGGAGGGCGGCGGCGCCGTCCTGCTCGCCCTCCCGCTCTCCGCGGTCGCGCGGGACGAGGAGGCCGCGGAGCCGCAGCAGGTCGACAGCGGCATCGCCGCGGCCATGACCGACGTCGAGCTCGACGTCGTCGCCGAGCTCGGCAAGGTCCGCCTCCCGCTCGAGGCGATCGCCCGGCTCGCGGTCGGCGACGTGCTGCGGCTCTCGCTGCCGCTCGACGAGCGCGCGCGCATCTGCGCGGGCGGGGCGACGCTCTTCCACGGCCGGCCGACCGCGAGCGGCCACGTCGTCGCGGTCGCGATCGAGCGCGCGGCGAGCGAGGGGTGAGCCGGCGCCGCGCGGATCGAGCGCGGTCCGATCGCGCGCGGCGTGATCGGAGCGAGGCGTCGCGCGGCGCGATCAGCGCGAGGCGTCGCGCGGCGCGAGCCCCCAGAGGTCCGCGAGGCTCTCGTACGAGCGCTTGCGGGCCTCGTGATCGAAGACCGTCGTGACCACCATGAGCTCGTCCGCCTTCGTCCGGGCGGCGAAGCGCTCGAGGCCCGCGCGCACGGTCTCGCGCGAGCCGACGAACGAGTGGGTGAGCATGGACGAGGCCGCCGCCGCCTCGCCGGGCGTCCAGTAGGCGTCGATGTCCTCGATCGGCGGCTTCTGCAGGCCGCGCGCCCCGCGATGCAGATCGGTGAACGCCTGCTGGAGCGTCGTGAAGAGGCGCCGCGCCTCGGCGTCCGTGTCGGCGACGATCACGTTCACGCCGGCCATGGCGTAGGGCCGCTCGAGCTGCTCGGACGGCTCGAACTTCCGGCGGTACGCCTCGAGCGCGCCGTCGAGCGCCGCGGGCGCGAAATGCGAGGCGAACGCGTAGGGCAGCCCCAGGAGGGCGGCGAGCTGCGCGCCGAACAGGCTCGAGCCGAGGATCCAGAGCGGCACGCGGAGCCCGGCTCCCGGGACCGCCTGGACGCGCTGGCCCTCGCGGACGGGGGCGAAGAGCGCCTGGAGCTCCTGGACGTCGTGCGGGAACTCGTCGGAGGCTCCTGGATCGCGCCGCATCGCGCGCACGGTCAGCGGATCGGTGCCGGGCGCGCGACCGAGCCCGAGGTCGATGCGTCCGGGATAGAGCGACTCCAGCGTGCCGAACTGCTCGGCGATCTGGAGCGGCGAGTGGTTCGGCAGCATGATCCCGCCGGCGCCGACGCGGAGGGTCTTCGTCCCGCCGGCGAGGTATCCGATGACGACGGAGGTCGCCGCGCTCGCGATGCCGGCCATGTTGTGGTGCTCGGCCACCCAGTAGCGCGTGTAGCCGAGGCGCTCGGCGTGCTGCGCGAGGTCGAGGCTGCACTGCAGCGCTCGACGGGGCGTGGAGCCCTGGACGACGGGGACGAGATCGAGGATCGACAGGGGGATCATGGCGAGCGCGTACCGTACCCCCGGAGGGAGCCGGATCGGTGAGATGACGCCTCCGCCGCCGACGTTGCGAGAGGACGCGCTCTTTGCGGAGCCCGAGCGAGCGAACGCGAGCGCGCCGGCGCCTCAGGAGCTCGTCCCCCGAGGGCGCGCGGGGCGAGCTCGAGGGCGTCGCGGCGGGGCGCGGTCGAGATGGGTCGCGCTTGCCTTGCCCGACGGCCCGCCTAGGGTTTGCGTGGCATGACGATCCGGGACGACGAGGATCGCGACCACGTCGAGCAGAGCGAGGTGCGGCGCGCGCGCGAGGTCCCGTGTCGACCGCTCTTCGAGTCGGGCGCGATCGGCATCATTCATTGCCACGTCGACGGTCGCATCACGGGCGCGAACGACACGTTCCTGCAGATGGTCGGCTACACGCACGACGACGTCGCCGAAGGCCGCTTGAACTGGCGCGCGATGACGCCGGAGGAGCACCGCGAAGGGAACGACCACCGGATCGACGAGCTCCTCACGACGGGCCTCCTCCGCCTCTCCGAGAAGGCGTATCTGCACCGCGACGGCTCGGTGGTCCCGGTGGTGATCGGCGGGACGATGCTCGAGGGCTCGCGCACCGAGCTCATCACCTTCGTCCTCGACATCAGCGAGCGAAAGCGGCGCGAGGCCCGACGCGAATCGCTCCTGCGCAGGCTCGAACGGTCGGAGGAGCGTTATCGTCTCGCCGCCTTCGCGACCGAGGACGCGATCTACGACGTGGACGTCCCGACGGGCCGCATGAGCCTCCAGTCGATGCACGGACGTGCCGACGTCAGCTCGACGGACGGGTGGATGGACCTCATCCACCCCGACGACCGAGGCGAGGTGCTGGCCGGGCTCGAGGCGCTGCGGGAGCGGGGCTCCGAGCACTGGGAGGCCGAGTATCGGCTCCGCGGGCCGGACGGCGTCTTCAAGGTCGTCGTCGATCGCGGGAGCGTCGCCTTCGACGACGACGGCCGGCCGGTGCGCATGGTCGGCGGCATCCGGGACGTCACGGCGCGCCGCCGCCGGGAGGAGCTCGAGCGCCAGCTCATCGGGATCGTGAGCCACGATCTCCGGAACCCTCTCGGCACGATCGTCTTCGCCGCGGAGATGCTGACGCGATCGCAGTCCCTCGACGAGCGCGGACAGCGGAACGCGACGCGCATCAAGCGCGCCGCGGAGCGCGCCACCCGGATGGTCCGCGATCTGCTCGACTTCACCAAGGCCAGGGACGGGGCGGGGATCCCGGTCGAGCGCCGATCGGTCGCGCTCGGCTCGGTCTTCCAGGGGGTCGTCGAGGACATCGGCGTGCTCCACCCCGAACGCGCGATCGTCTTCCAGTCCTCCGGCGCCTGCCGGGGCGCGTTCGATCCCGACCGCTTGACGCAGGTCCTGACCAACCTGCTCGAGAACGCCGTCAAGTACAGCCCCGCGCGCTCGGTGGTCCACGTGACGCTGCGAGGCGAGGCGGACGACGTGACGCTCGTGGTCCACAACGAGGGCCCGCCCATCCCCGCGGACGTCTTGCCGCGCATCTTCGAGCCGCTCCGTCGCGGGGAGACGTCGTTCGACGAGGCCGGGCGCAGCGTCGGCCTCGGGCTCTTCATCGTGAAGAACCTCGTGGAAGGGCACGGCGGGAGCATCGACGTCGCGTCCTCGGAGGGCGAGGGGACGCGCTTCACCGTCCGGCTCCCGCGGTCCTCCGTTCCCCGCGCGGCCTGAAGAGCGCGTCGGGCCGCGCCCCGCGCGTGTGGTCGAAGGTGCCATCTCCGCGGAGCGCGCCGGCGGCGGGCGGCGACACGTTCTTGACGCTCACGGGCGGCACGGCCCTTGAAGCAGGTCGGTCCCATGACGAACGGACGGATCGGAACGCCTCCCGCCACGGCGCTCGGGCTCCTGCGCGACGTGGAGGTCGAGGTGACCCTCGAGATCGGGCGCAAGCGAATGAAGATCGGCGATCTCCTCCGCCTGGGCACGGGGCAGACGCTCGAGCTCGACAAGGCGGCGGGCGAGCCGCTCGAGATCGTCGTGAACGGGCGTCTCATCGGTCGCGGCGAGGCCGTGGTCCTCGGCGATCGCTACGGCCTCCGCATCACGGAGATCGTCACGCCTCCGTCGGAGCCGGAGAGCGCGCCCCCGGCGCCGGCAGCCTCCACGCCGTCGACCGCGTCGGAGCCGCAGTGAACGCCCTCCGCGCCGCCGTCATCGCGTTGACGCTCGTC
>JAHBWF010000307.1 GCA_019637105.1 Labilithrix sp.
CCTCCCGCGCGATGGTCGCCGTCCGGTCGCGCCTGCGAAACCTTCCCGACATCGATGCCGTGGATCCCTTCGGCTCTCGGTACTGACGCGCATGCACCTGTCACCTCGCGACATCGACAAGCTCGTCCTGCACGGCGCGGGGTTCCTCGCGCAGAAGCGCCTCGCGCGCGGGCTCCGCCTCAACTACCCGGAGGCCGTCGCGCTCCTCGCGGCGCAGCTCCTCGAGCTCATCCGCGACGGCGACCGCGGCGTCGCCGAGCTCATGGACGTCGGGCGCAAGATGCTCGGCAAGTCCCAGGTCCTCCCCGGGGTCGCGCGCCTCGTGCGCGAGGTGCAGGTCGAGGGGACGTTCCCAGACGGGACCAAGCTCGTGACGGTGCACGATCCGATCTGCCTCGATCACGGCGACCTCGCGCTCGCGCTCTACGGGTCGTTTCTGCCGGTGCCGGACCGCTCGGCGTTCGACGCGGAGGACGGAGATCCGGCGGGCGAGCGGGCCGGGGCGATCGACGTCGCGGGCGGAGAGCTCGAGCTCTACGCCGGCCGCCCGCGGATCACCCTGGAGGTGACCAGCCGCGGCGACCGCCCCATCCAGGTCGGGAGCCACTACCCGTTCGAGGCGACGAACCGCGCGCTCGAGTTCGATCGCGCCGCCGCGGCCGGCAAGCACCTCGACATCCCGGCCGGCACCGCGATGCGCTTCGAGCCGGGCGAGACGCGCGCCGTCGTGCTGGTCGCGAACGCGGACGGCGAGGTCGCCGGGCCGACGCCGCGCGAGCTCGCGGAGACCTTCGAGCGCGACGCGGCGGGCGCGGCCGGCGGAGCGCAGCCGTGAGCCGCCTCGACCGACGCGCCTACGCCGCGATGTACGGCCCGACGACGGGCGATCGGGTCACCCTCGGCGACACCGGGCTCGTCGCCGAGGTCGAGCGCGACTTCGCCGTGTACGGCGACGAGTGCAAGTTCGGCGGCGGCAAGGTCCTGCGCGACGCGCAGGGCCAGATGCCGGGCGCCGGCGACGACGAGGCCCTCGACCTCGTCATCACGAACGCGCTGATCGTCGACTGGACCGGCATCTACAAGGCGGACATCGGCGTCAAGCGCGGGCGGATCGTCGGCATCGGGAAGGCCGGCAACCCGCGCGTCATGCGCGGCGTCACCCCCGGCATGATCGTCGGCGTCACGACCGAGGCGATCGCCGGAGAAGGCCACGTCGTGACCGCCGGCGGGATCGACGCGCACGTCCATTTCATCTGCCCGCAGCAGGCGCACGAGGCGCTCGCGAGCGGCGTCACGACGTTCATCGGCGGCGGGACGGGCCCCGCGACCGGCACCAACGCGACGACGTGCACCCCGGGCGCGCGGAACATCGAGCTGATGCTGCTCGCGACGGACGATCTGCCGATCAACGTCGGGCTCACCGGCAAGGGCAACTCGTCGCGCCCCGAGGGTCTCGTCGACCAGATCCGCGCGGGCGCGGTCGGGCTGAAGCTGCACGAGGACTGGGGGACGACGCCCAAGGTGATCGACACGAGCCTCGCGATCGCCGACGAGGAGGACGTCCAGATCACGATCCACACCGACACGCTCAACGAGTCGGGGTACGTCGACGACTCCATCGCCGCGCTCAAGGGCCGGACGATCCACACGTACCACACCGAGGGCGCCGGCGGCGGCCACGCGCCGGACATCCTGCGCGTCTGCGCCGAGCCGAACGTGCTCCCGAGCTCGACGAACCCGACGCGTCCGTTCACGAAGAACACGCTCGACGAGCACCTCGACATGCTCATGGTCTGCCACCACCTCGACCGGAGCATCCCCGAGGACGTCGCGTTCGCCGAGAGCCGCATCCGCGGGGAGACGATCGCCGCGGAGGACGTGCTCCACGACCTCGGCGCGCTGAGCATCGTCTCGAGCGACAGCCAGGCGATGGGCCGCGTCGGCGAGGTCGTCTGCCGGACCTGGCAGACGGCCGCGAAGATGAAGAGCGAGCGCGGCGCCCTCCCCGAGGACGGCGGCGCGAACGACAACTTCCGCGTCCGCCGCTACGTCGCCAAATACACGATCAACCCGGCGATCGCGCACGGGATGGCGCACGAGATCGGCTCCGTCGAGGTCGGCAAATGGGCGGACCTCGTCCTCTGGCGGCCCGCCTTCTTCGGCATCAAGCCCGAGCTGGTGCTCAAGGGCGGCTTCATCGCCTGGGGGCAGATGGGCGACCCGAACGCGTCGATCCCCACGCCGCAGCCGTCGTACATGCGCCCGATGTTCGCCGCGCGCGGCGGGGCGACGGGCGCGTCGAGCCTCGCGTTCGTCTCCCAGCGCGCGCTCGCGGAGGGCCGCGTCGGCGCGATCGGTCTCGCCAAGCAGCTCCGCGCCGTCCGGGGCTGCCGCGGCATCGGCAAGGAGGACCTCCGCCTCAACTGCGCGCTGCCGTCGATGCGCGTCGATCCGGAGACGTACCAGGTGTTCGCCGACGGAGCGCTCCTGACGTCCACCCCCGCGTCGCGCGTCGCGCTGGCGCGCCTCTACTCGCTCTTCTGAGGCGCCGCCGAACATGCGTCGATCGCCGAGGACCCGCCGGAGGCTCGTCGTCGAGCGCGTGGCGACCGAGGCCGGCGGCGCCGCGCGTCGCGCGCCGGGCGCGGAGGCGGTGCGCGCGTGACGACGCCGCCGCGCGCGACCGACCGCTGGCTGCTGCTCCAGCTCGCCGACGGGACCTTCCCGAGCGGCGGCTTCGCCCACTCGGCGGGGCTCGAGGCCGCGCTGGTCCTCGGCGCCTTCGACAACGCCGAGAGGCGCGAGGGCGCGGGCAGCGACGGCGCGGCGGAGGCCCTCGAACGGTTCGTCGACGCGAGCCTCTGCCAGCTCGGACGCGCCGCCCTCCCCTTCGTGCGCGCGGCGGCGCTCGAGCCCTCGCGCCTCGCCGAGCTCGACGACGCGTTCGACTGCACCTCGACGATGATCGGCCCCAACCGCGCGAGCCGCTCCCAGGGGCGCGCGCTCGCGAGCGCCGCGTCGCGCGTGTGGGGCCGCGTCGCCCCCGTCGTCGAGCACGCGCGGCGGGGCCCCGCGCATCATCCGCCGGTGTTCGGCGCCGTCTTCGGCCTGCTCGGCGTGGGCGTCGACGACGCGCTCGCGGCCTATCTCCACGGCGCGCTGCGCGGGATCCTCTCGGCGGGGGTGCGCCTCGGGCTCGCCGGGCCGCTCGAGGCGCAGCGCCTTCACGCGGCCGCGGCGCCGCGCCTCGACGCGATCGTCGACGGCTCGCGCGCGCTCCAGCCCGAGGACGCGGCGCAGACGGCGCCGCTCCTCGAGATCTTCGCGGCGCTCCACGAGCGCCTCGACGGGAGGATGTTCCAATCATGAGCCACGATCCCACGCACGACGCGCGCTCGCACGCGCATCCGCACGACCACACGCACGCGCCGCACGACCACGCGCACACGCACGGCGCGCACGACCACGCGCACGCGCACACGCACGAGCGTTGGAGCGGGCCCGGTCTCTTCCGGAGCCGGACGCCGCGGCGCGCGCGCTCGTTCGGCGCGCGTGCGTTCACCGTCGGCATCGGGGGGCCGGTCGGGAGCGGCAAGACGGCCCTCGTCCTGGCCCTCTGCAGGGGGCTCCGCGAGCGGATGCGCCTCGGCGTCGTCACCAACGACATCTTCACGCGCGAGGACGCCGCGTTCTTGCATCGCCACGACGCGCTCCCGGCGGCGCAGATCCGCGGCGTGGAGACCGGCGGATGCCCTCACGCGGCGATCCGCGAAGACATCACGCCCAACCTCGACGCGCTCGAGGACCTGATGCGCTCGTGCGCGCCGGAGCTCCTCGTCGTCGAGAGCGGCGGCGACAACCTCGCCGCGCAGTACAGCCGCGAGCTCGTCGACTACACGATCTACGTGGTCGACGTCGCCGGCGGCGAGAAGGTCCCGCGCAAGGGCGGCCCCGGCGTGACGCAGAGCGATCTGCTCGTCGTCAACAAGACCGATCTCGCGCCGCACGTGGGCGCCAGCCTCGAGGTGATGGCGCGCGACGCCGAACGGATGCGCCAGGGCGGCCCGGTCGTCTTCGCGCGCTGCAACGTCGGCGACGGCGTCGACGCCATCATCGAGCACATCCTGGCGGCTCGCGCCGAAGCGCTCGCGGCGGCGACCCACGCGTGAGCGGCGACCCACGCGTGCACGCTCGTTCGCTCACCGAAGCGGGCCCGACCGCGACCTGCCACGGGTCGTGAACGCGCTCCCGTCGAGGTTCGTCCGGAACGGCTCGCTCAACCCGGGCGGGCCCGACGGCGACCTGCCACGGGTCGTGAACGCGCTGGTGTCCTGAATCCATGGTTCGTCGGACCATCGCGAGGCCCGCT
>JAHBWF010000308.1 GCA_019637105.1 Labilithrix sp.
CGAGGTGGTCCGCGGGCGCGGCGCTCGCGCTCGCGCTCGCCGCGCCGTCCCCGGCCGCCGGCGCCGGCGGGGTGAAGGCGGCCGCGAGCAGCGACGCCGCTTCGCGGACGTCGAGCGCGGCGTTGCAGCGCCGGCACCCGACGAGCGGCGCGGCGCCCGCCGTCATCGCGGCGGTGACCGCGGACATCGGGACCGCGCCCGCGCGCGCCGCGGCGCAGGCGACGCACCGCCCGGCGAAGGCGACCGAGGCGATCCGCAGCCGCTCGCTCGCCCGGCGATCGCCGAGCGCGACGAGGACGGTCACGGGGCACTCCAGGATCTCGATCGCGGTCACGTCGGCGCCGAGCGCCTGGAGCGCGCGGGCGAAGTTCGACGCTCCCTCGGGGCTCACGCGCGGGACGCCGCGGAAGTCGACGACGAGCCGGCCCTCGATCCCGTCGAAGACGCGGTTCCAGCGGACGGTGCGGTCGACGTCGCGATGCACGCGCACGCGCGTCTCGTCCTCGGTGACGGTCTTGTCGACGACGTCGTCGGCCCGCGCGCTCTGCTCGATCGTCTCGAGCACGGCGCGCAGGCCCTCCGGGACCTCGACGCCGGCGTGGGGCGCGGCGAACGCGAAGAACGCGGGATCGTCGTCGAGCTTCGCGGCGCCGCCGCAGCGGGGGCAGGCCGGCGCGGGGCCGCGGCCGCCGGCGAACCACGACGCGTCGCGCGCGCAGTCCAGCGTGAGGGAGAAGCCGTTGCCGCAGTCGTCGCAGAGGAACGGCGCCTGGAAGGAGAGGAGCCTCGCGCGGCTCGCGAACGCGCGGATGAGGCTCATCTGGTTGACGATCGCCTCGGGGCAGCGCGCGAGCCAGACGTCGGCGTCGTCCTGCTCGTCGATCGCCTTCATCATCTCGAGCCACTCGCGGACGCCGAAGCTCGTCACGCGCTCCACGCCGGCGAGGTCGAAGAGCACGGTCCCGCTGAGCGAGCCGCCGAGCGCCGCCCCCTCGAAGCGCTCGTCGAGGCGACCTTGGAGGCCGACGACCGTGACGCCGGACATCTCGAGCACGGCGGAGATCGCCGAGGAGCTGCTGGCGACGAGCGCCGCGGAGCTCGGCGGCGCGGGGCCGGCGCGCCCTTCGATCGACGGAGCCGCGACCAGCGTGGCGCCGTCGGCCACGGCGGTGGCGTCGCCGTCCGAGTCGTCGACGAAGAGCCCGCTCTCCGCGCGCTCTCCCTCGACCAGGACGGCGTGGGCGGCGAGGTCCTCGCGCTGCGCGGCCCTCCACGCGACGACCCGCGCGCCGAAGAGCTCCTCGAGGTACGCCGCCAGCGGCGCCGGCCCGAGCGGGAGCCCGCGCGCCGCGGCGAAGCGCTCGAGCGCGGTCGCCATCTCGAGCATGGTCGCGTAGCGGCCGTTCGGATCGTAGGTCATCGCCCGGAGGATGATCGCCTCGAGCTCGGGATCGACGTCCGGCGCGAGCTCGCGGGGCGCGCGGACGTCGTGGCGCGCGATCGCCATCATCATCGCGAAGTCGCCCGCGGCCGAGAGGACGTACGGCCGCCGGCCGAGGACGAGCTCGTAGAGCATGACACCCATCGCGTAGATGTCCGTGCGCCGATCGAGGCGGCGCGCCTTGATCTGCTCCGGGGACATGTACGGGACCTTGCCCTTGAGCGTCCCGTGCTTGGTCTCCCAGCGCCGCCCCGTGCTCTTGGCGATGCCGAAGTCGACCACCTTGACCTCGCCGTCGAACGTCAAGAACACGTTGTGAGGGGAGACGTCGCGGTGGACGATCTCGAGCGGGCTGCCGTCCTCGGCGCGCAGCTCGTGCGCGTAGTGGAGGCCGCGGGAGGCCCGCGTGACGACGTCGACGGCGTGCGCGAGCGGCATCGTCCTGCCGGCGGCGCGGTTCACGCGGTTCACGACGCGCAGGTCCTCGCCGTGGAGGTACTGCATCGCCAGCCAGTGGGTCCCTCCGTCGAACCCGGACTCGAACATGCGCACGATGTTCGGGTGGAGGAGGGACGCGCCCAGGCGACCCTCCTCCAGGAACATGCGCACGTAGTCCTCGTTCTCGAGGTGCTGCGGGAGCAGCTTCTTGATGACGCAGAGCTGCTCGCCCGGAGGCCTGGGCGCGCGGGCGCGCGCGAGCCAGATCTCCGCCATCCCGCCGCTCGCGATCCTCGAGAGCAGCTCGTAGTCCGGGGGACCGTCCATCTACTTCGGGCGACGCTCCGCCGTCCTCGAGGTCACGGGTTCGGGGGAGCGGGCTTGAAGAAGCGGACCGTGCGTCGCGCGCCCGCCGACTCGACCTCGACGCTCAGCGTCCCGCGCGCCGGCGTGGCCGCCCACTCCTCGCTCGAGACCCTGCCGAACGCGTCGGGGGCGCTCACGGCGCGGCCGCCGATCGAGAGCACGACGTCTCCCGGTCGAACGCCCTGGTCGAGCGCGGGGCGGCCGCGGGCGACGCTGAAGACGACGAGGTCACCCTCGGAGTGCATCGTCGTCTCGAGCAGCGGGAAGAAGCGCCCCACCGTCATGCCCTGCAGCGAGGCCGTCTCGCGGTAGGAGGCGACCACGCGCTGGTACGTCTCGCGCGACAGCTTGTAGCGCGCGAACCCCTCGACGCCCGACTCGCGCTTGCGGAGGGCCGCGTCGACGCGCTCGGGCGACGCCGTGGTGCCGAGCTGCTTGAGGTAGCGCGCCGCGACGGCGTCGTTGGCGCTGCTCGAGGCGTCACGGACCCGCTCCTGGAGGAACTCGGCGGCCGGCGACCCGGCGAGCTCCTGGAGCACCTGCCTCATCATCCGCACGACGGCGTCGGCGCGCGCGAGGCCCATCGCCTGCTCCGGCGTCGCCGAGAGCTCCCCGCGCCCGACGACGAGGACGTCGCCGCCCTCGATCACGAAGGGCCGCTCGACCCACGCCGGCGGGAGGTCCACGCTCTGCATCCACGCCGTGCTCGGCGGCTCGGGCGCCGTCTCTCGGGCGGCCGCGGGCGCTGGCGCCTCGCTCGCGGACGGAGCGGGCGGCGCGGCGGCGGACGTCGCCGGGCTCGGGCGCGTGAGCTCGCGCGCGCCCAGCGCGACGACGAGGACGCCGAGGGTCGCGATCGCGACGGCGATCGCCGCCGAGCGCGACCTCCGGCGTCCGCCCGCGGGCGCCGCGACGTCGACCGCCGCGCGCGGGGCGCCGAGGCTCATCCCGCCGACCGACGCCGGGAGCTCGGCCGCCGTCGTCGGGGGCGTCGTCGACGGCTGCGCCCTCTGCGGCGCCGCGAGCTGCGCCCGGAGGAGCGCGATGGTGCGGTCGTCGGCGGCGATGTCGAGCTCCCCGTTGCAGCGCTTGCAGTGCACGCGCGGCGATCCGCCGGCCGCGAGCGCGTCGCCGTGCTCGCGGAGGCTCACGACGGCCGACCGGAGGACCGCGCACGTCCGGCAGTGAGCTTCGACGAGCGCCGACGCGATCGACGCGCGCGTCGCGAGCGCGCTCTTCGCGACGAGCTCCACGACCTGCGCCGGCGCGCGCTCGAGGACGATCTTGGAGACCTCGGGGCCGAGCGCGGAGAGCGCCTGCTCCAGGTTCGCCGCCCCCTCGGCCTCCACGCCGGTGACGCCGCCGAGATCGAGGACGAGGCTCCCCTCGATCCCGTCGAAGATCCGCCTCCACCGGATCGACGCGGCGAGCTTGCTGTTCACGCGGACGCGCGTCTGGTTGCCCTCGACCGTCTTGTCGACGGCGTCCCGCGGCGCGGGCGCGGGCTGGGCGTCGAGCGCGTCGTGGAGGGCGCGGATCTCCTCGGGCACCGGCGTGAGCAGGTGCGGCGTCGCGAAGGCGAAGTAGGAGCGCGCGTCGTCGTCGAAGCGCCCCGCCCCCTCGCAGCGCGGGCACGTCGCGTCGGCGGCGTCGCCCTCGCGGATCGCCTCGCCGTCCCGTTCGCAGTCGAGCTGGCGCTCGAACGGCTCTCCGCACCCGCCGCACAGGTACGGCGCGAAGAAGGAGACGATCTGCCCGTTGCCGGAGAACTTCCGGATCATGCTGAGCTGGTTGGCGACGGCCTCCGACGCGCGCATCAGGTAGAGGCGCCGCACGCCCTGCATCGCGCCGAGCATCGACAGCCACTCGCGGACGCCGAAGCTCGTGACGCGCTCGATCGCCGCGAGGTCGATCGCGACGGAGCCCTGGAGCTCGCGTCCGAGCGCCTCGCCCTTGAACGCCTCGGTGAGGCGCCCGGAGATCGTGACGAGGGTGACGTCGCCGTGGACGGACTTGTGGACGGTCGCGCCGGCGCCGCCCGACGGCGGGAGCGGCAGGCGCGTGATCGGCCCCGAAGG
>JAHBWF010000309.1 GCA_019637105.1 Labilithrix sp.
CGCCAAGACCCAGCCGGAGATCGACGTCTCGGGGACCGCCGGCGCGCGCGCCGCCGGGACCCCGCCGCCGGGCGCCGCCGAGGGGGGCGGCTTCATGGATACGCGTCTCACCTGGACCTTCGGCGACGACGACTTCCTCCACAAGACGGGCGAGATCATCCCGCTCTCCCCGACGTTCAGCGTCGGCGAGCGCCCGCAGTACCGGCTCTTCTTCGACAACCTGAACTCACGCTTCACGGGTCGCGAGAACCTCACGCACCTCGTGATGTACAAAAAGCTCCCGTCGTTCATCAACGGGCTCACCACGGAGGCCGCGCTCGTCCTCCGCTTCGATCTCGGGCAGCTCGCGGCGAACACCGGCAACCTCAACTCCGCCCTCTACGACACCGGCTCGTACCTGCGCCTCTTCTACAACACGAGCTCGAAGGAGAAGGAGGGCCTCGGCTTCACCTTCTTCCCGCTCGACACCGACCGCTTCCGCCTCGGCTACCTCTACGATCTGTCCTGGGGCGGCACCGCGGCGAACATCAACCAGTCGATCTTCCCGCGCCTCCAGGGCGCCGCGCCGGGCGCGAAGCTCCAGTACGACCACGAGAAGTTCTACGTCTTCGCCGGCTTCAAGACCGCGACCATCATCCAGCCCGAGCAGGTGCTGAACCCCGGCGGCGAGAGCGAGGTCGAGACCGTCCGCGTCGGCGAGACGAACTACGGCTTCCTCGGCGGTGCGGGCGTCGATCCGCACGAGAACGTGCGCTTGGACGTCGGCGGCGGCTTCTTCCAGCAGGGCAAGTTCGACCTCGAGGACGTCCGCGGCAAGTCCGTCTACACCTACGGCGGCTCGGGCCGCCTCGTCGTGCACCAGAACATGCCGGTGCCGCAGTCGGTCGACTTCCTGCTCTACCGCAACGATCCGGCGAAGCCGCTCATCCTCTTCAAGCCCGAGAAGTACGACCCGAACCAGTTCGCCTGGAGCGTCAGCGCCGAGGGCGCCCTGCTCCAGCAGCACCTGAAGGACTTCGACGCCGCCGGCGCGACGCGCGATCAGGGCGCGATGGCCGGCGCGGTCCAGGGCGTCGTCCGCGCGGGCTACCTCCGCGTCAGCGCGACGGGCATCTACCGCAACCTCAACTTCGTCGTCCGCAACGTCCCGGGCTTCATCCCGTTCGAGACGCTCCCGCAGAGCGCGAAGACGGATCCCGAGCTCTTCGGCGCCATCGCCGCCGACTACCACATCGCGTCGGCGCGGCTCACGCCCGGCATCGGCGGCGGTCTCCAGCTCCCCGCCACCTTCCGCAGCGAGTTCTCCGACGGCGGCATTCCCGCGCAGCGCGTCATCGTCGTCCGCCAGCAGGGCGACGAGTCGATCCTCCCGTACAACAAGGACCGCACGCCGGTCATGCAGGCCCGCCTCGCGATGCGCTGGGACATCTCCGACATGTTCGCGCTCGTCGGCTGGGTGCAGTTCGTCCGCGACAACAACGGCACGCTTGTCGTCCGCGACCCGACCGAGGGCTCCGCGTCGCTCCGCGTGTTCCAGAGCCCGAACCGCCTCGGCGCCGCCGCGGCGGTGCAGGCGCGCTTCTGAATCCGCGGTCGAGCGCCTCGGCCGTCCAGATCGCGAGCGACGTGAGCCCGCGCGGGGCGGGCCCCCGGGGCGGCGCGTGCCGCCTCGTGATGGCAAGCCGCCGAACGGGCCGAGCACGACTCCGAATCATGCTCGGCGCTTCAGCTCACCACGAGAACAAGGCCCCGAGGAACGCGCGCCACTCCTCGAGGCGCTCCCGGTCGCGGAACCGCTGGAGCGGGACGGCCTGCGGCGGGGGGACGAACGCCGTCCGCGCGTTCTCGACCCGCTCCCGCCGCTCCTGCTCCTCGCGCGCCCGCGTCCTCACGAGGCCGCCGCCGGCGGCGAAGGCGACGACGCGCGTGAGCTCGCCCCCGTCGAACCACGTCCCGTGCGCGCGACACACGTCGACGATGACGCCCGACACCTTGCCGAAGTTCATCCGGTTCATCGAGGAGCGGCAGAGCGGGCACGGGATGTACGTCACGCGATCGAGCGCGACGACGGCGCGCTCGGGGACGGCCGCGAGCGGTCCGCCCTGCTCGGCGCGACAGAGGATGTCGGCGAGCGCCTCGCGCGGGACGAACATGCCTCCGCAGCGCGGGCACTCGTGGAGCCGCGCGTCCACCCACTCCCCCGCGCCGCCGGCCGCCTCGAGCGGCGACGCGCAGCGAGGGCACGGCGCGTCGGTCACGTCGAGGACCGCCTCGAGCTCGAGCGCCCGCCCGCACCGCCCGCACGCGAACGATCCCGGCGGCTGCAACGTGTAACACGACGCGCATCGGACGCTCTCGAAGCGCACGTCGCAGCTCGGGCAAACGCGGAGCGTCGCCGAGCACGTGTTCCCGCAGTAGGGGCAGGTGATGTCGAGGGGATCCGCCGCCGCCGCGCGCGACGTGCGGTACGGCCCGCCGCCCGCGTGGCCCGCGGCGGCCCTGCCGGCGGGCGAGGCGGGGGGATGCGTCGCCCGCGCCCCGCACGCGCACGTGACCGTCGCGCCCGGGAACCCCGCGGGGAGCGGCGTCCCGCAGGCCCCGCAGCTCGCGTCAGTCAAGGCGGCGCCGGCGCCGGAGGTTGCGCAAGAGCGGCGCGAAGCCGCCGATGGTCAGCGCGGCGAGGACGCTGAAGAAGAAGAGCGCGATGTCCCAGAAGCCGCTGGCGAGGCCGTGCGAGCTCCGCCAGAAGACCGTGTGGACGATGCGGCCCACCACCGCGAGCCCGCCGTAGGCGACCAGCGCCGACACGGTCGTGCGCTTCAGGTCCGAGGCGAGCTGCATCGCGCGGACGCTGTTCGGCCAGATCACCTTCTTGAGGTGCATCACGTAGAGCCCGATCGGCGTCCCCGCCGCGAAGAGGCAGCCGACGACGAGGAGCAGCGACTCGGTCAGCGTGATCTCGCCGTCGTGCAGGACGCGCACGAGGCCCGCCAGCGCCGCGACCGTCCCGCCGACGAGCCACGCGCCCAGCGCCAGGCTCGTGAGCACGATCGTCGGGCGCGCCGTCCTCGCCAGGTCGCCGCTCTGGGCCGCGGCCGGCGGCAGCGAGCCGCTCCCGAGCATCGCCTTGGCGACGTCGAACGCGCGCGCGGCCCCGCTCGCGTGGACCTCGGGGGCGCGCGCGCCGACCGGGATCATCACCCCGCTTGACGGCACGTCGAGGCTCGACTTGCCCATGAACGTCGCGAGCGCCTTCTCGAGCTCGCCCATCGACGCGTAGCGCTCGTTCGCGTCCTTCGCCATCGCGCGCTGGATGACGAGCTCGAGCATCTCGGGGATGCGCGGATCGATCTCGCGCGGCCGGACCGGGTCCTCGGTCAGCACCATCGACAGCGTCGACGTCGGATCGTCGGAGTCGAACGGTCGGCGGCCGGTGACCATGAAGTAGAGGCACGCGCCGACCGCGTAGACGTCGGCGCGGTGGTCCACCGAGCGCCCGCGCGCCTGCTCCGGCGCCATGTAGCTCGGCGTGCCCATGATGACGCCGGTGCGCGTGAGGTGCGAGTTGTCGCCGGGGCCGGCCTTGCTGATGCCGAAGTCGAGCACCTTCACGTGGAGCGACCGGCTCTCGCCGCGCTCGAACGCGCCGATCGACGCGCCGAGGACGAAGACGTTCTCCGGCTTCATGTCGCGATGGACGATGCCGCGCTCGTGCGCCGCCGCGAGCGCGTCGCAGACCTGGCGCGTGACCTTCGCCGCGAGCCGCGGCGCGAGCGGTCCGCGCTTCGCGACGTAGTCGGCGAGCTCCTCGCCCTCGAGGAACTCTCCGACGAGGTACGGCGTGCCGTCCGGGAGGTGATGGACGTCGAAGACGTCCACCACGTTCTCGTGCTTGATCGAGCTGGCGCTCTCGGCCTCGCGCAGGAAGCGCGCCGCCATCTCCGGGTTCCGCGCGAGGTCGGAGTGCAGGCACTTCACCGCGAAGCGCCGCTCCTTCAGCCTCAGGTGGCGCGCCTCGTAGACGCGGCCCATGCCGCCTTCGCCGACGACCCGGACGATCTGGTAGGTCTCGCCGATGAGCGAGCCGATCAGCGGATCGTCGGCCGGGTCCGTGACGCCGACGAGCGGCGTGGCGTCGCGCGGACAGACGAGGAAGTCCGCCGGGTAGAGCTGGTCGCAGCTCGTGCAGCGTCGGGTGCGCGGCGCCTCGGCGCCGGCGAACGACGCCGTCCGGGCGGGCAGCGCGGGGC
>JAHBWF010000031.1 GCA_019637105.1 Labilithrix sp.
GGCGCAGGCGAAGGACCCTCGGACGCCTCGGCGCGCTCCCGCGTCTCGGCGGCTCCCGCGACTTCGGCGAAAAGAGCCCGCGTCCTCCGCGGCCCGAGGTCGAGAGGGGCGCGGCGCGCGCGGTTGCGCTACGCTTGCACGATCCATGGCCGGCGGCGGTGGCGACCAGGGCGGCGACGACGAGGAGGGGGAGCTTCGTCGCCGCGTGGCCGCGCTGGAAGCGGAGCTCGAGCGCACGCGCGCGCTCCTCGAGACGATCTTCGCGCACATCCCCGCGGTCTTCTACGTGAAGGACCTCGAGAGCCGGTACCAGTACGGGAGCCCGTGGGGCTTCCGCACGTTCGGCATCGATCCCGCGCGGGCGATCGGGCGCACCGACGCGGAGCTGTTCCCGCCGGCGCTCGCCGAGCGGTTCGCGGCGAGCGACCGTCGCGTGCTCGAGGGCCGGGAGATGGCGAGCGTGTCGTACGCGCTGCCGGCGCAGGGACGCGCGCTCCACTTCGCGGGCGTCCGCTTCCCGATCCCGGGGCCCGACGGCAGACCCGTCGGCGTCTGCGGGTTCGCCGTCGACGTCACGGAGCGCATCGAGCTCGCGAACAAGCTCGAGCGCCTCGCGACGACCGACGCGCTGACCGGCCTCGCGAACCGCCGGCGCTTCGACGAGCACCTCGCCGCCGAGCTCGCCCGCGCCGCGCGGAGCGGCGAGCCCCTGACGCTGGTGCTGTGCGACGTCGATCAGTTCAAGCGCTACAACGACCGCTACGGTCACCCGCGGGGGGACACGTGCCTCGTCGAGGTCGCGCGCGCGCTCGACGGGATCGTCCGGCGGCCCGCCGACCTCGCGGCGCGCTACGGCGGCGAGGAGTTCGCGCTGGTGCTCCCGGAGACCGCCGAGGACGGCGCCGCGAAGCTGGTCGAGCGACTGCGCGCGTCCGTGCGCGAGCTCGGGTTCGAGCACGAGGGCAACGACGGCCACGGCGTCGTCACGCTGAGCGCCGGCGTCGCCACGGTGGCCGGCGCGTGGACCGTCGAGGAGGTCGTCGAGCTCGCCGACCGCGCCCTCTACGAGGCGAAGGAGGCCGGCCGAGACCGCCACGTCGCGGTCTCCGAGGCGAAGCCGCCCGCCTCGCTCAACCGCGCGCGTTGACGTGCGGCCGCGCCGAGCGCCGGGGCCGGCACGCCGCGCGCGTGCGGCGCCGCGGACGTGGTAGCGTACCGGCGCCGTGTCGACGCTGGCCCGGACGCTCGCTCTCCTCGCTCTCCCGATCGCCGCGCTCGCCGGCTGCGACAGCACCTCCGCGTTCGAGGACTGCACCGTCGACGCCGAGCTCGCGCCGGGGAGCCGCCGCGACCGGTGCCCCGCCTCGGTCTTCCCCGCGGAGCACGCGCGCGCGCGGGAGCTGTTCGGCGTCGTTCGCCGGGGCGAGGACGTCGTCGGCGGCGCGATGGTGCGGGCGGAGCCGTCGCCGGAGTTCGCCTCCGGCAGGGCCGCGGCGCCGGCGACCACGGTGACGAACGCCGCCGGCGTGTTCAACGGCCTGCTCACGGTGTCCCTCCGCTACGACCTGCTCGTGAAGCTCGATCGCCCGGGGACGCCCGACGCCGACGTGCTGGTCTTCCGCGGGCTCGCCGGGCGCTACGTCGAGCCCTCCCTCGAGGGACCGCTCGCGGCCGCGCGCGCCTTCACCGCGCGCGTCGACGTCGCGCTCGATCGCGCCGTGCCCGAGGGCCGCTCGCTCGCGTTCTTCGCGAGCGGCGTCGGGATCCAGGGCGTGACCGGGGACCTCGCGACGGGGCTCACCGTGCTCAGCGGCTCGTACGCCGCGCCGACGACGCTCCACGTCGTCGAGTACGAGACCGCCGGCGGGCTCGCGAAGGCGACGGCGTACGGCACCGTCTCGGTGCGGGCCGACGCCGGGGTCGCGCGCTTCGCGACGATCCCGCTCCAGCCGATCCCGTTCTTCGTCGAGCCGACGCTCACCGCGAAGGCGCCGGCGGGGGCCTCGCCGGTCACGATCGACGTGGGCTTCAGCTTCTCGCGCACGAGCGGCGGCGCGCTCGCGTCGATCCCGGCCGGAGGCTCGGCGAGCCTGCCGATCATCCCCAACGCAGGATACACGTATCGCGGCCGCGCGACGAAGGACGGGGCCTCGCTCGACACAGGCGAGATCGCGTTCGACGTGCTGCTCCCGACGACCGAGATCGAGCTCCCGTCGCCGCCCGCGGTCCTGTCTCCGCGGGGCGGCGAGGCCCGCGGCGTCGGGGAGTCGCTGCTGGTCGACGGCGACGGCGTCTTCGAGCACGTCCTCGCGCCGGCGGCGGGCGGGCCGACGATCCGGATCGTCGCGGGGCAGCGCGAGGCGGCGCTGCCCGACGTCACGACGCTCGGGCTGGCCGCTCCGATCGGGGAGCACGTCTGGACCGTGCGGAGCTACCCGACGGCGCGCTTCGCCGAGCAGCTCGCGGGCCTGGACGCCCGGCGCAACCGGCCGATGACCGTGTCGCCGCCGCGCACGATCGTCCTCCGCTGAGCCCGCGTCGTCGTCACGCCGAGACGGACGGCCGCGCTCCCCGGTAGCGCACGCGCGTGGAGCGGAAGCTCACCGCGGACGCCGCCTCCGCGAGGTCGAGCGTGAAGGCGCGACGGACGCGCGTGTACTCGCCCTCGTCGTTGCCCTTCATCCGCAAGAGCGCCGACGGGTGGAACGTGGCGAGGATGCGCGTCGCCCACGGGGCGCCGTCCTCGAGCACGCCTCGGCTCCGCGTGAGCCGGAAGGCTCGACCGAAGAAGACCTGAGCCGCCGTCGCGCCGAGGCAGACGATGACCTCGGGCCGCACGGCGGCGATCTCGGCCTCGAGCCACCTGCGGCACGCGTTGACCTCGGACGTGGTCGGCTTCATGTGCAGGCGGCGCTTCCCTCGCGGCTCCCACTTGAAGTGCTTGACGGCGTTGGTCACGTAGACCTGCTCGCGCGGGATCTCAGCCGCGTCGAGCGCGTCGTCGAGGAGCTCTCCCGCGGGGCCGACGAAAGGCCGACCGTTGAGGTCCTCCCGATCGCCGGGCTGCTCTCCGATGAGCATCATCGGCGCGGGTGTGGGGCCTTCGCCGAAGACGACCTGTGTGGCGCGCCGGTACAGGTCACAGGCCTGACATCGCCGGGCCGCCGCCGCGAGCTCAGCGAGGTCGTCGGTTCCTGTCGGGACGTGGGGGAGGGAAGGCTTGTCGTCCATGAGCCGACCCTCGCCGCAAGGTTCATGCGCGTCTACGGCCCGGCTCGGCGGCTCGGGCTCAGGGGAAGCCCTTGACCGGGACCGCGGTGAGCGCGGTCTCCGTCGTCCCGTTGCCGAGCTGTCCGAGCAGGTTCGTGCCCCAGCAGTACGCGCGGCCGTCGTCCGAGATCGAGCACGAGCGGTTGCCGCCGGTCCACACGCCGATCGCGGTGGGCGCGCCCAGGACGGTGACCGGCGTCGCGACGGCTTCGTCGGGAGAGACCGCGCCTTTGCCGAGCTGCCCTTGATCGGCCGAGCCCCAGCAGGCGATCTTGCCGTTCGCGCGGACGGCGCACGCGTGGTCGATGCCCGTCCAGATGAAGGTCGCGTCTCCGACGGAAGGCACGAGGATCGGCGACGGGTTCGGCGCCGCGGTCGGGCTGCCGTTGCCGAGCTGGCCGTACTCGTTCTTCCCCCAGCAATAGACGCGACCCGATCGCTGTCGCGCGCACGAGAAGCGCGCGGCCGCGGCGACCTGCGCGATGTCCGAGAGCGCCGTGAGCTTGGCGGGGGTGAGGCTCTCGGTGGTCGACCCGATCCCGAGCTGGCCCTCGCTGTTGCCGCCCCAGCACGTCACCTCTCCCGTCTCGAGCACCGCGCACGCGTGATCGGTCGCTGCGGCGACGGAGACGGCGCCGGTGAGGCCCTGGACCGGCGCGGCGGTCGTCCGGTCGTCCTTGAGCCCGTCGCCGAGCTGCCCGGAGTAGTTCGCGCCCCAGCAGGCGACGGTCTTGTCCCTGCGCACCGCGCACGTGAAGCTCGTTCCGCCGGCGAGCTGCGTCGCGTCCTGGAGCCCGAGGACCTTCACCGGCTTGGAGGAGCGCTGCTCGGTGCCGTCGCCGAGCTGGCCGAAGAGGTTGCTCCCCCAGCACGACACGGTGCCCGGCCGGTGCACGACGCAGGTGTGCGAGACGCCCGAGGCGATCGCGACCGCGTCGTCGATGCCCGGGACGCGCTGCGGGGTGAGCACGTTGGGCCGGCTGCCGTCGAACGGGACGCCGTCGCCGACCTGACCTGCGCCGTTGTCGCCCCAGCAGCGGACGGTCCCGTCGGGGAGGCGCCCGCACGCGTGGTTGAACCCCAGCGCGAGCTCGCCTCGGTCCTCCGCGGGCGCCTCGACGTCCGGCGGATCGTCGTCCGGCTCGGGGTCCTCCTCGACGTCCCTCGGCGTCCTGCCCGCGTCGCGCGTGCGCAGCGTCACGTCCTCCACGCCGACGATGGCGTTGCACGCCAGGAGCGCGGCCGACGCAGCGCCGAGGACGAGCATGAGACGAAGCCGCGCCGTGCCCCTCACGGCTCATTTTTTAGCACCGTTGACGCGGTCCCGCCCGGTCCGGTGGTGAAGGCGCGAGCGGGGCTCGGGGGCGCCCGGCCGTCCTTTTGCGCTCGACGCGGCCACGAGGCCCCTTCCGGTGACGCGCAAGGACCACTATAAGCGGGGAGGGATGACGGTTGGGCGTCAAGCGACTCGAGCAGGTGAGCAATCCCCCGTCATCGTGATGCTCCACGGGTTCGCGCTCGACGCGCGGATGTGGCGGCGTCAGGTCGAGGCGTTCGGCGCCGATCACCGCGTCTTGCTCGTCGATCTCCCGGGGTTCGGCCCGCAGGCGCGCGAGGTCGGCGAGGTCGAGCCGGCCAAGGAGATCGGGCGGGCGATGGACGTCGCGAAGGTGACTCGCGCTCACCTCGTCGCGAGCTCCTACGGCGCTGCGGTCGCCGTGGACTACGCGTTCCAGCACCCCGAGCGCGTCGCGTCGCTCGTCCTCGCCGCGCCGATGCTCCTCGGGCGCCGCATGGGCATCGACTCCTGGCAGCGGTGCGTCTCGCTCGCGAACGAGGGCGACCGCACGACCGCAGCGGAGGTCTGGCTCGACGACGCGCTCTTCGAGACGCTTCGCCACGACGAGGATCTCTTCGAGGAGGTCCGCCAGATCGTCCTCGACTACGGCGGCGGGCACTGGACGGGCAAGGTCAGCTCCACCTGGAGCGAGCCGGACCCCATCCCTCGCTTGAAGGAGCTCACGGCGCCCACGCTGATCGTCTCGGGCGAGCAGGACCTCCCGAGCTTCATGCTCATGGCGGAGGCCTACGCCAAGGCGATGCCGAAGGCGCGGCGCGAGATCATCCAGGGGGTCGGGCATCACGTGAGCCTCGAGGCGGCGCCGGTCTTCAACGAGCTGGTCCGCCGCTTCATCGCCGCGGCGCGCTGACGGATCGCCCTCCGACCGCAACCTGCCGGAAAGAGATGAGCTTTGGGCTCACCCGCCGGCGGTCCGAGGCGAGGGCGAGGACGAGGCGCACAGGGTGCGCGTCGATTCCACCTCTCGGCGCTTGCTAAAGGCCCGCTTTTCGGTAGAGTGCGCGTCCTTCCTCCCCCAGCCGGGGTGGGAAGGTTCGAGGAAACTCGAGCATTCTCCAGCCTCTAGACGGCCGTAACGGCCCTCGGGAACCGCGCAGAGACCCTCGCGAAAGCGAGGAATCCGCGCCCCGACGGTACGACGGCGGCTCGAGGCGGGACTAGCGAGTCCGGCGTCGTCGCCGGCGGAAGGTCTGGGATCATGGTTTCGAAGGCGATCGCCCGCTTCGCGCGGCTGAGCCCCCGTAAGGCTCGTGTCATGGTCGATCTCGTGCGCGGCCGTCAGGCCGGCGAGGCGCTGCAGCTCCTCGAGTTCACGAAGAAGGCTGGCGCGCCGGTGCTGAAGAAGCTCATCGAGAGCGCCGTCGCGAACGCCCGGACGACGAGCCCCGGCGTCGATCTCGACGCGCTCTTCGTCGAGACGGCCTTCGTCGACAAGGCTCCCAACAAGCACATGCGCCGCTGGCGCCCGCGCGCCATGGGCCGCGCGACGCGGATCCAGAAGGGCATGAGCCACATCACGATCCACCTCGGCCAGCGCTGAGGCGCGGTAGCCCCCTCAAGGACCAGAGAAACGATGGGACAGAAAGTTCATCCGTACGGCTTCCGCCTCGGCGTCATCAAGACGTGGAACAGCAAGTGGTTCGAGGACAAGAACTACGCGAAGTGGCTCCACGAGGACATGCGCATCAAGCGCGCCGTCAAGGAGTACCTCATGAACGCGAACATCGCGTCCGTCGAGGTCGAGCGCGCCGCGAACAAGGCCAAGGTCATCGTCTACACGGCGCGCCCGGGCATGGTCATCGGCAAGGGCGGCAAGGGGATCGAGATCCTCAAGATCGGCAACCTGAAGACCGCCGCCAAGGGTGAGACCAAGTTCCCCGGCGTCCAGTCGTTCACGGAGAACGAGGTCTTCATCGACGTGCAGGAGATCCGCAAGGCGGAGACCTCCGCGCAGCTCGTCGCCGAGAACGTCGGCATGCAGCTCGAGCGCCGCGTCGCCTTCCGCCGCGCGATGAAGAAGGCCCTCTCGACGGCGATGAAGTTCGGCGCCAAGGGCATCCGCATCCGCTGCTCCGGCCGCCTCGGCGGGAGCGAGATGAGCCGCGTCGAGACCTACCGCGAGGGTCGGGTCCCGCTCCACACCCTCCGCGCCGACATCGAGTTCGGCCAGCACGAGGCCCGTACCAAGTACGGCATCATCGGCATCAAGTGCTGGGTCTTCAAGGGCGAGGTCCTCGCTCGCCGCCAGCGCCGCCCGCAGATCGCAGGCTGAGGCCTCAGGTTAAGAGAGAACGATCATGCTTTCTCCGAAGCGAACCAAGTTCCGCAAGATGCAGAAGGGCAACAACAGGGGCACGGCCTACCGTGGCTCCGACGTTTCCTTCGGCGACTTCGCCATGCAGGCCGTCGAGCCGGGCCGCCTCACGGCGCGCCAGATCGAGGCCGCGCGTATGGCGATCACGCGCCACGTGAAGCGCGTCGGCAAGCTCTGGATCCGGATCTTCCCGCACCGCCCCGTCACGAAGAAGCCGCTCGAGGTCCGCATGGGCGGCGGCAAGGGCGGCGTGGAAGAGTGGGCGGCCGACATCCTGCCGGGCCGCGTGATGTACGAGATCTCGGGCGTCGACGAGAAGACGGCGCGTGAAGCGTTCCGTCTCGCGGGTCACAAGCTGCCCCTCGGTTACAAGTTCCTCATCCGCGGGAGCATTCAGTGATGAAAGCGAAGGACTTGCGTGAGCGCAGCGTGGAAGACCTCCGCGAGCTCGAGAAGAGCCTGACGAGGGACACGTTCCAGAACCGGTTCAAGAACTTCACGAACCGCCTCGACGACACGAGCGTGATCGGCAAGACGAAGCGCGACCTCGCGCGCGTCAAGACGATCCTCGCTCAGCGCGCAGCCGGCGACTCCACCAAGAAGGACGAGGCGAAGTAGAAGCCATGGCGAAAGAGAAAGCAGCCGCTGCGGTCCCCGCAGCCGAGAAGAGCACGAGGACGCTCGCGGTCGAGAAGGCCGCGCACGGCTTCCGCCGCAAGATGGTCGGCAAGGTCATCAAGGCGAAGATGGCGAAGACCGTCGTCGTCGAGTGCGTCACGTCTTCGCGCGACCGGCTCTACGGCAAGTACGTCCGCAGCCGCACCCGCTACAAGGCGCACGACGAGACCAACCAGTACAAGGTCGGCGACCAGGTCGAGATCCAGGAGCACCGCCCGATCTCGCGCGACAAGCGCTTCATCGTGGTGCGCCTCGTGAAGAAGTTCGTGGAGGAGTAGAGGTCGCCATGATCCAGATGCGTACAGTCCTGGAGGTCGCGGACAACTCCGGCGCGAAGCGTGTGCAGTGCGTGAAGGTCCTCGGCGGCTCGCGCCGCCGGTACGCGCGCCTCGGCGACATCATCGTCGTCTCCATCAAGGAGGCGATGCCGAACACCAAGGTGAAGAAGGGGGACACCGCGAAGGCGGTCGTCGTCCGCGTGAAGGACGACACGTCCCGCCCCGACGGCAGCTCGATCCGCTTCGACGAGAACAGCGCCGTCCTCATCAACCCGCAGCTCGAGCCGATCGGCACCCGCATCTTCGGACCGGTCGCCCGCGAGCTCCGCGGCAAGAAGTTCATGAAGATCATCTCGCTCGCACCCGAGGTGCTGTGATGAGCCTGCAGCGACTCCAGAAGGGTGACGAGGTCATCGTCATCACGGGCAAGGACAAGGGCAAGAAGGGCAAGGTCATGCGTCTCTTCAAGGAGACCGACCGCGTCCTCGTCGAGGGTGTGAACCTCGTGAAGCGCCACATGAAGCCGAACCCGCGCATGCAGCAGGGCGGCATCCTCGAGCGCGAGCAGCCGTTCGCGGCGTCGAACGTGATGCTCGTCGACCCGAAGACGGGCAAGGGGACGCGTGTCCGCGTCAAGACCGACGACAAGGGCGTGAAGGTCCGCGTCGCCGTGAAGAGCGGCGAGGAGATCCCGTCACCGCGCAAGGCGAGCGCCGCGGCCACCTGAGCCGCCCGGACGCCACAAGAGTCTATCGAGCCGAGGAAGCCATGGCTGACGAGAAGAAAGAGAAGAAGCAGAAGAAGGGCAAGGGCGACGGAGGCGGCGGGAGCCGCGCTGCGATCGCGCCGAGCGGTACCTCCAACACCCAGGCCGTCCCGGCTCGGTTCGCGGAGAAGTACACGAAGGAGGCGGTGCCCGCCCTTCAGAAGCAGTTCTCGTACAAGAACCCGATGCAGGTTCCGAAGCTCGAGAAGATCGTCGTCAACATGGGCCTCGGGCAGGCCGTGACGAACCCGAAGATCATCGACTCCGCGGTCGACGAGCTCCAGGCGTTCACGGGGCAGAAGCCGGTGGTGACGCGCGCCAAGAAGGCGATCGCGAGCTTCAAGCTCCGCGAGGGCATCCCGATCGGCGCGATGGTCACGCTCCGCCGCGAGAAGATGTGGGAGTTCCTCGACCGTCTGGTCTCCGTCGCGCTCCCGCGTACGCGTGACTTCCGCGGCGTCTCCCGTCGCGCGTTCGACGGCAAGGGCAACTACACGCTCGGGTTGAAGGAGCAGATCATCTTCCCCGAGATCGACTACGACCGCATCGACGTCATCAAGGGGCTCAACATCTCCTTCGTGACCTCGGCGCAGACCGACGAAGAGGGGCGCGCGCTCCTCCAGGCCATGGGAATGCCGTTCCGAGCGGCCTGAGCGACTAAGAAGGAAGACGAAGATGGCGCGTGCGTGTCAGTTTGCGAAGCTCAATCGCCCCCCGAAGTTCGAGGTGCGTCACCGTAACCGCTGCAAGGTCTGCGGTCGTGGTCGTGCCTACTACCGCAAGTTCGAGCTGTGCCGCGTTTGCCTGCGGCTGTTCGCGCTTCGCGGTGAAATCCCCGGTGTGATCAAGGCGAGCTGGTGAAAGAGCCCTCTGCGCTCGGGAAGCTACCAACATGATGACCGATCCCGTTTCCGACATGCTCGCCCGCATCCGTAACGGCGCTCTCGCCCGTCACGATCGCGTGGAGATGCCGCACTCGAACCTCAAGAAGCACATCGCCGACGTCCTCAAGTCCGAGGGCTACGTCGACGACGTCCGCGAGAGCGACGGCGAGGGCAAGAAGACCCTCACCCTCGTGCTCCGCTACGGGCGCGGCAAGGACAGCGCGATCGACGGCGTTCGTCGCGTGTCCGCCCCCGGCCGTCGTGTCTACGTCCGCCACGACCGCATCCCGCGCGTCCGCAGCGGCATGGGCATCTCGATCCTGTCGACCTCCCGCGGCGTCATGACGGACCGTCAGGCGCGCGAGCAGAAGGTCGGCGGCGAGCTCCTCTGCGAGGTCTGGTGATCCGATGAGCAACACCGCACAAACCGGAGCCGCCCCGAGCCGTCAGTCGCGCGTCGGCAAGCGTCCGATCTCGCTCCCCAAGGGCGTCACGGTCAGCGCCGCGAACGGCAAGTTCGAGGTCAAGGGGCCGAAGGGGCAGCTCTCGCGCCCGATGACCCCGAACGTCCAGGTGAAGACCGAGGGCAACGACGTCTTCGTCGTCCCGACCGTCGACGGCCGCGACGGCGCCCGCTTCCAGGGCCTCGCGCGCTCGATCCTCAACGGGATGGTCGACGGGGCGGCCAACGGCTACACCCGCACGCTCAAGCTGGTCGGCACGGGCTACCGCGCCGAGGTCAAGGGCAAGATCCTGAACCTCGCGCTCGGCTTCTCTCACCCGATCAACTTCCCGATCCCCGACGGGATCACCGTCACCGTCCCCGCCGACTCCAAGGGCACCGTCGTGATCCTCACGGGCGCCGACAAGGAGAAGATGGGCCAGACGGCGGCGAAGATCCGCGGCTTCCGGCCCCCGGAGCCGTACGGCGGGAAGGGCGTTCGTTACGACGGCGAGAAGGTCCGCGAGAAGGCCGGCAAGGCCGCCTCGAAGGGCGGAAAGTAAGGCACGTCATGTCGATGCAGATTCAGGGTCGCGAGCGCCGCAAGCTTCGCATCCGCCGCAAGATCAGCGGCACCGAGGAGCGCCCGCGCCTCTCCGTGTTCCGCAGCCTCAAGCACATCTACGCGCAGGTCGTCGACGACGTCGCGGGCAAGACGATCGCGCACTCCTCGACGCTCGCCAAGGACGTGAAGCCGCAGGCGGGCGACTCGAAGAAGACCGACGCGGCCACGCTCGTCGGCAAGACCATCGCCGCCCAGCTCAAGGCCAAGGGCATCACGAAGATCGTCTTCGATCGCAACGGCTACCTCTACCACGGCCGCATCAAGGCCCTCGCCGAGGGCGCGCGCGAGGGTGGCCTCGAGTTCTGAGAGGGCGCACCGCGCCGTCTCCGGGCTGACACTGGCAGATTGATTCAGCAGATAGATTCAGAGAATCGAGCAAACGATGGCCATCGAGCAGATTGACGAAGAGAAGCTCAAGGAGCGCATCATCCACATCAACCGCGTCGCCAAGGTCGTCAAGGGCGGCCGGCGCTTCTCGTTCGCGGCGCTCGTCGTCGTCGGCGACGAGAGCGGTCACGTGGGTGTCGGCCTCGGCAAGGCGAACGAGGTCCCGGAGGCCATCCGCAAGGGCAACGACCAGGCTCGCAAGAACCTGTTCAAGGTCCCGCTCGAGGGCGTGACGATCCCGCACGAGGCCCACGGACACTTCGGCGCCGGCCGCGTGTTCCTCCGCCCGGCGTCGCAGGGGACGGGCGTCATCGCCGGCGGTGCGGTCCGCGCCGTCGTCGAGTCGGCCGGCATCCACGACATCCTCACGAAGTGCATCGGCAGCGCGAACCCGCACAACGTCGTGCGCGCCACGCTCCAGGCGCTCCGCCAGCTCAAGAGCCTCGACCAGGTCGCGAGCAAGCGCAGGAAGCAAACCGCCGACCTGATTGCTCCAAGCACCAAGAAGAAGTCGGCCGCCGGCGCGGCGAAGGCTGAGGCAGCGTCATGAAGCAGAAGCTCCGTATCAAGCAGATCAAGAGCTGCATCGGCGTCGACTGGCGCTTTCGCCTGAACCTCAAGGGCCTCGGCCTCGGCCGCATCGGCAAGACGGTCGAAGTGGCGAACACGCCCTCGTTCCGCGGCGCGATCAAGAAGGTCCTCCACCTCGTCACCGTCGAGGAGATCTGAGTCATGGCCGACACCCTCAGCAAGCTCGCGAAGCCGGAAGGCGCGACCGAGAAGAAGCTCCGGAAGGGCCGCGGCGTCGGCTCCGGCCTGGGCAAGACGGCCGGCCGCGGTCAGAAGGGCCAGTACGCCCGCCGCGCCACCTTCAAGCCCTCGTTCGAAGGCGGCCAGACCCCGCTCGCGCGCCGCCTCCCGAAGCGCGGCTTCACGAAGCACGACAAGGCGGTCGTCGCCGAGATCAACGTCGGTCAGCTCGAGTCGTTCGACGCCGGCGCGAACGTCGACGAGCGCGCGCTGCGCGACCGCGGCCTCGTGAAGGGCCAGATCGACCGCATCAAGATCCTCGGCAACGGCGAGCTCACCAAGAAGATCACCATCACGGCGCACTCCTTCTCCAAGTCCGCGCAGGAGAAGATCGCCAAGGCCGGCGGAAAGGCCGTCCTGGTCGCGACGGCGCAGGCCGCGGCGGCCTCCGAGTGACCGGCGCTTCGCCAAGGACCCCCCCACGATGAGCGTCCTCGCCGGCTTCGCGAACATCAACAAGGTGCCGGAGCTCCGGCGCCGAGTGCTGTTCACGCTCGCGATGCTCGCCGTCTACCGCATCGGAGCGTTCGTCACGATCCCCGGCGTCGACCGGAACGTGATGAAGGCCGTCGTGAACAAGCAGGGAGGAGGCCTCCTCGGCTTCTTCAACATGTTCTCGGGCGGCGCGCTCTCGAACCTCTCGATCTTCGCGATCGGCATCATGCCGTACGTCAGCGCGAGCATCGTGCTCCAGCTCTTGACGATGGTCTTCAAGCCGCTCGACGAGCTCCGCAAGGAGGGCGAGCAGGGCCAGCGGAAGATCAACCAGTACACGCGCTACGGCACGATCGTGCTGGCGCTGTTCCAGAGCTTCGGCATCGCGATGAGCCTCGAAGCTTTGAACAACCAGGACACCGTCGGCGCCACGGGCGACGTCGTCACCCACGCGGGCTGGGGCTTCCGCCTCATGACGATGCTGACGCTCACGACGGGCACCTGCTTCATCATGTGGATCGGTGAGCAGATCACCGAGCGCGGGATCGGCAACGGCATCTCGCTCCTCATCTTCGCCGGCATCGTGACGGACATCCCCGGCGGCGTCATCGGCTACTTCCAGACCCACAAGGGCTCGATCCAGCCGCTGAACCTGTTCGCGGTGGGCGCGATCGTCCTCCTCACGGTCGCCACGATCGTCTTCTTCGAGCGCGGGCAGAGGCGCATCCCGATCTACTACGCGCGCAGGACCGTCGGGCGGCGCGTCTACGGCGGGCAGACGGCGCACCTCCCGCTCAAGGTGAACACGGCCGGCACGATCCCCCCGATCTTCGCGAGCTCGCTCCTGATGTTCCCGGCGACCCTGGCGAACTTCAAGATCCCGGGGATGGCGCAGCTCCAGCAGAGCCTCGAGCGCGGCGACTGGCTCTTCAACGTCATCTACGTCGCGCTGATCATCTTCTTCTGCTTCTTCTACACCGCCGTCACGTTCCAGGCGGTCGACGTCGCGGACAACCTGAAGAAGCAGCAGGCGTTCATCCCGTCGATCCGCCAGGGCAAGCAGACCGCGGAGTACATCGACAAGGTGTTGACGCGGATCACCCTCGGCGGCGCGCTCTACGTCGCCGCGGTGTGCGTCGTCCCGACGGTCATCAGCGAGTACTTCAAGGTCCCGTTCCGCTGGGGCGGCACCTCCGTCATGATCGTCGTCGGCGTCGCGCTCGACACGGTGGCGCAGATCGAGGCTCACCTCATCACGCGCAACTACGAGGGCCTCTCGGGCGGCGGCGGGCGGGCGACGCGCATTCGTGGTCGAAGGGACCTGGCGTGATGATCCGTCAGGCTTCGACGATCTCGGGGAGGGGACGATGAGGCTCATCTTCGTGGGCCCGCCTGGCGCCGGTAAGGGCACCCAGGCGAAGGTCATCTGCGACAAGTACGGGATCCCGCAGGTCTCGACGGGCGACATGCTCCGCGCCGCCAAGAAGGAAGGGCGGCTGCCGGCGGAGCTGATCCAGAAGATGGACGCCGGCGGGCTCGTCCCCGACGAGGTCGTCATCGACCTGATCCGGCGGCGCATCGAGGAGCCGGACGCCGTGAGCGGCTTCCTCCTCGACGGCTTCCCGCGGACGGTCCCTCAGGCCGAGGCGCTCGGCGAGCTGCTCGCGAGCAAGGGACAGCGGCTGAACGGCGTCATCGCCCTCACGGTCGACAAGAACCTGCTCATGGAACGAGCGGTGCTCCGTCGGACGGACAAACGCACTGGACAGATTTACCACTTGAAGTATAAACCGCCCCCCCCGGACGCGGATCTGGAGCACCGGGCGGACGACCACGAAGACAAGGTTCGAAACCGAATCGACGTGTACGAGCGGATGACGGCCGACCTCCTGCCCTTCTACGAGAAGGCCGGGATGCTCGAGAGGGTGGACGGAGTCGGCGAGGTGGCAGAGGTGACGCAGCGGGTCCTCGCTGCGATCGAGAAGCGGAAGTAACATCGGGTTCGAAGAACCCAAGATTCAAGGAGAGGCGAAGGGATCGTTGATGAGTGAGCGTCGTGAGCGGAAAGAGCCGAAGGGCGACAAGCTCGAGTTCGATGGTGTCGTTCAGGAGGCGCTGCCGAACGCGATGTTCCGCGTGAAGTGCGACAACGGACTGGTCGTCCTCGCGACGATCAGCGGGCGTATGCGGCAGTTCTACATCCGCATCCTCCCTGGCGACCGGGTCACCGTCGAGGTGAGCCCGTACGACCCGAGCCGCGGCCGCATCACCTACCGTCACAAGTAGCCGACGGAATCGCACGTTCACTCGACAGACCAGCCGACCCCTTACTTCCCCATCGGAGCCAAGCAATGAAGGTCCGTCCGTCCGTCAAGAAGGTTTGCGACAAGTGCAAGGTCGTGCGGCGCAAGAACGTCGTGCGCATCATCTGTGAGAACCCGCGCCACAAGCAGCGCCAGGGCTAAGGAAGAGAATCGTCATGGCTCGTATCGCAGGCGTCGACCTCCCCCGTCACAAGCAAGTCGCTTACGCGCTCCCGTACCTCTACGGCGTGGGTCGCACGCTCGCGAAAGAGATCTGCAAGCGCGCGAACATCCCCCCGGAGAAGAAGACCGAGGAGCTGACCGAGGGTGAGATCAAGCGCATCCGCGAGCTGCTCGAGACCGAGTACCGCGTCGAGGGTGACCTCCGCCGCGAAGTGCAGATGAACATCAAGCGCCTGATGGACCTCGGCTGCTACCGCGGCCTCCGTCACCGCCGCGGCCTCCCCGTCAACGGGCAGCGTACGCACACGAACGCGCGTACCCGCAAGGGGCCGCGTAAGGGCATCCTCTCGCGCGGCGGTCCGCGCAAGCCTGGGTGAGCGCAGGTCTAGAGCTCTCGGAGTAACGGAAGATCATGGCAAGCACGAAGACCCAGACGAGCGGCGGAGCCAAGGGCAAGCCCGGCAAGAAGAAGGTCAAGAAGAACATCTCGACCGGGATCGCCTGCATCCAGTCGACGTTCAACAACACCGTCGTCACGATCACGGACGTCAACGGCAACACCGTGGCGTGGTCGAGCGCCGGCGCGCGCGGCTTCAAGGGCTCGCGCAAGTCGACCCCGTTCGCCGCGCAGCTCGCGGCCGAAGAGGCCTGCCGCAAGGCGATGGAGCACGGCATGCGTTCGGTCGCCGTCTTCGTGAAGGGCCCCGGCGCCGGTCGTGAGAGCGCCCTCCGCGCGCTCCAGACGGCGGGCTTCAAGGTGACGCTCATCCGCGACGTCACGCCGGTCCCGCACAACGGCTGCCGCCCGCCGAAGCGCCGTCGCGTCTGACGTTCGGTGCGACGAGGCGAGCCCCGGACGGGGCCGCCGTCGCGCGAGCGCCGTCGATCTTCGGATCGCGGCGCTCGCCTCATTTTGTCGGGCCTTCGGGCGCGCGAGCCGGACGGAGCTCGCGCGTCGATGGCGGTCGTTGGGGGATCCTGGCGCTCGGGTTAGAATCGCCGAGATGTCCCTGCGCGCGGCCCTGGGGTTCACCTGCGCGGTGGTGGGGCTCGGCGGCTGCACGCTTCTGGTCTCGACGTCCGGGTTGTCCGGTCCGGACGACGTGGACGCAGGCGACGCGGCGGGCGCCCCGAGCGCGGACGGGGCGTTCGCCGAGGACGGCGCGCGCGACGCGGGGAGCGGGGACGCCGGGGACGACGTCGGAGCCGACGCCGGCGTCGAGGGGGTCGTCTGGTCGCAGAACGGCCACCGCTACCTCGTGCGCGTCTACCTGCGCGACGTGTCGTGGGAGGCGGCGAAGGACGACGCCGTGAAGGCCGGCGGTCACCTCGCGACGATCACCTCGGCGGGCGAAGACGCGTTCGTCTCGGCCTTGCTCGGCGACGTCCCGACCGCGTTCAATGACCACTACGGTCCGTGGATCGGCGCGTATCAGCCGGCTGGCGACGGAGGGCTGGAGCCCGCGGGCGGCTGGGCGTGGGTCACCGGCGAGCCCTGGGCGTACACGCGCTGGCAGGACGGGGAGCCGAACGACGGCAACGGCCAGGAGCACTACGGGCACTACCTCGGCGGGGGATGGAACGACATCGAGCTCTACGGCGACGGGCACGTTCGCTCCGCCGTCGTCGAGTTCGAGTAGCGCGAGCGCCGCGCTCCTCGGCCCGTTCCAGGAACGGAGGGGCTCGGTCGCGCCTCAACGTTCGATCGTCGAGTTTTCGATCTGGGGCGCGGTCTTCGCGAGGACGAAGAGGCCGGGGAGGTTCTCGGTCTCGAACGTGCCGCGCGGGTTTCGGCGGAGCGTCGAGTCCTTGATGAAGAGCATCCCGCTCCGGTCGTTGCTCACGTAGAAGATGGCGCTGCCGCCCTCGTTCGCCTTGTTGTCCTCGATGACGCTGCCGCAGACCTCGAGGTCGAACGTGTTGCCGTCGTTGTAGATGGCGCCGCCGTTGCCGCCCTCGCCGTCGTTCGCGCCGTGGCCGATCGCCTTGTTGTCGGACAGGTGGCTGTTGAGGATGGTGTACGAGACCCCGATGCTGCTGACGGCGCCGCCGTTCGCGCACGTGTTCCCGAAGCCGGCCTTTCCGCCGAACGTGCTGTTCACGATGTACGTCGGTCGCGAGACGCTCCCGCCGGCGACGTGCTGGAGCACGCGGACCGCGCCGCCGCCGACGTCCGAGCCGAGGTCGTCGCAGACGTTGCCGAAGAAGCGCGAGTTGATGATCTTGAGGCGCCCGCCGCGCACGTAGACCGCGCCGCCGCCGCCGTCGTTGTCGCCCGTCTCGAGCCCCTTGGCGTTGCCTCCGACGAAGGTGAGGTTCTGGAGCGAGAGCACCGGGTCCGGCTGGTTGTTGCAGTCGGCCGAGGTCCAGACCTGCGCCTGATCGCAGACGTTCTGATAGAGGATCCGGACCTTCCCGCCGCCGTCGAGCGTGATCTTTCCGCCGCCGTCGATCACGATCTTCGGCCCCTTGTCGTTGAAGACCTTGGCCGTCTTCGTCAACGTGATCGTCGCCGGCGCGGGCCCGCAATCGAACGTGATCACGCCGCCGGCCGCGACGGCCGCGACGAACGCGTCGCCCGTGCAGCTCTCCGGCGTGCCCGCGCCGACGACGGTGCGCGGGTTCGAGACGTCCTCGGCTTGCGCCTCCGCCGGCACGGCGCACTTCCCGTCGGGGTTGCCCGCCGGCGGCCCGTCCTCCGGGCTCGTCGGCAGCGGCGGCGCGCCTCCGCCGGAGGAGCCGTCGACGGAGGAGCCGCCGCTGCTCGCGCCGCCGCCGTTGCCGTCGGGGCCGCCGTCCCCGCCTCCGGACGACGCGTCGCCGCACGCGCCGATCGCGAGCGCGCCCGACACGAGAACCACCCACGCCCTCGCGGTGCCCATCGTCCGAGGATAGCGTCGCCGCCTGCGTTCGGCGCCGCGCGAGACCGGCTGTCGCGCGAATGGCTCGCACCTCTTCGCAGCCTTCCGCCGGTCGGCGCCTCCCACCCGGCCCGGGCGTCCGGGCCGCGCCTCGCGGGCGTCGCGCCGTCGCGCGATCCGGCCTCCCGCGCACGCGCCTCGCGGGCGTCGCGCGATCCGGCGCGCGGCGCGGCGCGTCGCGAATTCTGAAAACGCGCCGGCCGACGGGGGCGCGCGCGTCTCGCGCATGACATCGCGGCGCGGCTTCTCGTAGCGTGAACGACCGATGGGAGAGGGAGCCATGAGCGCATTCGGCGTGTTCGGCCGGCGGATCGGCGTCGTCGTGGTCGCCGCGGGGTGTGGAGCGTCACCCGAGGCCGGGCGCGTCGACACGACGGACACGACGGTCCCGGCGGACGACGCCGGCGGCGGCGCGGTGACGGCGCGCGACGACGGCGAACGCGACACGACCGCGAGCGCGCCCGCGCCCCGGGCGCCGTCGGAGTACGAGACGGAGAAGGCGTGGGCCGCGGCGCGCGGCGTGGCGATCGAGCCCGGGAAGACGACCGTCGTCGCGAAGCGTCGCGGGAGCGTCGCCCGATCGACCACGTACGAGGACAGCCTTGTGGTCCTCCGTCCCGACGAGACGATCGTGCGGTTCGTCGGCACGACGAAGCCCGCGCAGATGCCGAACCCGGCGAGCTCGGTCGTGCCCGACGTCGACGGTGACGGCCGCAAGGACCTCGGCATCGTCCGGCCCGGCGTGTACCGCGCGGTCGGCGACGTGACGTTCGGCATCCCCGGGCACGAGCGCGCCGCGTTCAAGATCGTCACCGAGGACGGCGCCGGCGGGCTCCCCGCGTGGCGCGACCTGAGCGGCGACGGGGACTTCTCGGCCTCGGAGCGCGCGCTCTCGGAGGAGCGGGGCTACCGGATCAGCGGGATCTACATCCACTACGGCTTCTCGCCCGCGGGCACGAAGGTCGGCGGCTCCACCTACGTCGGTCCCTGGTCCGTCGGCTGCCAGAACGTGCTCTACGACGAGCTCGACAGCTTCATCGAAGCCGTCGGCGGCGCGTCGGCCAGCTTCCGCTTCGCGATCGTCGACGACTAGAACGCATCTCACCACCCGCGGCAGGCCGAATCGGGCTCGCCCCGTGAGCGCCCCGCGCCGCGCGAGCCCGCGTCCGCGCCAAAAGGAAACGAGCCAGGAGGCGGCACCTCCTGGCTCGTCGGGATCGAAGCGCGAGGCGCCTGCCGGAGAGCAGGCGCCTCGGCTCGCGTTCGCGTCAGGGCTTGATGTGCCCCGGCACGTTCGGGTTCTCGTACGTGTTGAACGGCGTCTCGAGCCAGTTGCCCCAGAGGTTCGGTCCGGGGAAGCTGACGACGTTCGCGCCGCCGGCGTTGTAGCCGCCGACGAGGACGAGGTCGGTCGGGCTGTAGAGCCCGCCGCCGCCGCCGTTCGGCGCGGTGAACCAGCTACGCGAGATGCTGAGCTCGACGTAGCTGGTCTCTCCGACGCCTCCGGACGCCGCGTTGATCGCGGCGCCGCTCACCGCCCAGGCCGCGCCGTTCCAGAAGCGGATGCCGGTGTGACCGTTGTCGGTGCGCCAGAAGACGTGGTGCGTGATGTCGGTGGGGAGCGCCGTGTTGCCGAACTCGCCCATCCCGAGGTTGTCCGGCGTCGTTCCGAGGACCGCGGGGGTCGCGGAGACGCCGGGCCGGCCTCGCACGTAGAAGTGCACGTAGTTCGCCGCGTTGAACGTCCCGACGCCGACGCCCTGGAGGCCGACGTAGATGTTGCCCGGGTTCGCCTGCGTGCCCAGGCCGTCGTACGACACCCACGCGCGGTAGTTCGCGGGATCGCTCGTGCTGATCAGGTTCTCCGCGTCGACGAAGTCGACGACGCCGTCGATGGTGATCGTGCGCGCGTAGGCGTTGATGCTGTACGTATGGTCGCCGGCGCCCGTGATGTTGAGACCCGGCTTGCAGCCGCGGTAGCGGAGGCGCGTGGTCTCGGCGAACGAGAACGGGACGGAGTCCGCGCGGACGCAGGTCCGCCCAGCCGCCGCGCTCGACGCGCACGTGGGGTTGTTCGCCGTCACCGCGCTGCCGTCGGTGGAGTAGCAGATGTACGCGTCGGCCGTCTTCGGACCCCACGCCGGGTTCGGCGGCGGATCCTGCTGGCGCAGCGTGACCGCGACCGGAGCCTGCGCCGGCGTGAACGTGCCGCCGGCGACGGAGACCTCGAGCGGGCTCACGTTGAGCGTGTACGTGTGGCTGATCGCGCTCGACGGGTTGTACCCCGACGCGCACGTGATGGCGCGGAGGTTCGTCCCCGTCGCCGTGACGTTGACGTCGACGCCCGTGGCGGGCCCGACCTGAACCGCCGAGCCGGCGGGGACGTTGCAGACGTTGTTGCCCGCGGCGCACGTCGGGGTCGCGTCGGTCGAGTAGCAGATGACGGCGCCGGCGACGGAGCCGCTGGCCGACGTCAGACGAACGACGCGCGTGTCGTAGTAGGTGCCGCCGCCGACGCTCGCGACGGGCGGCGCGATCTCGCCGGTCGTGTACGTCCACGTGCTGATGCTCGACGGCTGGTAGCCGTTCTTGCACCCGATGACGCGGACCTCGGTCGAGCTGCCGGTCGCGCCGGTCACGGTGAACGAGCCGCTGGTGTTGCCGCTCGAGCAGTTCGGCGTCGGCGCCGGGTTGCCCGTCGTGTAGCGGAGCTCTTCGCCGTCGGTGGTCGACGCGAAGGTGATCACCGTCCCGGGCGGGTAGGTGCCGGTGCCCTGGCTGGCGGTCGGCGTCGCGACCTGGAGCTCGTACTCGCCCTGCGAAAGCGCCGACTGCTGGGCGAGGCCGACCTTGCACGCGCGCGCCTTCAGCCAGGTGCCGTTGGCCGTGATCGGGATCGGACCGTTGTAGGTCGTGCCCGTCGTGCACGTCCCGGTCGCCACGTCGCAGACCGGATCCGGCAGGACCTGAGCGCCTGCCTGGTAGCAGATGGTCGCGTCCGCCGGCTGCGCGCCGAGCGTGACGGAGACGTCGTTGTTGAAGAGGCCCGCCGGAGGCGCGACGTTGAGGACGACGCTGGAGGCGGCGTCCGCGAAGGTCACGTCACGGCTGATGCTGTTCTGGTAGCGCGGCTTGCATCCGACGGCCTTGACGTTGAACGGCGTGGTGACGTTGAACGCCGCCGAGTAGGTCGAGCTGCCGGCTCCGCAGAGGACGTTGGTCGTCGGGTTGGCAGGATCCGCGGCGCACGTCGGCGCGACGCCGTCCGTGCGGTAGCAGATCTTCGCGCCCGTCGTGCTCGGCGTGGCGAGCGTCACCGGCGTGCTCACGCCGTGCGTCGACTGGATGAAGTTGTCGGCGGTGTTCCCGTTGACCGAGACCGTGCCGACCTGGAAGTTGTAGGCGGCGTCGACCGACGGCGCCGAGCTGATGTGCTTGGCTCCGCAGTTGACGGCGCGGACGGTCGTCCCGTCGGTCGCCACGTTGAACGCGCCGGCGTATACCGTGCCGTTGCCGCAGGCCGCCGCGCCGGCCGCGCAGGTCGGCGCCGTGCCGTTGGTGGTGTAGCAGCCGAAGTCGGCGCCCGCGCCGAGCGCGATCGACACCGAGATGTCGTCGTTCTTCAGGCCGGCGGCGGGCGTGATCGTCGGCGCTCCGGCGCGGACTTCGTACGCGAAGGTGCCCGGCTCCGAGGTCGCGTAGCCGTTCTTGCAGACCAGCGTACGGATCGTGGTGTTCTCGGTGATCGGCGCCGTCAGGCCGCTCGGCGTGTCGAGGGTGAGACCGGTCAGGCAGGTCGGCGCGCTCCCGTCGACCGTGTAGTGGATGACCGCGCTCTGCGTGACCGAGCTCAGCGCGATCGCGGTGCCCGTGGGGACGATCCCCGCGGGCGGATCCGCCTCCGCGTCGGCCGCCTTGAAGTTGTACGTCGCCGCCGACGCGCTCGAGTTCGTCTTGCCGACCTTGCACGCGAGCGCGCGGATCGTCGTGTTCGAGGCCGAGACCGTGACCGGGCTCGCCGCGTTGTACGTCGCCGTGGTGCCGCTGCAGGTGGCGGTCGTCGCGTCGCACGCGGGCGCCGAGCCGTCGACCGTGTAGCAGATCGTCGCGCCGGGCTCCGTCGAGGAGAGCCCGACCTGCACCGTGTTGGGGTGCGTGCCGGCGGCGGGGTTGAAGTCGACGCCCGCGGTCTGCGTCGGGCTGACGTTGATCACGTAGGTCGCCGACGCGACCGGCGAGTTCTGGAAGCCCGTCGCGACGGCCAGCGCGCGGATGGTCGTGTTCTGCGTGACGGCGATGGGGCTGGAGTACACGACGCTCGCGGGCGTCGGGTTCGTCCCGTCCGTCGTGAAGAAGATCGTGGCGTTGGGCGTCGCCGACGCGAGGACCACGCTCTGCGCCGACGTGTAGGTTCCGCCGGCCGGCGTGAACGTCGGCGCCGCGGCCTGCTCGGTCGGGCCGGTGTCCGGGGATCCGGTGTCGGGCGTTCCGCCGTCCGGGATCGTGCCGCTCGTGCCGCTCGTCCCGCTGGAGCCGCTCGATCCGCTGGAGCCGCTGGAGCCGCTCGTCCCGGTGGAGCCGCTGGAGCTCGTGTTGTCGTCGTCGTCGCCCCCACACGCGACGCCCGCGGCGGCACCAGCCACCAGCAGCGCCGAGAGCGCGAGCCCCTTCAAGCTCTCTCGCAATCGAATCCCCATATCGTCCTCCCACTCCGCGCGCAGCACGGAGCATCAAAGCCCCATTGGAACAAGCGGGACATTGTCCTGCGGCAAGAAGCTCCGTCAATGGCAAAGTGCCCGCGCGTCCGTGACGCGCGGCGTTCGCCACGTCGCGGCGCGCGGCCCGAACCACGCGAACCAATGTGGACAATCCTGCGCGGCGCGGCGCGGCGCGCTCCGCGAAGTAGGACGCGATGCGCGCCCGTCAGGGCCTCGGAGGAGCGAGGGGGGAGGGGGCGCCCGACGACGGTCGCGGCGGCGGCTCTCCGCGCGACTGGAACGTGAACGGCGCGATGACGGTCGCCGGCATCCCGTCGAGGGGCCGGTCGAAGACCGCCTTCGTCACGCCCGCGGTCATGCACGCGACGCACTCGTCGTCGAGGCCGTCCCGCGCGCTCGGCGTGGCCGCGGTCACGTGCCCGTCGGGGCCGACCTCGAGCGTGAAGGTGATCGTGCCCCGCGGCGTCGGCCTTCGGCCGAGCTGCTGCGCGTAGCAGGCGCGGAGCGAGGGGCGTACGGCGTTCACGGCGGCGGCCGCATCCGGGATGGACGGCGGGAGCTGGCCGGCGTCCTCCGGGAGGCCCGCGTCGGCCGTGGAGGACGGGACGCCGGCGTCGGCGTCGCCCGGCGCGCGGCGGCCACAGCCGCGCTCGCAGCCGCCCGCGGCGAGGACGAGCCCGGCAGACGCCGTCATTAATAAGAGGAGGGGACGAGGCGCCGCCCGACGAAGCTCGACCATGCGCCTCGCAGCATAGCCAAAGCCCTCTCCCACCGATCCTCTTGCCTTTTCGGCCCCTTCGACTAAAAGCCAGCGGTTCTCCCGCCCGGCTCGCGATTTCGCGAGGACTCCGGGCACGCCGGGACGAAGCCTTGGACCTTAAACAGCAGGGTCCAGCGTGTAAACCGGTTCTCCGGCTCCCATTGAGGGGAGACCGCCTGAAGGAAAGAAATGGCTCGATACATCGGACCCGTCTGTAAGCTTTGCCGCCGCGAAGGCATCAAGCTCTTCCTCAAAGGGGAGCGCTGTTACACCGACAAGTGCTCGGTCACGCGCCGCCCCTATCCCCCGGGCCAGCACGGCCAGGGGCGCATCAAGCTGACGGAGTACGCCGTCCGCCTCCGCGAGAAGCAGAAGACCCGACGCATCTACGGCGTGCTCGAGCGCCAGTTCCGCGCCTACTACTTCGACGCGACGCGTCGCAAAGGCCGCACCGGCGAGCAGATGCTCGGCCTCATCGAGAGCCGCCTCGACAACGCGGTTCACCGCATGGGCTTCGCGTCCTCCCGCAACGAGGCGCGCCAGCTCGTCAAGCACGGCCACATCCTCGTCAACGGCAAGCGCGTCGACATCCCGTCGTTCCTGCTCCGCCCGGGCGACAAGGTCGAGGTCCGTGAGAAGAGCCGCGGCATCAAGTTCGTCGCCGCCGCGCTCGCGCAGGTGGAGCGCCGCGCGCAGCTCTCGTGGATCGAGCTCGACAAGAACAACTTCTCGGCCGTCTTCAAGGGCGTCCCCGTCCGCGACGAGCTGAACGAGCCGCCGATCCGCGAGCAGCTCGTCGTCGAGTACTACTCGCGCTGACGCGCGCGCCCCGTCCGCTCGAGGAGGCTCTCCTCGAGCGGACCCGGGTATCGCCGAACGAAATCGAGACTGGAGACAACGGGAAACGACGAGCACACGGGCAGGCGACGGTAGCGACCGGAGAGCGGGTTCGAAGGCGCCGCGGGATCGCCGCGTGAACAGGACGAACGGCCGAACGGCCGGGAAGAAGGAACGAAGAGCATGAGCAACATCGTCACTCGCAACTGGCGCGATCTGATCCGTCCGCGCGGTATCCACATCGAGCAGGAGACGCTCACCGAGTTCTACGGCCGCTTCTCGTGCGAGCCCCTCGAGCGCGGCTACGGCATCACGCTCGGCAACTCGCTCCGGCGCGTCCTCCTCTCGTCGCTCCAGGGCGCGGCCATCACGGCCATCCGCATCGACGGCGCGCTCCACGAGTTCACGACCATCGGCGACGTCGTCGAGGACGTGACCGACATCATCCTCAACCTCAAGGAGGTCGTCCTCAAGGCGGCGACCGCGAAGACCTACACGGTCCGCATCGACAAGGAGGGCCCCGGCCCCGTCTACGCGCGCGACATCCAGCTCGTCGACGGCCTCCAGGTCCTGAACCCCGATCACCTCATCGCGACCCTCGACAAGAAGGGCCCGCTCTCGATGGAGCTGACGGTCAACGTCGGCCGCGGCTACGTCCCCGCCGAGAAGAACAAGACCCCGACGATGCCGATCGGCACGATCCCGATCGACGCGCTCTTCTCGCCCGTCCGCAAGGTGAACTACACGGTCACGAACGCGCGCGTCGGCCAGGTCACCGACTACGACAAGCTGACGCTCGAGGTCTGGACGAACGGCAGCGTGAAGCCCCAGGACGCCGTCGCCTACGCGGCGAAGATCCTGAAGGAGCAGCTCACGATCTTCATCAACTTCGAGGAGACCGAGGAGACGAGCTACGTCCAGGGCACGCCCGAGGACGAGCCCCTCAACGAGAACCTCTTCCGCTCCGTCGACGAGCTCGAGCTCTCCGTCCGCTCGGCCAACTGCCTCCAGAACGCGAACATCACCCTCATCGGTGAGCTCGTCCAGCGCACGGAGCAGGACATGCTGAAGACGAAGAACTTCGGCCGCAAGAGCCTCAAGGAGATCAAGGAGATCCTCCAGAACATGGGGCTCTCGCTCGGCATGAAGATCGACAACTGGCCCCAGATGCTCGAGCGCTGGAAGGCGCAGCAGGCCCAGAACTGAACTGCACGGAGTCCAGCTTGCTGGACGCAGTGCAGTGAAGTCCACGAGCGAAGCAAGTGAACTGAACTGCACGGAGTCCAGCTTTTGCCGGGCTCCGCGCGCTGAAACGCGACTCTCCACGAGGCCCGTCACCGACGGGCCTCGCCGATCGACAGCTCAAAGTCGTTAAAAGGGAAGCAAAGGAACCATGCGACACCAGAATGCCGGTCGAAAGTTCGACCGAAACACCACCAGCCGCCGGGCCATGTTCCGGAACCTGACGGCGAACCTCATCCTCAACGAGCGCATCGAGACGACCGACGCGAAGGCCAAGGAGCTCCGCCGCGTCGCCGAGCGCCTCATCACCAAGGCGCGCCGCCTCGGTGAGGTCTCGTACACGCCGTTCGAGAAGCTCTCGGAGAAGGACAAGGCCAAGCGCCTCGCCACCAAGCGCCTCATCGCCTCGTTCCTCCCGCGCTGGGGCACGAAGACCGAGAAGGGCGGCGAGACGAAGAAGGTCGACCTGGTCGAGAAGGTCCTCATCGACCTCGCGAAGCGCTTCGAGGGCCGCCCGGGCGGCTACACGCGCATCATCAAGCTCGGCGAGCGCCGCGGCGACAACGCGCCGCTGGCGATCATCGAGCTCGTCGAAGGCGCGGGCGACGCGGGCGAGAAGAAGGCGAAGAAGTCGAAGAAGGCCGCGAAGCCCGAGGCCGAAGCCGCGTCCGCGGGCTGAGCTTCGCGCGACGCGCGTCGGCCGTCCGGCCGCGACGACGAGGGCGACGAGCGGAGAGCTCGTCGCCCTTTTCGCGTCGGGGCCCGGCGCCTCAGGCGCGCGCGGCGCGACGGGCGCGGCGACGCCCGCCGCCGAAGAGGAGGATGCCGGAGAGCCCCAGGACGACGACGGCGCCCGCGGCCGCGAAGGCGCGGATGCGCTCCTCGGGCTCCTCGACGTTGGTCTCGAGGCGCGCGAGCTCGGCGCGCGCTTTCGCGTGCCCGGGCTCCAGGCGGAGCGCGCGCTGGAACGGCTCGACGTCCGCGATGCCGCGCGCGAGCAGCTCCTTGCCTTCGAGGTAAGCGATCTCCGCCTCGATGTGCGGGACGCGCGGGCTCTCGGGCCAGAGGCGCGCGGCCTTGCGGAAGAGCGCGAGCGCCCGCGTCGGATCCGACTCCTCGAGCTGCTCGGCGTAGGTGACGTACGCGGCGACCATCTCGCTGCGCCGCTCGATCATCGGCTGGCGGGCGAGCACCTTGTCGAAGGCGGCGATGGCCTCCTCGAGCTTGCCCTCCTTCTCCTTGGCGAGGCCCTCGTCGAGCAGGCCGTAGACCTCCTGGAGCCGGAGGCGATCGTACGCGGCGAACAGCTCCTTCGCGATCTGCGACGCGGGCCAGCCGTCCGGCGCCGCGTTGCCGGTGACGTTCGCGTAGGCCTCGCGCAGCTTCCACACGGCGTCCTGGCCGAAGCGGCCGAGCGCCTCGCGCGCCGCCCCGCGGACCTGGATGCGATCCGAGTTCACGAACGAGAGGATCACCGGCAGGGCGTCCAGGTCGTGGACGTTCGCGAACGCGCGGAGCACGTCGGCGAGCACCTGGTTGTCCTTCGTCTGGACGGCGTCGCCGGCGATGCGCTTGCCCATCCCCTCGAGCTGGGACGCCGCCCAGTGCCGCAGCTCGGACGACGGCTCTTTGCGCGACTCGATCAGCGCCGGGACCGCCTTGTCGCCGAGCGCCTTCAGGTGCCGCGCCACCTCGGGCCGGAAGACGTTGCCGTGATCGCCCGCCACCTTGATGAGCTGACGTAGCCCAGCCGTGGTCCCGGCGTGCGCGAGCGCGCGGAGGAGCACCGCGGTCGTGACGGCGGGGCGGTACCCCGGGCCGTCGACCTTGGTGGCGAGGAGCTGCGAGGCGAGGTCGCCGTCGGAGCCCTTGCCCGCGGCGTCGCGCGCGGCCTTGACGGCTCCCTGCACCGAGATCGTCGACGCCTTGCGCTGCGCGGCGAGCACCTTCGTGATCGCCGGGACGGCGTCCTGCCCGAGCGCCTCGACCGACTTGGCCGCCGCGCGCCGGGCCTCGGCGTCGTCGTCCGCGAGCGGCGCGAGCATCCGCTCGAGATCGGCCTCGCTGACGGTCTCGATGTCGCGCGCGCCGCGCTTCTCCGCCGGGGCGGCCGACGCGCCCTCGCCCGTGTCCTCGGCGACGGCGGCGCCGCTCACGAGGAGCGTGGTCGAGAGGGCGACGAGCGAGGCGTAACGTCTCATGGATCTCCGTGGAAACGGCGTCGGCGCGGACCTGCTTCCCGTCTATTCGACGATCGCGAACTCCGGGAACTCGCCGGTGTAGCCGCGCCAGCGGATGTCGACCGTGTCGACCCGCGCGGCGGACGGCCCGTGGTTCGCCCAGCTCGCGAGCTCCTTGATCGAGTCCTCGTCGCCCTCGGCGCAGAGCTCGACGCTCCCGTCTGGACGGTTGCGGACCCACCCGGTGATGCCGAGCCGGCGGGCTTCGCGCTGGGTCGCGGCTCGGAAGAAGACGCCCTGGACGCGCCCCCGGACGATGAGATGAATTCGCTTCTGGGCCATGATGAAACGCTTTACTTCTGCGGGCGTATTCTGATCGTCTAGCGAAGGACGACGACGGGGGCAACCTTGTAGCATCCCCCTTCTCCATGGCGAATCCTGAGGACCTCGGCCGATACCGCCTGAAGCGGCTGCTTGGACGCGGCGCCCTCGGTGAGGTCTGGGAGGCGAGCGATCGCGAGGAGCAGGGGGCGAAGGTCGCCGTCAAGATCATGCACGCGGCGGACGACGAGCTGGCGTTCGCGCGGATGGCCTTCGCGCGCGAGGCGCGGCTCGCGTCGCTCCTCCGGCACCCGCACGTCGTTGCCGTCCACGACGCGGGCGAAGCCGCGGGGACCAGCTTCATGGTGATGGACATGGTCGAGGGCAAGTCGCTGCGGTCCTCGATGCGCGATCCCGAGACGACGCTCGCCGAGAAGCTGCGCTGGCTGCGGCAAGTCGGCGACGGGCTCGCGGCGATGCACCGCGCCGGGATCGTCCACCGCGATCTCAAGCCGGAGAACGTCATCGTGCGGCCGGACCGCACGGCGTGCCTCGTCGACCTCGGGATCGCCAAGTGGGTGAAGGTCGATCGCGGCGGCGAGCGCGATCCGACGGACACCCTCGAGGAGCTCGACTCGCCGAGCGCGCGGTCCGACTACGCCCCGCCCGAGACGATCGCCGAGGGCCTCTACGACGAGCTCGGCGACCAGTACGCGTGGGGCGTGCTGGCCTACGAGGTGCTGACGGGCGCGGTCCCCGGCGAGAGCTCGCCTCCGCTCGCGGCGCGCGACGACGTCCCCGCGGCGATCGCCGCCGCGGTCGACCGCGCGCGCTCGAGCCTGCGCGACGAGCGCTGGGACGCGATGGAGCTCTTGCTCGACGAGCTCGTCGACCACGCCGCCTCGATCGCCCCGCCGGCCCCGCCGGGGGCGCGCGCCGAGAAGGCCGCGCGCGCGGCGTCCGATCCTGGCGCGAGGCCGCCGGAGGGGGCGGACGAGCCGGCGGATCGAGGTTTGGGCGCGTCGAAGCCCCGCTCGCCGCTCCGCCTCGTCGTCGCCGCGGGGCTCCTCCTCCTTCTGGCCGGGCTGATCGTGGCCGCCCTTCGCTGAACGGCGAAGGTCGATTATGGTGCCGGGCGTGGCACCGCTGCCCTTTTTCACACGCCTGTGGTTCGCCTGGGTCGTCTTCTTCAAGGTCCTGTTCGACGGCGTCTTCGCCGCGAAGGTCTTCGCGCCTCGGCTCGACGAGCCCAAGGACGGCGAGGCGCCCAAGCTCGTCGAGGCGGACAAACCCGCGCCGGTCGTGGTCGAGAAGATCGTGGAGAGGATCGTCGAGAAGCCCGCGCCGGCGGGGCCGCCGCCCGAGGGCGCCGCGCTCCAGCTCCTCGCCCTCTTGCAGCGCGAGGGCCGCTTCGTCGACTTCCTCGAAGAGGACGTGGCGAGCTTCAGCGACGCCGACATCGGCGCCGCCGCGCGCGTCGTCCACGGCGGCTGCCGCAAGGCGCTGCGCGAGCACGTGAAGCTCGAGCCCGTCCGCGAAGAAGAAGAAGGCGCGAAGGTCACGCTGCCCGAGGCGAGCCCGAACGAGGTGAAGCTCACCGGGAACGTCCAGGGCAAGGGGCCGCACACCGGCGTCCTCCGGCACCGCGGTTGGCGCGCGGTCTCGGTGCACCTGCCGACCGCCGTCTCCGGGCACGACGCGCGCATCGTCGCGCAGGCCGAGGTGGAGCTGTGAGCGAGCCCCGCTACGTCGTCGGCGTCGACCTCGGCACCACGCACTCCGCCGTCGCCTACGCGCCGATCCCGACCGACGACGCGGCGACGCCGCCGGCGCCGCAGATGCTCTCGATCCCGCAGCTCGTCGCGCAGGGGACGATCGACGCGCGCGAGCTCCTCCCGTCGTTCTTCTACGTGGCGCACGAGAGCGACGGGCCGCAGGCGCTGCCCTGGGACGCGACGCGCGCGTACGTCGTCGGCGAGCACGCCCGCGCGCGCGGCGTCGACGCCCCGGCGCGCGTCATCGCCAGCGCCAAGAGCTGGCTGTGCCACCCGTCGGTCGACCGGCGCTCGGCGATCTTGCCGCCGGGCGCGCCCGAGGACGTCGAGCGCATCAGCCCGGTCGAGGCGTCGTGGCGCTACCTCGAGCACCTCATCGAGGCGTGGGACCACGTCGTCGCGAAGGGCGATCCGGAGCTCGCGCTCTCGAAGCAGAGCGTGGTGCTCACCGTGCCGGCGTCGTTCGACGCGTCGGCGCGCGAGCTGACGACCGAGGCCGCGTACGCCGCCGGCCTCGAGGACCTCACGCTGCTCGAGGAGCCGCAGGCCGCGTTCTACGCCTGGCTCGCCGGGAAGGGCGACGCGTGGCGCAAGGACGTCGCCGCCGGCGACGTCGTGCTCGTCGTCGACGTCGGCGGCGGCACGTCCGACTTCTCCGTCATCGCCGCCGTCGACAAGGGCGGCGAGCTCGTCCTCGAGCGCGTCGCCGTCGGCGATCACATCCTGCTCGGCGGCGACAACATGGACATGCTGCTCGCCCACATCGTCGAGCAGAAGATGATCGCCGAGGCCGAGGAGGCCGGTCGCGCGCTCGAGCTCGATCGCTGGCAGCGGATCAGCCTGCAGCACGCGGCGCGCGGTGCGAAGGAGAAGCTGCTCGGCGACTCGAAGGCGAAGAGCGCGCAGATCGCGATCGCCGGCAAGGGATCGAAGCTCGTCGGCGGCACGCTCCGCACCGAGGTGACGCGCGAGGAGGTCCAGCAGGCGATCGTCGACGGCTTCTTCCCCGTCGTCGACGCGGCGGCGCGGCCCGCCGCTCGCGCGCGCGCGGCGCTCACCCAGCTCGGCCTGCCTTACGCGCAGGATCCGGCCGTGACCAAGCACCTCGCGGCGCTCCTCGCGCGCCACGCGGACGCCCTCCCCGCGAGCGGCGACGGCGCGGGCAAGAAGGGCAAGGCCCCGAAGATGCTGCGCCCGACGCGCATCCTCTTCAACGGCGGCGTCATGAAGAGCACCGTGCTCCGCGAGCGCGTCTCGAGCTGCATCGACGCCTGGCTCCGCGAAGAGGGCGCGTCGGAGGCGCGCGTGCTCGAGGGCGCCGACCTCGACCTCGCGGTCGCGCGCGGCGCCGCTGCGTACGGCCTCGCGCGGAGAGGGCGCGGCGTCCGCATCCGCGGCGGCACCGCGCGCGCGTACTACGTCGGCATCGAGGGCGCGGTCCCGGCCGTGCCGGGCATGGAGCCGCCGGTCACAGCCCTCTGCGTCGCGCCGTTCGGGATGGAAGAGGGGACGAGCGCCGAGGTCGAGGGGGGAGAGCTCGGCGTCGTCGTCGGCGAGCGCGTCCACTTCCGCTTCTTCGGCTCGAGCGTCCGCCGCAAGGACGCCGTGGGCGCCGCGATCGAGCGCTGGAAGAAGGACGAGATCGAGGAGCTCGCGCCGATCGAGGTCGATCTGCCGGCCGAGGGCCGCGCCCGAGGGGACGTCGTCCCGGTGACGCTCCGGACGAGCGTCACCGAGGTCGGCACGCTCCTGCTCGAGGCCGTGCCGCTCCAGCCGAAGAAGAAGGACGAGCGCTGGAAGGTGGAGCTCAGCGTCCGCGGCGACTGATGATGGAGCCTCGCTCGGAAGCCGCCGAGGCACGCTTCGTCGTCGGCATCGACCTCGGGACCACCCACACCGTCGTCGCGTACGCCCCGATCGACCCGCGCCGGACGAAGACGGCGCCCGAGCCGACCGTCTTCGCCGTCCCGCAGCGGACGACGCTCCGCGAGAGCGAGCCGCTCTTGCTCTTGCCGTCGTGCCTCTACGCGCCGGCCGCCGGAGAGATCGACGGCGATCCGGACTGGGTGGCCGGCGAGGTCGCGCGGCGGCGCGGCGCCGAGGTCACCGGCCGCTCGATCGCGTCCGCCAAGAGCTGGCTGTCGCACGCGGCGGTCGACCGGACCGCGCCGATCCTCCCGTGGGGCGTCGTCGACGAGCCCTCCGAGACGAGCGTGTCGAAGCTCTCGCCCGTCGAGGCGAGCACGCGGCTCTTGGCCCACATCGCGCGCGAGTGGGACCGCGAGCACCCGGACGCGCCGCTCGCGAAGCAGGACGTCGTCCTCACGCTGCCGGCCTCCTTCGACGACGTCGCGCGCGAGCTCACCGTCCGCGCCGCCAACGGCGCGGGCCTCGCGCCGACGCTGCTCGAGGAGCCGACCGCCGCGTTCTACGACGCGATGCGCGACGTCGACGCCATCCGCGAGCACGTCGTCCCGCGCTCGCCGGAGGAAGAGAAGACCGTGCTCGTCTGCGACGTCGGCGGCGGCACCACCGACCTGTCGCTGATGGCGATCGCCTACGCGCCGAAGGACAGGGGGGGCTTCACGGTACGCCGCGTCGCGGTGGGCCGGCACATCCTCCTCGGCGGCGACAACATGGACCTCGCCCTCGCGCACCTCGCCGAGGGCCGCATCACCGGCGGCGGCGCGCGCCTGGAGGCCGGCGAGCTCGCGCAGCTCGTCTCGGCGTGCCGTGAGGCGAAGGAGCGGATCTTGAGCTCCAAGGGGAGCAAGGTCTCCGAGGCGCGCGTCACGCTGCTCGGGCGCGGCGCGAAGCTCGTCGGCGGCGCGCGCGGCGCCACGCTGTCGCGCGAGGAGGTCGAGGACGTCGTCCTCCGCGGCTTCTTCCCCGCCGACGTCGAGGCCGAGACCGCCGCGCGTCCGCGGGGCGGCATCGTCGCGTTCGGCCTCCCGTACGAGCGCGACCCGGCGGTCACGCGGCACATCCGTCAGTTCCTCGCGCGGCACGCGAGCGAGCTCCCGGCCGGCGCCCCCGACGTCGTCCTGCTCAACGGCGGCGTCTTCAACGCCGCGCCGATCGTCAAGGCGCTCAAGGGCGCGCTCAAGGCGTGGGCCGGCAAGGCGCCGGAGATGCTCCCGATCTCCGATCCCGATCTCGCGGTGGCGTGCGGAGCGGTCCGCTACGGCTTCGCGCGGAAGGGCGTCGGGGTCCGCGTCGAGAGCGGCGCGGCGCACGGCTACTACGTCCGCGTGGGCGACGCCGGCGTCCCGTCGGCCCGCGCGGAGGGGCGGGAGGGCGGCCGAGCGGTCTGCATCCTCCCGCGCGGCGCGAAGGAAGGGGCACGCCACGAGGCCGAAGGGCGCACGTTCGACCTCGTCGTCGGGCGCAGCGTGCGCTTCGATCTCTACGCGTCGGACGTCGCGCGCGACGCCGTCGGAGCGATCGTCACGCTGGACGACGACGCCTTCGAGCGGCTCCCGCCGGTCGTGACGCACCTGCCGGCGACGAGCAAGGAGGAGAGCGTGCGCGTGCGCCTCGGCGGCGAGCTCCTCACGACCGGGCAGCTCGAGCTCGCGTGCAGCGAGATCGCGCAGGGCGACAAGGTCGGGCGCCGCTTCCGCCTGGAGTTCGCGCTCCGCGAAGGGGCGCGCGGGGGGAGCGCGCCGCCCGCGTCGCTCGCGCCGCCGTCGCTCGCGCCGCCGGCGCCCCAGGTCCGCGCGCCGATCGCGCCCTCGCGCCTCGGGGAGGCCGAGAAGATCCTCGACAAGGTCTTCGGCAAGAAGGGCGAGGCCACGCCGCGCGAGGTCAAGGACGTGCTGCGCGATCTGGAGAAGACGCTCGGCGACCGCCTGACGTGGACGATGGAGACCTGCCGCCTCCTCGCCGATCGCCTCCTGTCGAACACGGGCTCGCGGCGCCGGAGCCCCAACCACGAGCGCGCCTACTGGCTCTTGCTCGGCTTCTGCATGCGGCCCGGCTTCGGCGATCCCGGCGACCCCAAGCGCATCGAGCGCGCGTGGCCGCTCTTCGAGGGGCGCCTCGGCTTCCCCAACGAGGCGCAAGGCTGGCAGCAGTTCTTCATCGCGTGGCGCCGCATGGCGGGCGGCTTGACCGAGGCGATGCAGGAGTCCGCCCGCGACGCGATGGACCCGATCGTCGCGCCGAAGGAAGCAGGCTTGAAGCCGCCGAAGCGCGTCCCGGAGGACGGCGGCGAGGCGCTCGTGATGCTCGCCGCGCTCGAGCGGGCGCCCGCGCCGCGCAGGGCGGCGCTCGGCGAGTGGATCGTCGAGAAGACGTGGACGAACGACGACGCGCGCCTCTGGACGGCGGTGGGCCGCGTCGGCGCGCGCGTCCCGGTGTACGCGAGCGTCCACCACGTCGTCCCGGTGAGGAACGCCGAAGCGTGGATCGAGCGCCTCCTCCGGTTGAAGTGGGACAACGTCGCCACGGCGCAGCACGCCGCCGTTCAGCTCGCGCGCGTCACCGGCGACCGCGCGCGCGACGTGAACCCGCGCCTCCGCAAGGAGATCGAGAAGCGCCTCGTCGCGATGAACGCGAAGGAGGCCTGGATCCGCGCCGTCCGGGAGCTGGCCGAGGTCGGCGAGGAGGAGCGGGTCGCGATCATGGGGGAGGGATTGCCCATCGGGCTCAAGCTCGCGGACTGAGCCGCCGCGCGCGCCGCTGCGTCGCGCCTCCTTCGCGTGGCACCGAGCTTGCTCGAGCATCCGGCTCGAATGCCTGCAGCACGCCGCGACCGGTGGGACGCCACCACGCTCGGACGATCCGAGGACGCGACACGGCGAGGAGAAGACGACGCGCTCGAGCCGACGGCGATCCCGACGACCGCCTCCGGAGCGGTCCGCGCGCTCTCGCTCGATCCGGATCGCTACGCCATCCGTGAGGTGCTCGGTGAAGGCGGGATGGGCGAGGTACGACGATGTCGGGATCGCTCCGCCGGGCGTGACGTCGCGCTGAAGGTCGTCCGGCCGGGCGCCGACGTCGACGACGTCGAGGGGCGGTTCCTCCGCGAGGCGCGCGTCCAGGCCCGCCTCGATCACCCGGCCGTGGTCCCCGTCTACGACGTCGGCCACGACGTCCACGGGCGCGCGTATTTCACGATGAAGCGGGTCGCGGGCGAGACGGTCGACGACGTCGTCCAGCGCCTCCGCGACGGCGATCCGGAGGCGCTCCGCGACTACCCCCGCCACCGCCTGCTCACGGCGTTCGCGCGCGCGTGCCTGGCGGTCGACTACGCGCACGCGCGCGGCGTGCTCCACCGCGACCTCAAGCCGGCGAACCTGATGCTCGGCGCCTTCGGCGAGGTCTACGTGCTCGACTGGGGCCTCGCGAAGCTCTCCACGGCGGAGGGCGGCGACGCGCCGGCCGCGTACGCGGCCGCGCCGGGCGAGCCCGGCGCCACCGAGCAGGGCGTCGCGATGGGGACTCCGGCGTACATGGCTCCGGAGCAGGCCGCGGCGCGCCCGCTCGACCCGCGCGCCGACGTCTTCTCGCTCGGCGCCATCCTCTTCGAGCTGCTCGCGCTCGAGCCGCTGCTCGGCGACGACGAGATCCTCGCGGCGCGCGCGCGCCGGGCGTTCACGCTCGACGCGCGGCCCTCGCGTCGCGCGCCCGCGCGCGAGATCCCGCCCGAGCTCGACGCGATCTGCATCCGCGCCACGGCGTCGGCTCCGGAGGATCGGTTCGCCTCCGCCCGCGAGCTCCACGAGGCCGTCGAGGCGTTCCTCGCCGCCGACGAGGAGCAGGGGCGCATCCAGAGGCTCGCCGCCGCCCACGTCGCGAAGGCGCGCGCTTGGAGCGGACCCGACGCCGGCGACGGCGCGCGTCCGCTCGCCCTCGAGGAGCTCGGCGCGGCGCTGGCGCTCGCGCCCGAGGACCCCGACGCGCGCGCGCACCTCGTCCACCTCCTCAGGTCGCCGCCGAAGACGACGCCGCCCGAAGTGCAGGCGCGACGCGCGCAGCAGGACGTCGCGCGCCTTCGTCGCATGCAGCGCGTCGTCGCGGTGATCTACTTCGTCGGGTGGCTGATCGGCTACCCGATGATCGCGCTCGCCGGCGGCGTCCGCGACGTCGGGCGCGCGCTCCTCGTCCCCGCTGCCTGGCTCGTCACCGGCGGCGTCATCGTCGCGCTCTACTGGCTGCGCAGGCACGACACGCGGGTGAGCTGGACGGCGCTGTCGGCATCGGCGGCGCTCGCGCTGACGTCGCTCGTGTGGGGGCCGCTCTTCATCGTCCCCAGCGTGACGGTCGCGGTCGTCTACGGGCAGCTCCTCGTCGCGCCGAGGGCGCACCGGCCGCACATCGTCGTCCTGAAGTCGCTGGCGCTCGTGGTCCCGATCTACCTTTCGTTCCGCGGACTGCTCGACGTCTACACGCCGGACGACAGCGGGGGCGTCCTCGTCCGAGGCGCCGTGGGGACCTCGCGGAACGTCTTCTACGCGGGCCTCACGATGTGCCACCTCGCGACCATCGTCTTCGGCGCGCGCTTCGCGGCGCGCTACCGCGACGTGCTCGACGCGCGCGTGCTCGAGAACGCGTTGTTCTCCTGGCAGCTCGCGAACCTCGTCCCGCAAAGAGACAGGCCGGTCCGGGCGCGTCCGAACGTGGCCGTCGACGACGGAGAGGACGGACCCGCGGACGCGCGGGCGTCGCTGCCGCCGCCGCTGCCCGATCGCGACGGCGGGATCACCGGGGACGGGCGCTACACGCGGGTCGAGCGGTCGGCGTCGAGCGACGACGCCGAGGTGTGGCGATGCCACGATCTCCGCCTGGGGCGCGAGGTGGAGCTGCACGTCGCGCGGAGCGACGCCGGCGACGACGTCGTCGGCGCGTGCGCCCGCGTCCGCGGACGGCTCGAGCACCCCGCCGTGGCGCCGCTCTACGACGTGGGGCTCACCGCGGAAGGCCGCGCGTACTTCACGGCGAAGCGGGGCCGGGGGACGCCGCTCGACGAGGCGCTCCGCGCGCTCACCGGCGCGCCGCCCGCGAAGCGCGAGCGCGCGCGGCGCCGCCTGCTCGCCGCGCTCGGTCAGGTGTGCCTGGCGGTGGCGTACGCGCACGAGCGGGGCGTCGCGCACGGCGACCTCTCGGCGCGCAGCGTCGTCCTCGGGAGCTTCGGCGAGGTCTACCTCGAGGGGTTTCGAGGCTCCGCCGGCGATGCGTGGAGCCGCGGCGAGGAGGGCCTCGCCCGCCTCCCGGAGCCTTCGGCCGCGCTCGACGTCTCGCGGCTCGGCGAGGTCCTTCGCGCGGTGCTCGACGCGCTCGCGGCGGCGTCGCCGGAGCTCGACGCCGTCTCGACCCGCGCCACGACGCCCGGGGCGCTCGCCCCGAGCGCGCGAGAGATGAACGAGGCCATCGAGGCGTTCCTCTCGGGCGATCGCGACGCCGCGGTCCGTCGAGACCTCGCGCGCGAGCACCTCGAGCTCGCGCGCGCCGCCGCGGCCCGCGCCTTCGCGAGCCGCGAGGCGTTCGAGGCCCAGGCCGAGGCGCGGGTCGTCGCGCTCCGCGAGGTCGGGCGCGCGGTCCGGCTCCGTCCGGAGGAGCCGGCCGCGACGCAGCTCCTCCTCCGCCTCATCACCGAGCCGCCTCCGCAGCCCCCGCCCGTCGTCCTCGCCGAGGTCGAGCGCCTCCGGCAGGAGCGCGGGCGCGGCTCGGCGTTCGCGGCGCTCCTCTTCGGCGGGCTCTGGCTCGTGCTCTTCCCCGTGGTCGCCCTGCTCATCGGGGTCAAGCACCTCGTCCCGGTCGTCGTGGTCTGGCTGGCCTGGGCGCTCGCCGAGGGCGCGATGCTCCACTCGATCCTCGTGAGGCGGCCGGTCCGCGTACCGTGGCCGATGCTCGCGACGATGTTCGCCGCGGCGGCGACCGCCGCGCTCTCCGGCCCGTTCGTCGCGACGCCGGTCATCGCGACGCTCGCGACGATGAGCTTCGTCCTCGTCGTGGTGCGCGGGTGGCGCTACGTGACGATCGCGCTCGGCGCGCTCGTCGTCCTCGTCCCGGCGGTCCTCGCCTGGCTCCGCGTCTTCCCGTCGACGGACATCGTGGACGACGTCATCGTCGCGGACGGCGCGCTCCGCTCGTCGTCGTTCGCGACCACGCTCCTCGTCCTCACGGTCTTTCACCTCCTGGCGGTGCTCTTCGCGGCCGAGTACGCGGCGCGCTTCCGCGATCGCCTCGACGCGGTGGAGAGCGCCTTCCTCATGCGCACGTGGCAGCTCACGAAGCTCCTCCCGCAGCGCGGGATGCGCGGCTGACCCCGCCTCCGCCGACGCCAGGCAGGGCGGCCCGGAACGTGCGATAACCGTCTCGCCATGGCAGTCATCGGCACCGTCTGCGCGCTCTGCGCGCTCCCCGTTCAACACGACCACTATGTCCCCGAGTCGACGTGGATCTACCGCGGCTCGAGCCCGCGCGAGGAGCTCACGTCGATCTTCACACCGGAGCACGCGTGGCTCGAAGACGCGGTGGGCCTACGCCGGGCGGGCTCCGGCCCGGCGCGGCTGCGCGGGCGCGTGGAGGACGGTCGCTTGACGGATCGCGACAGCGGGCACCGCGGCTCCGTCGTGGACTCGGACGAGTACGAGCCGTTCCACGAGGCGTGCTGGCGGGCGATGGGCGCTCCGGAGGCCTGGACCGACGCCGTGGTGGGCGCCGGCATCCACCAGAACGCTATCCTCGAGGCGTACTGCGGGCAGCTCTTCGAGCTGCCGCAGCTCGTCGCCGACGGCAAGGGCTGGATGCTCGTCGATCCCCACGGTGCGTCGCCGGAGGCGGCGCGAAGTCGAGCGCGCGTCGAGGACCTGCTCGCCGCCGCGCGCCGCGCCGTCCCGCTCGGGACGCGCGTGGCAGCCTCGGTCGAGGGAATGCTGCGCTCGGGCCGCGGCTGGACGACCGCGGTGAGCTTCGACGAGGACGATCGGCGGACCGGGCTCGTCCGTTACCGCAAGGTGCCGTGGCCGTTCACTCCGACGGGGGACCTCTGCTTCGATCTGAGCGCGTACCCCACGCTCGTGTGCTTCATCGAGGAGTACGACGCCGACGACGTCGGCGCGCCGCGGGCCGAGTGCCTCGACCGCCTGGAGCGCTTCGAGCGGCGGTTGAAGGAGGCGGTCGAAGAGGGTGAAGTGGCGGTGCTCGTCGCGACCAGCTTCCGTCGCGGTCAAGCGGAGTACTACGTCTACGCCCGCGACGAGGCGGCCACGATGGCTCGGATCGACGCGTTGCCCGAGCGCGTTGCGCCCGAGCGCGGCGAGTACGACAACGCGGCGGATCCCGAGTGGCGGATCTTCTTCGAGGACGTCGACCCGCGGCGCCGCCGGTGAATCCATCGCCGGCGCGAACGCGCCCGCCGTCGAGCTTCACGCTCGTTAACTTCGCTCCGGTCATGAGTACACGGTCGCGACCTCCGCCATCCGCTTGCGATGTCGCTTCTCGCCTTTTCGTGAGGCGCGTTCGAGGACGGCGGGGCGTCGCCTCGGCTGCCTTGCGGGTCTCGGGCCGCAGAGCTCGGCGGGCCATCGGGACGCCCTTGCCGTCGAAGCGGAGGACGAGCAGATCGCTCGTCGCTGCGACCTCGATCTCGCGCGCGCGCGACGTAGGCCGCGTCGAGGTCGTGGGCCGCGCGCCGGGCCAGCTCTTCCGCCTGCCGCCTCCCGATGGCCGCTCCCGTGCTCGAGCTCGCGCGCGGGCGGCGCTCAGCGGAACGGATCGTCGCTCATCGACGTCGTCTTCGTGACGCGGCCCTTCTCGAGGAAGACGACGCGGTCCCCGAGGAGCTCGGCGTCTTCGGGCTGATGCGTCACGAGGACGGTCGGGACGCGCTCCTTCGCCAGCACCTCGCCGACCTCGCGGAGGAGCTCGGCCTTCAGCTCGGCGTCGAGCGCGCTGAACGGCTCGTCGAGGAGGATCGCGCGGGGCCTCATCGCGAGGGCGCGGGCGAGGGCGACGCGCTGCGCCTCGCCGCCGGAGAAGGTCCGCGGCGTCCGATCGGCGAGCTTGGCGACGTGCATCCTCGTGAGCATCGCGAGCGCGAGCGCGCGCCGCTCGTCGCGGGGGAGGTCGCGGGGGAGCCCGTAGGCGACGTTCGCGGCGGCGGTCATGTGGGGGAAGAGCGCCAGCGACTGGAAGACGTACGCGACGCGGCGCGCGTGGATGGGGAGATCGTCGCCGCGTTCGGCGTCGAACCACACGTCGTCCCCCAGCGCGACGCGCCCCCGCCGAGGCCGCACGAGCCCGGCGATGCTCGCCAGCGTCCGGCTCTTCCCGGCGCCCGACGGCCCGAAGAGGACGGTGACGCCGGGCGGCACCTCGAACGCGACGTCGATCCGCAGCCCCTTCGGATCGACCTCGGGCTCGAGCTCGATCCGGACGGAGAGGGACGCGTCGCTCACGGCGATCGCTCGCGCGCGGTGAGCTTGCCGACGACGTAGAGCAGGACGATCACCACGCCGGTGAGCACCGCGATCATCAGCGCCGCGTCGCGCTCGCGGTGCGCCTGGATCGCGTCGTAGATCGCGAGCGCCGCCGTCTGCGTCTCGCCGGGGATGTCGCCGGCGACCATGAGGGTGACGCCGAAGTCCCCGAGCGACCGCGCGAAGGCGAGCATCAACGCGGCCGCGATGCCGCGGTAGGCGAGGGGGAGCTGGATCGTGAAGAACGCGCGGAGGGGCGTCGCCCCGAGCGTGCGCGCGGCGAGGACCAGCGTGGGATCGGTCTCCTCGAGCGCCGTTCGCGCGCTCTTCACGACGAGCGGCGTCGCGCCGATGACGGCGGCGACCACGGCGCCCACCTTGGTGAAGACGATCGACGAGCCGGTGAGCGACTCGAACGCGTGGCCGAGGAAGCTGCGGCGTCCGAGCAGCACCAGGACGTAGTAGCCGAGGACCGTCGGCGGCATGACGAGCGGCGCGGTGAAGAAGACGTCGACCAGGTCCCGCCCCGGAAAGCGCAAGTTCGCGAGGATCGCCGCGACGGCGACGCCGATGAGCGCTGCGAGGACCGTCGCGACGGCGGCGACCTCGAACGACAGGAAGAGGGGTCCGAGCTCCATGCTCGCGCGCCGATTCTATCGAGGTGCGAGGACGATGGGCGAGAGATGAGCGAGCGCGCGCGCCCCCGGACGAGGTCGACGACGCGCGACGGTCGCGATCGAGGGCGACCGACGGCACATCGCGTGATCCGCTGATGCACGCGCACCGGAGGCCAGCCGCTCGTTCGGCTCACCTGGATCGCGCGCGCGCCCGCCGTTCGTGGCGGCGCTCGCGCACAACTACGTCCGGATCGGACGTCGCCGTCGCCGTGTAACAAGCGTGTTCGATCGCTGACTCGGCCGGTCCGGCAAGACGGATCGGCATGGTGGCTGCTTGAACGAAGCTCGGAGGTGACATGAACCGATCCTTCCGAGCGTTGCTCCCTGCCTTGCCGGTCGCTACGACCGTCGTGTTCGCGATGACGTCGACGCCGCGTCGCGCCGTCGCCGAGCCGGCGACCGTCGACGCCGCAGAGAGAGCGGAGAAGTGCGCGACCCGCCTCTTCACGGCGATGGTCGGCGAAGGCGCGACGCCCGAGGCGCTCGCCGGCTCGAACCCGCAGGGCGCGTTCGACGCGCTCGTCGTGGACCCCCGATTCCAGGAGCGCTTCTCGCGCTTCATCAACGCGCAGTTCAACGGAACGCCGGGCGCGACCCCGGCCGAGGACGCCTCGTACTACCTGACGCGGTTCGTCCTGACGGAGGACAAGCCCTGGACCGACATGTTCGTCGGACGCTATGACGTCGCCCCGTCGAGCGCGCAGCAGGCCAACTCCGAGGCGACCGTCACCAGCGATCCGAACGGGCTCGGCTACTTCCGCAGCCGTGCGTGGATGGTCCGCTACGCCGGGAACGAGGCCGCGGGCATTCGCATCGTCGCGGCCTACCGCATGATGCAGAACACGATCGGGCTCACGCTGGCCGCGACCACGAACGCGCCGGAGGTCGATCTGAGCGCGAACGGCCGCAAGGCCGCCCAGTGCGCCGGCTGCCACTACAACCCTTGGTTCGCGCTCGACAAGGTCGCGGCGGTCCTCGGGACCAAGAGCGGGATGGGGGACGCCACCCGGTTCGACGCGCCCACCGGCGGGCCGCAGAGCATCCTCGGCGGCGTGACGATCTCGAACGACCGCGAGCTCGTCGAAGCGCTCGTCGCGAACGAGGCGTTCGACGTCAACGCGTGCCGCCTCGCGTACCGCTACCTCTACGGGCGGAACGAGAACGGCTGCGAAGGGCCGGTGTTCGACGCGTGCGTCGAGGCGTTCAAGAAGGACAAAAAGATCACCTCGGCCCTCGCCGTCGTCGCGAAGGACCCGACGTTCTGCGAGTGAAGGAGCGAGCATGAGAGCACTCATCTTCACGACCGTCGTCTCGCTGCTGGTCGCCGCCTGCGCGTTCGAGGACACCGACTCGCTCACCGGCCGGCGCGCGCGGGGAGGCGCGGGCGGCGAGGACGGCGACGAGGCGAGCGCGGGCGGCGCCACCCCCGGCGCCGACCCGACGCAGCCGGGGAGCTGCAAGGAGGGGCTCGCCCACCCGGGCTTCGCCAACGTCGACTTCGTCGGCGATCGCAAGCCGGGGGCGATCGGCGCCGATCGGCGACGGGTCAAGCCGTACTCGGCGCTCCGCTCCGAGTTCCAGCGCGCGCTGGGCGCCGTCCCGGCGGGGCTCGCGACGAGCGTGGCGGCCTACGGCGACGTCCCGGCGCGCTGGTACCAGGAGCCGACGGCGGGCGCCGTGAGCCTCTACACGACGTACACGCTCGCGTTCACGGCCTGCTACGACACGATGACCGCCCCGGCCTTCGCCGAGGCGCCGACGGCCGCGAGCGCCTCGACCGAGTGCGCCAAGATGCAGCGGAAGCTCTGGCAGCGAAGCGCGACGCCGGACGAGACGAAGGCGTGCGCGGATTTCACCGTCGGCCTCGCCGACGAGCCTGCCCCGCGGCGCCGGTGGGCGCACGCGTGCGCGTCGATCATGACGGCGGCCGGATTCACCACCTACTGAGGAGTCAGACTATGAAGTCGATTTCGCGTCGTGGATTCCTCAAGGCCGTGGGGGTCGGCGCCGGCGCCGTCGTCGGCGCTCGCATCCCCGGCTCTTCGCTCGTCGGCGTCGCCCGCGCGGCGACGCCGGAGCCGACGTCGGTCGTGTGCGTGTACCTCGACGGAGGCATCAACGCGATCTTCACCGGCGCGGACGCGTTCACCAACACCGCGTTCGGCGTGACCGCGAACAACGTCACCAGCATGGGCGGGGTCGTCGTCGACAACGCGCTCGCGAACGCGATCCCGCAGGGGATCAGGAGCCGCGTGGCCTCCGTCGGCGTCCGTCACGGCATCAGCGACCACGGCAACGCGCAGCGCTCGCTCTTCGTGAGCGGCAACACGAGCGCTCCCTTGATGCTGGCCGACGCGATCGGCGGCAGCGGCGCGATCAAGGCGGCGGTCGTCGGCGGCAACAGCCTGCCGAACGGCGTACGCCCGGCGCCGGTGAACGGCGTGTCGCTCCAGCCGATCACCGACATGCGCGCGACGATCGAGGCGATCGCAGGCGCCGAGAGCGCTCCGAACCTCGCGGACCGCGGCGGCGCCGCGAAGGGGGTGGCCGCCGCGCAGGCGATGTCGATGGGCGTCGTGTCCAAGCACAAGACGTCGCTGGCGTCGGTCGAAGAAGGCCTCGCCGCGGCGATCGCGACGCTCGGCAAGCCGGTGCAGCCCTTCAACGTGGCCGAGTTCAATCAGGCGTACGGCCTCAACGGGACGAACGTGAACAACTTCACGGCGCGGATGGCCGCGGCGGAGCTGATGGTCCGCTCGGGGACGAGCTTCGTCATCGCGCAGGACGGCGGCTGGGACACGCACGGCGACAGCAGCGGAAACACGGTGCGGAACATGGTGACCCAGCGTATCGCCCCCGGGCTCCGCACGTTCCTCACGCGGATGGTCGAAGGCGCCGCGACGGAGCGCAACGTGGTCGTCGCGATCTTCGGCGACTTCCATCGCAGCCTCCCCGGCTCCGACCACCAGGCGAACCTCGCCGCGCTCGTGATCGGGAAGTCGCTGAAGAACGCGACGACGGGCAAGACCGACGCGCGCGTCGGCGTCGCCCCGAACACGCCCGGCATCGCGGGCCTCTGGCAGCTCCTCGCCGCCGCCGCGCGCGTCGACCAGAGCCCGTTCGGCGCCAACCCTCACGACGTCCTGGCTTGAGGCCGCCGTCGATGCGCCTCGGGGTCGCGATCTCGCTCGTGCTCGCGGCGTCGGCCGTCCCGCTCCCTGCCTCCGCCAACGGCGGCGGCGTCGCCGGCTACAGCGGCAAGCCGACCACGACGTCGCCGGAGGGGCAGAGCTGCAACCAGTGCCACAGCGGCGGGGCGGCGCCTCAGGTGTCGCTCACCGGGCCCGCCACGCTCACCGCCGGTCAGTCCGCCGAGTACGCGCTCGTCGTCTCCACCGGCCAGGCGCGCGCCGCGGGGGCGGTCGCCGGGTCCGACGGAGCGCTGCTCGCGCCGTCCGTCGGCGGCGGCCTGCGCGACAGCTTCGGCGAGATGGTGCAGGACGGCTCGCGCGCCGTCGCGGGGGGCCAGGCGACCTTTCGCTTTCGCGTGACCGCGCCGACGTCCGGCACGACGCTGAAGCTCTGGGGCGTCGGGCTCGCGGCGAACGGCTCCGGCGCCGGCGGAGATCGCGCCGCTCACGTGACGCGCGAGATCACGGTGACCGGAGGCTCGACGGAGCCGGACCCGGGCAGCAGCGGCGGCGCGCCGTCCGACGACGAGCCCGACGGAGGCGCGACCGGCGAGGCGTCGGCCGGCTCTCCGAGCTCGAGCGCGGACCCCGCGGACGACGACGTCGACGAGACGTCGGATGACGGCGAAGGCGAGAGCGCCGCCGCGCGGTCGAAGCGCCGGCGTAGGGTCTCTCCGGAGCCGTCCGCCGCGTGCGCGTCGTCACCGGCGCGCGGCGCGAGCTCGACGGTCCTCGGCGCGTCCTCGGCGGTCGCGCTCGGGTTCCTCGCCCGAAGGCGGCGGCGATCGTGACGCGGGCGCGAGGAGGCGCGCGTCTCGCCGCGGCGTGGGGGATCTCCGCGCTCGCGTCCGTCCTGATCGGGTGCGCGCCCGAGGGCAGCACGCCCGACGACGGCCGAGAGGGCCGCGCCAAGGTCGCCCAGGACGCGGGGCTCACCGAGGCCGGCGTCGACAGGAACGGCGGCCGCGACACGAGCGCGGCGTCCTGCTTCGCGGCGTGTCAGAACACGTCGTTCAGCTGCCAGGCGAAGGTCGGCGCGGCGACGACGCTGAGCGAGGCCGAGCTGACGCTCGACGCGACGGGATGCACGGGCTCCGTGACGCGCGGGACCTCGCCGGCCGTCGCTCTACGGCTCGACTGCGTCGAGGCGCAGGTGTGCGTCGGCGGAAGCCCCGGCACCACGCCCGCGGACTGCGTGGACGCGACGTTCAGCGCGTTCACCTACGCGTACACGTCCGAGGACGGCGCGTTCACGCTCTGCACGCGCAACTGACGAGGTGCCGCCCGTCTCGACGAACGTGGTCGCAAACGTCGGGTGCACCGTCCGGGTCGACGTCGAAGGTTGGACGCGCACGGTGACCCGCCAGCGGCGCGGCAACCGTCGGAAGCGCAGGCGACGCCGAACAAGGTGCGACCCTCCCCCTCGCCTCCGGAAGGGAGGCGCTCGACCGAGTCGACGGCCTCCGGCTTCCGCCCGCGACGGAGCGGGACCTCGGCAGCCGTCGCTCGACGGCTCGACGGCGTCGAGGCGCGGGCACGGCGCTCGGAGGTCGCGCGGCGCGGTGTGCTAGGCTGCACGCTCCCGCGAGAGCTCGAAGCCCGACGTGAAGAGACACACCCTCGTCCTCTCCGACGTCCATCTCAGCCAGGCGCATCCGTTCGATCCGGCCGATCCCCTGTGGATGCGCTATCGGCGGAGGGAGCACCACCCCGACGCCGAGTTCGCGGCGCTGGTCGATCACCTCCTCGAGGCGTACGGCGACGACCGCATCGAGATCGTCTTCAACGGCGACGTCCTCGATTTCGACGCGCCCTGGGTGAAGGACGGCGAGAGCTCGTTCGACGAGCTGCCGCCGACGGACGAGGGCTGCGCGGAGCAGGCGCGCCTGATCCTCGCGGACCACCAGCCGTTCTTCCGCGCCGTGGCGAAGGCGCTCGCGGCCGGTCACGAGGTCACGTTCATGTCCGGCAACCACGACATCGAGCTCTACTGGCCCGGCGTCCGGAGCACGATCCGCGACGAGCTCGCGCGCCTCGTCGCGAGCCTGCCGGACGAAGACCGCCGCCTCGACGTCGTCGATCTCGAGCGAAACCTCCGCTTCCGCTCGTGGTTTCACCTGACCGAGGACGGCATCTACTTCGAGCACGGCAGCCAGTACGACATCCACAACAGCGTGCGCCACGCGGCGGTCCCGCTGACGAAGGAGGGCGACCGGATCCACCCGGTCCTCGGCAAGCTCGCCTTTCGCCGCGCCGGGGCCAGGATGGGCTACTTCAACCCGTACTACGAGGAGACCTTCTACATGGGGCTCTTCGGGTACCTCGGCCATTTCGCGCGCTTCTACGCGTTCAGCCGCCGCCACATCGCCCGAACGTGGCTCTTCGGCTCGCTCAGCACGGTCCGCGAGATCTGGGAGCACCGGCACAAGTACGAGCGTCTCGAGGAGGGCCGCGCGGCGCTCCGGAGCGAGCTCGGCGTCGACATCAGCGACGAGGCGATCGACGCGACCCACGCGCTTCGTACGCGGCTCGCCGAGGAGACGATGATCCCGGTCGTCCGTGAGCTCTGGGTCGATCGCGTCGCGCTCGCGGCCTTCGCGGTCGTCGCCGTCGCGCTCGCGGCGATCGTCTCCGGGCTCGTCGCCTGCGCGATCACGGCGGGCGTCGTCGTCGCGCTCTTCGTGGTCTACGAGCTCGTCACGCCGAAGCCCGACATCCGCACCTACGACTCGGCGCCGCCCACCGTGCTCCGCTTGTTCGACATCCACGGCGTGCGCGCGATCTGCATGGGGCACACCCATCGCCCGTTCGCGCGCTTCTCCGAAGAGGGCCTCTACGCGAACAGCGGCTCGTGGTGCCCGGCCTTCGAGGATCAGCTCTGCACCAAGCCCGTCCTCGACGGCCGGCCGGTCCTCTGGCTCACGACGGAGCGCGTGGCGGCGACGGGCGAAGAGCACCTGTACGGCGGCCTCCACTGGTGGCGCCGGGCCGTGCTCGTCGCGGACCCCGAAGCGTCGCGCGCCGCGCCGGCCGAGGTCGAGCGGCGCGTCGAGGCGGTCCCGCTCGTCGTCGCGCCTTCCGCGGGCGCCGCGGCCGAGCCGCCGAGCGAGCGAGCCCTGTAGACCGCGCGACGAAGCGGCCCGGCGCGCCTTACGGGGCGCGCGTCTCCGTCGGCGCGGGCGGCGCCTCGCCGGGGAGCAGGAAGCCGAACCGCTTCATGATCGCGCGCCCGGCCTCCGAGCCGACGAGCGCGACGAACGCGTTCGCCTCGTTCGACTTCGCGCCCTTGCTGCCGCCCTTGCACACGACGAGCGCCTGATCGAGCGGCTCGTGGAGGGCGGGGTCGATCGGCGTGTAGTTCCCCGGCGACGTGACCGCGAGCGACAGCGCCACGATCGCGACGTCGGCGTTGCCCGAGCGCGCGAACATGAGCGTCTGCTGCACGTTCTCTCCGTAGACCACGCGAGGCCGCACGGTCTCCCACGCCCCGGATCTCGTCAGCGCCTCGCGCGCGGCGCGCCCGTACGGCGCGTGCTCCGGGTTGGCGAGGGCGACCTTCGCGTACTTGGGATCCGCGAGGTCTTCGATGCCCTTGGGCAGGAGCCACGGATCCTTCGACCACATCACGATGCGACCTCTGGCGTAGAGCGCCTTGGTCTCGCCGAGGCACGCCCCCTCGCGCACGACGTCGTCGACGAACGACACGTTCGCCGCGGCGAAGACGTCGAACGGCGCGCCCTCGGCGATCTGCTTGGCGAGCAGGCCGGTCGAGCCGAACGAGAAGTCGACGTGCTTGCCGGTCTGCTTCTCGAAGGCCGCGCCGATCTCCTTGAACGCGAGCGCCAGATCGGCCGCGGCCGCCACGCGGAGGGGATCGCCCTTGCGCGCGCCGTCGCCGCGCGCGTCTCCGCCGCCCGAGCCCGCGCGCTTGTCGCAGCCGAGCGCCAGGACGAGCGCGGCCACGAGGAGCGCGCGCGCGCGCCGACGCTCAATCGCGGCTGATGACCGTTCCGACATCCTCTCCCTCCAGGGCGCGGGTGAGCTGCCCCTTCTCGAGCCCGTTGACGATCTGGATCTCCGTGCAGAAGCGCGAGCGCTGCATGTACTCGAGGACGACGCGCTCCACGACCATGTCGGGGAGGTCCCGCTCGAGCAGCTCCTTCGCGGTGATCCGCGGGATGCGCTCGGCGCGCTCGTTCTTCTTGGGGTCGTCCGTGTAAAGGCCGTCCTCGTCCTTCACGAAGATCGCCCGCTTGCAGCCGAGCACCTCGGCCGTGAGGAACACGCCGGCGTCGGTCCGGTGCTCCGGGATGCGCCCGCCCGCCGTCGGCTTCTCCCAGTAGCCGAACGGCGGCATGCCCGTCATGATCGGGATGCAGCCGAGGCGGAAGTAGAGCGGCAGCTTCTCGAAGTCGTCGTGGAGGATGAAGAGCCCTCCGTGCTTCGCGAGGAGCATCTGGAGCATCCGGGCGTTCTGCCGCGGCACGTACCCGCCGAGCGCGGCGAGCACGCCGGTCGGGAGCTCGAGATCGCTCGCGACGGCGTAGATGTGGCGCGCGCGGGTGCCGCCGCCGCAGCAGAGGAGGAGCTTGTGCTCGTCCTTCGCCGCGATCACCTCGTCGAGGATCGGGTAGAGCGCGGCGCGGCCGCGATCCATCACCGATTGACCGCCGATCTTGAGGACGCGGACGTCGGGCATCATCGCGACCGGCGTGTAGTCGAGGCCCTCGGGCCACCCTCCCGTCGTGAGCGTGGCGTCGGCGAGCTTGCTCGAGATCCGGCGGCGCTCGTGGCGTTTCGCGCTGTGCATCTGGGTGTCTCCTCTCGTCCGCTCGCGTCAGTTCCGAGTGATGATCGTGCCGACGGGCTCGCCGGCGAGCGCCTTGGTGAGCTGCCCGGGGACGAGGCCGTTGACGATCTGGATCTGTTCGACGTGCCGCGCGCGCTGCCAGCACACGAAGAGCTGACGATCGACGATGAGGTCGTCGGGCATCCGTTCCATGACGGCGTCGAGCGTCGTCCGTGGGATGAGCTTCGCGTCGGCGTGCTTCTTCGGATCCTTGTCGTGGAGGCCGTCCTCGTCCTTGACGAAGACGAGCTTCTTCATCCCGAGCACCTCGGCGTGGATGAAGAGGCCGAAGTCGGAGCCGTGCGTCGGCAGCGGGCCGTCCTCCGGCGGCGGCTCCCAGAAGTGGTACGGAGGGATCGAGATCACGATCGGGAGCATCCCGCTCTCGAGGTAGAGCGGGAGCTCCCAGAAGTGCTCCCGCTGCATGACGATCGAGCCGTGCTTCGCGAGGAGCGCGTTGAGGAACACGGCGTTCGCCTCCTCCATCGCGCCGACCAGCTGCGCGACGCCGCCCGTGGGGATCCCGAGATCGAGCGCGACGCTCACGGTGTGGCGGACGCGCGTCCCGCCGCCCACGCCGAGCACCATCGGCGGCGGGGCCACGACCCTCCCTCCGGCCGGCGCGCGCTCGGTCGCGGCCCTGCGAGCCTCGCGCAGCGTCTTGAGCTCCTCGACGAGCGGCATGACGGCGGCCTTGCCGCGATCGAAGATCGACTGCCCTCCGAGGCCCACCAGCACGACGTCCGGCAGGATCGCGAACTCGCCGTCGGAGTCGGTCGTCGCGACCACGCGGCGGTCGACCAGCGACTCGCGCATCAACGACGACTCGATGTGCGTCCGGCCGTCGCCGGTCACGAGCTTGCTCATGGGGTCTCCGTCTCCAGATCGTTCTTCGCCGGAGCCACGACGGCTCCGGTCTTCGGTTCGTGACGAGGGGCGCTCGTCGCCGCGACGGCGCGGATCAACGGGGAGCTGACGAGCCCGGAGAGTACCCCGAACGTCGTGTGGATCACGAGGCCCGGGACGAGGAACGCCCACGCGACGGCGGGGGCCTGCACGGTGAGCGTCACCGTGAAGATCGTCGCGAACCGCGCGACGCCCATGACGCCGCCGACGATCGACCAGGCGATCGCGCCGGGCCTGCGGCCGCCCGCGACGACGAGCGGCACGACGAGGTCGCACAGGATCCCGGGGGCGACGTGCTTCAGGATCTCGAAGACGCCGTAGCGCCCGTCGCCGAGGAGGAACGCGACGCTGCCCATGACGATCCCGGTGAGCGTCGCGCCGAGGCGCGTGCGCGTCTTCAGCGACGCCACGACGTAGAGGGGCGTGAGCAGCACGAGCTTGTGCCCGGGCGCGAACGGGACGTTCGGCAAGAGCTTGAGCGCCTTGATCCCGAGCATCGTGAGCGAGATCCCGACGATGATCGCCACGTCGCGCGACGCCGCGCGACGATCGGCGCCCGGCCGGCGCTCGGAGCGCTCGAGGTAGCTCTCCGCGCGACCGATGTGGCGCTCGATGCGGTCGACCATCGGCCCGACGTCGCCGCGCGCGACGCGGCGGAGGCTCGCGAGGAAGCCCTCGCGCGCTCCGGGCGTCTCCTCGCGCCCGCGCCCGCCGCCGCCACGCCCGGCCCCGCCGCCGCGCCCGCCGCCTCCTCCGCCCCCACCGCCGCCGAGGAGCGCGAGGACCGCGTCGATCGACGTCGCGACGACGTCCGGCGCCCGGAGCTTGCGGAGCCCCAGCGCGATCGCGCGCTCGTCCCCCGCGCGCGCGACGCTCGACGCGAGCACTACCACGAGGACGCGGAGCACCATCAGCCCGCCGACCGCGGCGCCGCCGACGTTCAGCGGGACGCGCGCGAAGCCGAGATCGAGCTCGAGCCAGCGATCGACGCTCGGGTCCTCGGCCGTCAGCGCGTAGGACGCCGTCACGAACGCCGCGAAGCCCCACAGCTTCAGCACCCGCCGCGCCAGCGCGCGCGCGCCGAGGCGGAGCGCGAGCCAGGCGATCACGTGGAGGCCGAGGAGGGCGCCGGCGAGCCGGGCGTCCCTCACGAGGAACGCGCCGACGGCGACGGCGGCGAGGTACAGCACGCGGAGCCGCGGATCGACGCGCGCGGCGCCGGAGCTGGGCTCTTCGATGGGCCGTCGGCCGCCGCTCATCTTCGAATCCTAGCTCCTCCGCGAGGCGCGGTCTGCTCGCCGTCGGCGCGCGCCGCTACCGCGTGGAGCCTTGCTGCTCCTTCGTCTTCGTCGGCGGGCAGACGCTCCGCGGCACGTTCTTCCTCACCTTCGGGATGTCCCGGAGGTACTTGACGATCGAGTACACCTCGAAGTCGCTCATCTGCGAGTAGTGCGTCATCTGGGGGCAGAGCGCCTGGCTCTCTTCGTCGATCCCGGAGCGGATCGCCACCGCGAGCGCCTCGTCGCTCCACGTCCCTATGCCCGTCTCGTCGTTCGTCAGGTTGGGCGGATAGAGCTCGACCGGCTCGCCCTGGATCGTGTCGGCGACGCCGGGGAGCTTCGTGAGGCTCCCGCTCAGGTCTCGACCGTGGCAGTCGACGCACCGGCGCTTGACGACGGCCTGCGCGCCCGCCTCGACGGTCGCGATCTCCTTGCACTCCGGGTTGCTCCGCGGGCACTCGGCGTCCCCGGCGTCCCCGGCGTCTTCACCGCAAGCCCAGGCGCTCGCCGCGGCGGCGGCGAAGGCGGCGGCGCACAGGGCGCGTCGCCAGGCGATCATGGTCGGGCCCCCGGGGACACCCCCGAGGTCGAGCAGGAGGCGCGCCGCCCGGCGAGGCGGGCGACGCGCTCGTTGTTCGCCGCGCGAGCTCGAGCGTCGCGACGCTTCGCCGTCGGGAGCGTCACTTTCCGCAGAGACCGGCGTTGTACTTGTCGATGACGTCGTTCACGAACGCGTCGAGCGCCGCGGACTGGTTGGGCGTCAAGGTGAACATCGGGTGCGAGTACGCCTTGTCCTTCCGCGTCGCCTCGGCCTTCTTGCGGAGCGAGTCGGAGGCGATCGGCTTGCCCTCTGGGCTCACGCCGAAGTACTTGGTGATGTACGCGGGGGTCGTGAGCTTCGTCTCCTCGAAGGTGTTGTCGGCGGGGAGGATGGGGTTGCCGACGGCGTTCTTGTAGTTCGTCGCCGCGTCGGCCGAGTGACACGTCGTGCACGGGGCGTTGTCGCAGCCCGTGCAGGTGTCGGCGTTCTCGTTCCAGGGCGTCACGTTGTTCGTGTTGTTGTTGTTCGTGCGCCGCGTCGTCCGCCACTGGCCGAGGTTCATCGCGTCGAACTTCTGACGGTCGAAGCAGTCGCCGAGCTTCTCGAGGACGTTCGGCGGCGCCTCCTGCCCGCCGTCCGCGAGCTCCATCGCGACCCACTCGTTGTACTTCTGGATCTCGGCGGTCGAGAGCACGTTCGTCGTCGAGCCGCCGTGCGCGGGCTTCACGATGACGCGCGACTGCTCGACGACGTAGCCGACCTGGAAGAGCTGCGCGTACGACTTCTCCGCGTCCGCGGCGGTGAGCCAGGCCGGGCCGGGCCCGGCGGCGCCGTGGCACGCGGCGCACTTCTGCGCCATGAACGGGTGCACGTTCGTCGTGTAGAACTCCTTGCCGGCGGGGCTGTTCGTCGGAACGGGGCCCGAGGGCGTCGAGTCGTCCGGGGTGGTGTCGCCGCCGGGGGAGGACGTGTCGCCGTCGCCGCCGGACGACGTCTTGCCGCCGGCCCGCTTGGTGCCGCCGTAGCTGAGCGAATCGGCTTCGCCTCCGCACGCCGCCGCGACAGTCGCGGCGGCGAGCGCGAGACCGAGCAGAGTACGAGCGTTCATCTCAGGCCTCCCCACGCTTGCGGCGGAGCGCGACGACGACGCCGACGAGGGCGAGGCCGAGGAGGGCGTCGGGCGAGCTCGAGCCGCCCGGCGCCGCGGAGCAACCCGCGCTGTCCGTCGCTCCGGCGCCGGAGCGCGTGGGCCGCGTGGCGTCGTCTTCGCCGTCGGGGACGACGTCCGTGTTTCCGGACGAGCCGCTCTCGCCGCTCGGGTCGGTGCCCGGCCCGTTGGAGCGCGGCGCGGGGCCGGTGCCGTCCTCGTTCTCGCCGGGCTTGTCGGTCGGCTTGCCGGGGACGGTCGTGATGCCCTCCTGCCAGGCGGCCGGCACGAGGGAGAGCCAGATCGAGTTCTTCAGGCCGCGGGCCATCCCGTCCGCGTCCGAGTATCCGGTGACGGTCGAGAAGGAGAACTGCTTCACCTCGGGCATGAAGTTGGTCGCCGCCTTCGCCGGATCCGTGGTGAAGCCCGGGTTCGGGACGTTGCCGAGGCCGTTGATGAAGCCGCGCGCCTGGTTGTTCGGGTTGCGCTTCCCGCGCGCCTGGACGTTCGCGACGTCCGAGAAGGGCGAGACCTGGTAGACCTTCGCCGCGTCCTTGACGCCGAGCGTACCGTCCGCCTTCAGCGGGTACATCTGGATGAAGCCGCCGCCGGTGCCGGTCGACGAGCCGCTGATCACCGCGAGCGCGGGCTCGGCGTTCGGGCCGTAGCCGGTGACGAACGAGCTGCCGTGGCGGCCGTACTGGCCGACGCCGAGGATCGGCGCGCCGACGATCGAGAGATCCGCCTTGTCGACGAGGACGGCGGCCTCGACCTTCTTGCCGCCCGCGTGGCCGTTCCCGTTGTTCGCGTTCTGTCGGACCTGGGCCGCGAGGCCGTAGGTGATCGCGAGCTTGTCGCCGAGGATCCCGAGGACCGGCTCGGAGACGTACTTGTTCTGGTTCGGCTGCGAGCGAACGACGATCTTGCTCTGGAGGGGCGCGCCGGTCGCGACGTTGAACTCCGTCACGCGGAAGCCGATCTCCGCCGGCTGGTTGTTCGCCTCCACCGCGGCGATGAAGCCGGTGGTCGCGCCGGGCGCGATGGCGACCTGCGGGCGGCAGTGCTGCGAGGTGTTCGAGTACCGGCGGAGCCAGTTCACCCGCACGGTCGCGTCGTCCGCGACCGTGACGCTGAAGGCCTCCTGCGCCTGGTTGTTGTACTGCATGCCGACGACGAACGTGTTGTCGTCGACCCGCTGGATCGTGTGCGGTCCGCGCTGGTTGTTCGGGTTCTGGACCTGAACGCCGTTCCGGAGCGCCTGCTGGATGAGGTTCGTCGGCTTGTTGAGGTTGCCGGCGCCGCGGGTCGTGTTGGGGATCTGGACGAGCTGCCCGGTCGCCTTGTCGGCGACGAACATGACCGGCTGCGGGTTGTTGTTGATCCCGTTGTCCTCGCTCGCGGCGATGATGATGACGTGGTTCTTCGTGAAGCCGAGCGTCGGCCGCATGAAGGTCCGCTCGCCGTTGAGGCGCGGCAGCGCGACCTCGGGGCCCGGGACGACGCCCTTCTCGGTGAGCGTCGCGAGGGCGAAGCCCCCCTGCATGTAGCTGTTGTTGCCGTTCGGCTGGTTGTCGGACCGCGTGTACGCGGTGGCGAGGGTCACCTTCGTCTTGTCGGTCGCGAAGCCGACCGAGTCCCACGCGAACGCGGCGTCCATCGTACCCGCGCCGGTGTTCTTCCCGATCCGGTTCGGCCCCTTGTCGTCGCCCGAGACCCACACCTTCGAGTAGGTGTTGAGCACCACCGTCGTGCCCGTGCCCGACCCGGCGCCGCCGCCGTTGCCGCCGCCGGTTCCGTTGCCGTTGCCGCCGCCGGTTCCGTTGCCTCCGCCGGTTCCGCCGCCATTGCCTCCGCCGGTTCCGTCGCCGTTGCCGCCGCCGGTTCCGTTGCCTCCGCCGGTTCCGTCGCCGTTGCCGCCGCCGGTTCCGTTGCCGTTGCCGGTGCCGTCTCCGGCGCCCGCGCCGGTCTCGTCGGTCCCCGGCGCCGACGGGCTGCCGGGGGCGGCGCCGTTCGACCCGCCCGTCGTGTCGGGATCGTTCGCGACGGAGTCGTCCGTGGCGCCGCGCTGCGGGAAGCGCTCGCCGTCGTCGCCGGCGAGGCGGTCCGGGCTCCCTGCGTCACCGCATCCCGCCGCGGCGAACATGGCGAGCATCGCAACGGTGACCGCAGACATCGCAGACGTTTTCATGTCGCATCCTCCAACACGATCGGGTCCAGACGAGCGCCGAGCTCGCCTACTGCTGCTCACCACGGCCGAGCCTCCCGCGCGCGTCGTCGATGGCGGCGAGCTGCACGCTGAGGTCCGTGTCTTCCGAGATCGTCACGAGATCGCGCTTCGTCGCCGGCGAGGTGGCCTTGTAGAAGAGCACCGCGCTGACGAGCGCGTCGCGGTCCGCGACGCCGGTTCCCTGAGCCTGAATTCGAGCGGGGACGTGGAGCTTGAGCTTGCCGTGGCCGTGCTTCGGCAGCGTGAACGTCGTACGCGGGGCGAGCGCCGCGAGCTCTTCGCCGGTCGCCCGCGCGATGACGTCGTCGCCGGCCATGATCTCGACGGTGTCGAAGGCCGCGATCTCCACGCCCATGCCGGCGACGAGCTTGGCGAGGGAGTACCTGGTCTCGCTCGGATCTCCGGCGGCCGCGCCGGCGATCATCTCGTCGCCGACGTTGCGGCGCTTGACGAAGCCGACCATCTTTCCGTCGACGTACACGCGCGTTCCCTTCGCGGTCACGCCGTCCGAGTACGGGATCTCGTCGGTGCAGTCGCCGTCCGCGCCGACGTGGCACTGGCGCTGCGGGTGAATCGCCGGCGAGGGCTTGCTCACGTAGATCGTCACGCGACGGATCTCGTGGATGACGAACTCGTTCTTGAGGTCGTCGGTGTCCCACTTCTGCAGCGGGGTGCCGGTGTTGCCGGAGATGAACGAGAAGAGGAAGCGGTCCTTCTCCTTGCGGAGCTCGCTGCCCTCGAGGCTCGCGATGCGATCGTTGTTGCCGTGGAAGTGAACCGACTTGATCGACTCCGGCGCGACGCCGATGCCCTTCACGTAGTCGTAGATCTTGTAGCGCCGGCCGCCGCCTTCGAGCTCGATCGGCGTGAGCGCGGGGATCTCGCCGGCGCGGAGCACCGCCACCTGCTTGCCGTCGACGTAGACCGGCGCGTCGAGGCCCATCAGCCTGCGCGTGCCGTGCTTCGGATCGTTCGGATCGAGCTTGCCGTCGCCGCCGATGGCCGCGGCCGCCGCGGCCGCCGCCGGAGGCACGGCGCGCGGCGCGGACTTCGCTCCGGCGGTCGGCTCGGGCGTCTTCTTCGAGCACGCGAGCGCGCTCGTGAGGACTCCGGCGATCATCAGCGGGCGAAGCAGGCCGACCATGCGTGCTTCGCCGTCAGTGCACGGCATATGCCCGATGAGGGCGCGGAGGTCGTACATCGGAGTCCGCCACGGAATCGCGGACGATCTCGTCTCGGTCCCCCGCGTAATTTCCCTGTAACTGGGATGTAACCGAGATCCAGGGCAGACTTGCTGCTAGCTCAGCGGAAATGTAGGCGCGCGCGCGCCCACGCGTCGACCGCTGGATCGAGCCCGCTTCGAGTGAGCCTGGGAGGCCGCAAGCGGTCGGAGCCGGCCGTCGTCCGGCCACCACGAGGCGGCCGTTCGTTCGGCGCACCCATCTTGACAGGTGATTCTCGTCACCTACGGTCGCGTGGGTGCGTCGTCTGCTCGTGTGTGTGCTCATCGCCGTCATGGCCGCGATCCTCGGTCCGCGCGTCGTCGGACCTCGCAGCCACGCCGCCAACGCCGAGTTCGTCTACGAGCCCCCCGAGGGGTTCGTCCCCGTGAAGGGCGCGAAGGTCGGCGAGGCGGAGGACGCCCAGGTCTGGGTCCACGAGGCCGCGGACAAGAGGAACTTCGACGGCTCCCTGGCCGACCGCAAGGCGCTCTCCACGCGCATCATCCTCAGCCACTCGACCAAGGAGATGAGCGTCGAGGAGCGGGACCTCGCCAAGCTGGTCGAGGAGATGCCGAAGGCGTTCGAGGGGGTGTGCACGTGGATCCACCGCCGGCACGAGATGCGGACGCGGGCGGACGGAGCGCGGGTCGGCGTGATCGAGGGCGACTGCGACCGCGAGGTCGACCTCAGCGCCATCGGCTTGCCGTCGCAGCCGGTGAAGACGCGGAAGCTCCAGCTCATGTTCCCCGACGATCGGGGGACGTCGATCGTGACCGCGTCGTACCCGACCGACCAGGCGGCCCGCTGGGAACCGCTCGTGGAGGCGACCGTCGGCACGGCGCGCGGGGTAGCGACGCGCGCTCCGGCTCCGGCGCCGTGGACCCACGGAGCCTGGGCGGCGGCGGGCGCGGTGCTCGGCTGGCTCGGGACGGCGATCCTCGGGAAGGGGAGCGCCCCGCCGGCGCGCGACGCGGAGCGCCGGACGTCCCGCGAGCGCGAGAAGGAGCGCGCCGCGCGCGACGACGAGGACGAGCGCGACGACGAGGAGGACGAGGAGACGTGACGACGCTCACCGGGCGCGGGCTGCACCGCGGCGCGCCGGCGAGCGTGCGCTTCACGCGGGCGCCGGGCGCCGTGCGGCTGCGCCGGCGCGGGGTCGAGGCGCGCCTCGCCGAGCTCGTCATGGACGGCTCGTCGCGCTCGACGAGCGCGACCACGCGCGACGGACGGATCGCGATCGGTACGGTCGAGCACCTCTTCGCCGCGCTCGGGGCCATGTCGATCCGCGACGGCGTCGTCGTCGAGATCGACGGGCCCGAGGTGCCGCTCCTCGACGGCGGCGCGGCGGCGTTCCTCGACGCGCTCGCCCCGCTCGAGCTCGGTCCGTCGCCCCCGTCGCTCGCGGTCGTGCGCGCCGGCACGATCGACGTCGGCGCCAGCCGCTACGAGGTCCGGCCGCCGGAGCGCCCCGGCGAGGTCCGCGTCGAGGTCGAGGTCGACTTCGACGACCTCCGCCTCGAGCGTCACGCGCGCTGGGGCGGAGACGCCGCCGACTTCCGCGCGCGCGTCGCGCCCGCGCGCACCTTCGGCTTCGAGCACGAGGTCGAGGAGCTCTTGGCGCGCGGCCTCGCCAGCCACGTCGCGCGGGAGAGCGTGGTCGTGATCGCGCGGGACGCGATCCTGAGCGCGGGGCGGCCGTTCCGTTCGGACGAGCCCGCGCGGCACAAGCTGCTCGATCTCGTCGGCGATCTCTACGCTCACGGCGGCCCGCCGTCGGGCTCGGTGCGCGCGACGCGGCCGGGCCACGCGGCGACGCACGAGGCGATGCGACGCGGGCTCGCGGAGGGGCTGCTGATGCTCACCCGCACGCGGTGATCGCCCGATCCACCCGCGATCCTGCGGGTTACACGCGTGTAACAATTCCTGACACGGAGACGCGCACTTCCCCGGGCCGCGCGCGGTCGCCGGCGACGGAACGGTTCGTGCGAAGATCGAGCGCGATGTCTTGGACGCGTCTGGGGTCGTCGCTCGTGGTCCTGGTCCTGGGAGGCTCGTGGGTCGGGTGCGGCGGCGACGTCGGCGAGCCCGGGCAGGGGACGAACGCGTCGCGATCGTCGGGAGCCGAGGGCGACGACGAGGCGGAGCCCGCGCCCGCCTCCGGCAAGATGAAGCTGGGCGAGAACGGCTGCGCCGCGGACGACGAGTGCGAGAGCGGCGTCTGCTTCAAGGGCAACTCGCAGAGCTTCTGCACGGTGCGCTGCACGACCGACGACGCGACGACGACGTGCGTCCCCCCGCTCACCGGCACCTGCAACAAACAGGGGTTCTGCAAGCGCAACTGACGTCGCGCGCTCGTCGCGGGCGCCCCTCACCGCGGGAACGCAACCTCCGCTACGCTGCCTCCGATGCGCGGTCCTGTCCCCCTCGTCGCGGTCGCGCTCGCGCTCGCCGCGCGGGCGACGGCGGGGTGCGGGGAGGACTTCGCCGATTGTTACGCCGGCGATTTCGTCGCGTGCTCCTGCGCGGACGGCGGCGCCGGCTACGCCGCGTGCTCGGCCCGAGGCGACTACGCCTCGAGCGCGTGCGTCTGCGATGGTACGCCGGGGATCGACGCCGCCGCGGGAGAGGGAGCGCTCGACGCCGGCGGCTCGCCCGACGCCCGCGCCTGCGCCGAGGACGCCGGCGACGGCGGGAGGGCGCGGCTCTTCGAGCCGTGCTCCACGGACGGCGACTGCGAGGGCTGCGCGTGCGCGTCGTTCGGCGACCGCGGCCAGCTCTGCACCCGATCCTGCGCGACGCCCGACGAGTGTCCGGCGTCGAGCGCCTGCACGAACCGCGGCGTCTGCCGTCCGCCGCAATGAGGCCCGCGCTCGCCCCGCTCCTCGCGGCGATCGCGCTCGTCGCGCCTCCGCTCCGCGCCGAGGAGCCGCCTCGCGCGCCGCCTCCGGAGGCCCCCGCC
>JAHBWF010000310.1 GCA_019637105.1 Labilithrix sp.
GTGCTCCTCCTGCATCCGCGCGGTCATCTTCCGCGCGTGCATCGCATCGACGCGCGAGTCGCTCTCGGCGGTCGTGAAGAGCATCGACGGATAGCGAACGCCCTCGCGAACGCGGTGGTATGGCGAGTACGCGTAGGGGAACTTGAAGTCGGCGGCCTTCTCGGGATCGCCGTACTCCGGGATCCACAGCTTCGCGATGCGGAAGCGGTGGTAGCGGAGCATGTCCGTCAGCGGCACGAGCGAGAGGCCCACGCGGAACATCTCGGGCCGCTGCGTGACCGCCGCCGCGACGAGCAGACCGCCGTTCGATCCGCCGATGACGCCGAGCCGCTCGGGCGACGTGATCTTCTCCTTGAAGAGCGTCTCGGCGCAGGCGAAGAGGTCGTCGAACGTGTTCTGCTTCTTCTCGAGCATGCCGGCGCGGTGCCACTCCTCGCCGAACTCGCCGCCGCCGCGGAGGATCGTCGTGACCCACACCGCGCCGCGCTGCACGCTGGCGAGGGCGCGCGCGCTGAAGGCGGGGGTCTGGTTCACGTTGAAGCCGCCGTAGCCGTAGAGCACCGTCGGGTTCTGCCCGTCGCGCTTCAGGCCCTTCTTCGCGATCACGAACATCGGCACGCGCGCGCCGTCCTTCGAGGTGGCGAAGAGCCGCGTCACCTCGATGGCGTCCTGCCCCGCGTCGGCGCCGAACTTGGCGCCGACGCGATCCCACGGCTCGAGCCGCGCGCCCTTCTGGAGGTCGACGCGGAACACCTGGTACGGCGTGACGTACGAGGTGAACGTCACGAAGACCTCCTCGCCGTCGTGCATGCTCGAGACGCCGGCGGAGCCGATCCCCGGCAGCGCGATCGCGCCCTTCGACCTGCCGTCGAGCGAGAAGCGCTCCACGCGCGACGAGGCGTCGTGCATGTACGTGGCGACGATCTCGTTCTTGAGGACGTCGACGCCGTGGAGCACGTCGGCGCCCTCCGGGACGACCTCCTTCCACGCCGCGCGCTCGGGCTTCGCGTAGTCGACGGCGAGGAGCTTGTAGCGCGGCGCGCCGTCGTTCGTGTGGATCCAGAGGCGATCGTTCTCCGGGATCGGCTCGAAGAGCGCCTGCGTCTTCACGGCGATCTCGGTCCACGGCGCGCCCGCGCCCCTCGAGAGGTCCTTCAGGTAGACCTCGCTCTTGTCCCAGCCCATGTGCACGCGCACGACGAGCCAGCGCCCGTTCGGCGAGATCATCACCTGCGGGATGTCCGTCTTGTCGCGGCCCTCGCCGAAGACCAGCTTGTCGGTCTTCGGATCGGCGCCGACGACGTGATGGTAGAGGCGCGAGTGGTAGCGCTCCTCGCCGGCCGGGACCGTCCCCGGCTCCGGGTACCGCGAGTAGTAGAAGCCCTTGCCGTCCGGGAGCCACGCGACCGACGCGTGCCGCGTGCGGTCGATCCGATCCGGCAGATCCTTGCCCGTCGCGACGTCGCGGATATGCAGGACGCTGTCCTCGCTCCCCGACTCGCTCCTGCCCCACGCGACGAGCCGCCCGTCCCACGACGGGTACCACCAGTCGAGCGCCGAAGTGCCGTCGTCCGAGAGCGACGCGACGTCGATGAGGACGCGGTCCTTGCCGGCGTGGCCGTCGCGGACCCACAGCGTCGGCTGGTTCTGCGCGCCCTCGCGCTTCGTGTGGAAGTAGCGGAGCGCGCCCTTGCTCCCGCGGATCGCCGGCCCGGACACGTAGCCGATCTGGAGCAGCTCGGTCACCTCGCCCTTGAGCGCCTCGCGGCCCGGGATCGCGTCGAGCGCCTTGCGGGTGTGCGCGTTCTGCGTCTCGGTCCAGGATTTCACCTCGGCGGAGTCGCTGTCCTCGAGCCATCGGTAGGGATCGGGGACCTTGACCCCGTGGAGCGTGTCGACGACGTCGGTCTTTCGGGTCATGAGCCTCATACCCTTCTCGGAGGGCGCCTCCCGGATCGTGTGCGGCGGGGTCGCCGTCGTGACCGGCGGGATCACCGGCCGCGGCGGCTCCGCGCACGACGCCGCGAGCGAGACCGCGAGGACCGTGACGGCGAGTGCAGGGCTCGAGGTGACGTGCTTCATGGCGCGCACTCTAGTACCTCGAGCCATCGATTTCGATGGGTCGAGGTACGACCATGAAACGACTCCCGGCGCCAGGAGACGCGAGGACGGGAGGATCGTTCCGGCCGATCGCTCCCGTGAGGTCGGAGCGAGGCGGTCGAATTTCATGGTGTCGGGCGCGCGCGCTCCCGCTCGAGCCGAGGCGCCTCGTCCCCCGAGAGCGCGAGCGCCGAACGCCGCGGGCGATCGGTGCTAGCGTTCGCGCCGTGCCTGACGAGCTCGATCCCGCCGCCTTTGCTCCTCCCGTCCAGACCGCGAAGCGTCCGCTCGTGCTCCTCTCCAACGACGACGGCTACGCCAGCCGCGGGATCCGCGCGCTGTTCGACGCGCTCGGCTCGTGGGCCGACGTGGTCATGGTGGCGCCCGAGAGCGAGCAGAGCGCGAGCAGCCACTCGCTGAGCCTGCACCACCCGCTCCGCGCGCGCGCCGTCGAGGAGAACGTCTTCGCGATCGACGGGACCCCCGCCGACTGCGTGTACGTCGCGCTCCACGCCGGCACCCGCTTCTTGCCGCGTTGGCCGGACCTCGTCTGCTCGGGCATCAACCGCGGCCTCAACCTCGGTCAGGACGCGTTCTACTCGGGCACCGTCGCGGCCGCCCGAGAGGGCGCGCTCCGCGGGATCCCGTCGATCGCCTCGAGCGCGCACCCAAAGGGCGAGCTCCCGCGGTTCGCCGAGCGCACGTCGCTCCTCGCCCGCGCGCTGTTCGACGAGACGAAGGCGACGGTCGTGCCGCGGCCCGGCCCCTCGGTGTCGCGGAACACGCCGCTCCTGAACCTCAACTTCCCCCGCGCGTGGAACGGCGAGGTCCGCCGCACGCGCCTCGGCGCGCGCGTCTACGAAGAGGTGATCGACGTCCGGCTCGATCCGCGAGGGCGTGAGTACATGTGGCTCGGCGGTCCCGGCGTCCATCACGATCCCGAGCCGGGCACCGACACCGACGCCTACGACGAGGACGCGGCCTCGGTCACGCCGCTGATCCTCGACCTCACGCGCGCGGACGACGGCGGCCTCACCGAGCACCTCCTCGAGAAGATCGCCGGGATCTGAGCGACGCGCGCGGGCCGCGCGGGCCCCGCGCGTTCGACGCAGCGGACGAGATGAGCTAGATCGCGCGGATGCTCTCCGCCGAGACGCTCGCCTACGCCAAGTCGAAGATCCGCGACATCCCGGACTTCCCGTCGAAGGGGATCCTCTTCAAGGACATCACCCCGCTCCTCGCCGATCCGCGCGCCTTCCACATCGTGCTCGACTCGCTCGCCGAGCGCTTCATCGGAGAGCACGTGGACGCGATCGTCGGCGTCGAGGCACGCGGCTTCATCTTCGGCGGGGCGCTCGCGGCGCGCCTCAACGCGAGCTTCGTCCCCGCGCGCAAGCCCGGCAAGCTCCCCGCGTCCGTCGACAAGGTCACGTACACGACCGAGTACTCGACGGCGGAGCTCGAGATCCACAAGGAGTCGTTCAGGCGGGGCGCGCGCGTCGTGATCGTCGACGACGTGCTGGCCACCGGCGGGACGGCCAAGGCCGCGGCGAACCTCGTCGCCGCGCAGCACGGCGAGGTCGTCGCCTACGCGTTCGTGATCGAGCTCTCCTTCCTCAAGGGCCGCGGCGTCCTCGCCCCCGGGCGCATCGAGTCGGTCCTCGACTACTGACGCGCCGGAGAAGCCCGCGGCGACCTGACGGGCGACGAGGACCCGACGCGCGCGGCGAGGGCCGACGCGCGCGGCGACGCGGCGAGGGCCGACGCGCGCGGCGACGCGGCGA
>JAHBWF010000311.1 GCA_019637105.1 Labilithrix sp.
GCCGCCCTCGCGCGGCGGGCCTCCCGCCTTCGCCGCCGGAGGCGCCTCGCGCGGGGCGCTGCCGAGCCATCGCACCTCGACGCGGCGGTTCACGGACGGAGCGTCCGGATCGTCGGAGCGGAGCGGGCGCGTCGCCCCGAAGCCGACCGCCTCGATCCGCTCCGCGCTCACCCCGAGCGCGACGAGGCGCGACTTCACCCAGGCCGCGCGCTCGAGGCTGATCGTGTGGTTGAAGTCGTCGCCGCCGCGCGTGTCGCTGTGCCCCTCGAGGACGATCGTGACGTCGTGGTCCTCGATCATCGCCGTCGCGAGCGCGCGGATGGCGGTCTCGTCGAGCGGCTCCTTCGACGCGCTCTCGAAGCGCGCCACGATCGTCGGGACGCGCGCGGGCGCGGGGATGACGACGCGGGCCGGCGCGCCGCCGTCGTCGCGCGCGGCCGGGGCGAGCGCGGGCTCCTCGACGGCGGCGTCCGGAGCACCCTCCGCGGAGAGCGCCCGCGGCGCGAAATGCAGGTCGAGCGCGAGCACGCTGCCGGCGCCGACGAGGAGGCACGCGAGGAACAGTCCGCGCTGAGGGCCGGCGACGAGCATCCCGTCGCCAGAGTAGCGCGACCGACCACGAGAGGGCACGATGCGGGCTTAATGAAGCGCCCCGAGCGCGGTCCCACGCTCGTCGCGGCGCGTCGTCGGCTACGATGCGCCCGATGCGAGCGCCGCGCGCCGTCCTCTCCTCGCTGGTCGCCTGCGGCGTCGTCTCCGCCTGCGCGCCGGCGCACCGGAGCGCGCCGGGCAGAGCGCCCGAGCTCGCCGCGCCCGCGCCGGCCGAGGCGCCTCGCGCCGCGACGGACGAGCTCGCCCCTCCCGCCGCGCCGTCCGCGCCTCCGGCCGCGTTCGTCCGTCGCGACGTCAACCACGTGCTCGTGACGGGGCAGAGCCTCGGGGTGGGCGTCTCGGGCGCCCCCGCGCTGAGCCTGACGCAGCCGTTCGCGAACCTCATGTTCAACACGGGCGTGATGGCCGGCGGCGAGGGCCTCGAGCGGTTCGAGCCGCTCGTCGAGGGCGACAACATCCCCGGCTCGAAGGCGATCGTCGAGACGATGTCGGCCGCGTTCGCGAACCTCGTCGCCGAGCTCGCGCGCGCGAACGGCGGCGACGCGCACGATCTCCTCATGAGCGTCCACGCGTCGGGCGCCAAGTCTTACGCGCAGCTCAAGAAGGGCACGAAGCCGTACGCCAACGGCATGGCGCAGGTCACGGCGGGGCGCGACATCGCCGAGCAGCTCGGCAAGACGTACGTGGTCCGCGCGGTCGCCAACGTGCACGGCGAGTCGGACCACGCCGAGAAGAGCACGCGCTACGCGTCCGATCTGCTCGCGTGGCAGGCCGACTACGAGCGGGACGTCCAGGCGCTCACCGGCCAGTCCGAGCCGGTGCCGATGTTCCAGACCCAGATCTCGAGCTGGACGAAGATGATGGGCGGGACCGAGACGAGCGCGATCCCGGGCGCCCAGCTCGCCGCGCACGTGGCGAGCGCCGGCAAGGTCGTGCTCGTCGGCCCGAAGTACCACCTGTCGTACTCGAAGGACGGCGTCCACCTCACGAGCCGGGGCTACCAGCACATGGGCGAGGACTACGCGAAGGCGTACCGCCGAGTCGTCCTCGAGGGGAGGCCGTGGGAGCCGCTCCGGCCGATCGCGACGACGCGCGAAGGCGCCGTCATCACCGTGAAGCTCGCGGTCCCCGCGCCGCCGATCGTCCTCGACACGACGCTCGTCGCCGATCCGGGCAGCTACGGGTTCGAGTACAGCGACGAAAGCGCCTCGCCTCCGTCGATCGCGAAGGTCGAGATCGTCGCGCCGGACGCCGTCGCCGTCACGCTCTCGGCCGTCCCGACGGGAGACGATCGGCGTCTTCGCTACGCCTTCACCGGCGTCAAGGGCGCGGCCTCCGGCCCGCAGACGGGCGCCCGCGGCAACCTCCGCGACTCGGACGCGACCCGATCCCGGACGGGGCACCCGCTCTACAACTGGTGCGTCCACTTCGACGAGCCGGTCCCGTAGCTTCGCGGCGCCGTCGTCCCCGCGGCTCGGAGGTCGCGCCCCGCTTGCGTCGTCGCGTCACGCCCGCGTCATTCCGTGCACGCGGGATCGTCACGATCCGAGGTCCTCGCATGCGCTTAGATTCGCCCGCCCGGCGCGTCGGTGAGGGCGCGTCCGTGACGAGAAGGAGATCCGCCGTGTCCTCGTACGCCCTGTCGCCCCGCCGCGTGTTGTCGTTGGCCGCCGTCCTGCTGGTGGCCTATGGAGGCGGCTGCGCCGAGAGCGCGGACGACGGCGCCTTGATCGACGACGCCTCGGGCGACGGCGGCGCCGGACGGGACGGCGCCGGCGCGGACCAGCCCGACGCAGGCGACGAGCTCGACGCGGGCGACCGCGACACGGGCGCCGACGACGCGGGCGACGAGCTCGACGCGGGCGACGAGCTCGACGCGGGGGACCCGAGCGACGCGGGCGACGACGCCGCCGGCGGCGCGTGCGTCCAGCCGTCGGACTGTCCCGGCGCCGACGACTTCTGCGCGGTCCGCACCTGCGTCGCGGGCCTCTGCGGGTGGGACTACACCGCTGCGGGGACCGCGCTCCTCACGCAGACCGCCGGCGACTGCCGAACGGCGGTGTGCGACGGCGGCGGCGGGACCATGAGCGTGGCCGACGACGACGACCTGCCCGACGTCGGCGAGTGCGCCGTGGGGACGTGCGACCTCGGCGTGCCGGGGCAGACGCCCCTCGCCGAGGGGACGGCCTGCGGAGCGGGCGACCAGTGCGACGGCGCCGGCTTCTGCGGCGCCCCCTCGATCTACGTGGTGGTGGTCGGCTCCGGCGAAGCGGCCCTCACCAACGCCTCGACCTCGGTGAGCCTCGAGCGCCGCGCGCTCGACGGCGCGTCGCTCGGCGCCGTCGCGCTGCCGACGGCCGCGGCGGGCGCGAACGCGCCGTTTTCGCTCTCCGGCACCGCGACGAGCGAGGGCCTGATCTCGCTCTCGGCGGACGGTCGCTTCGTCGTGCTCGGAGGCTACGCCGCCGCGCCGGGCGTCGCGAGCATCGCGAGCACGACGTCGGCCGCGGTCAGCCGCGTCATCGCGCGCGTCGACGCGCAAGGGACCGTCGACACGAGCACGACGCTCCCGGCGGCCTTCAGCGGCAACAACGTCCGCAGCGCCGCCTCGACCGACGGCACCGCTCTGTGGGCCGCGGGCGGAAACAGCGGCGTGCAGCACGCGGTGGCCGGGGCCAACGCGTCGGTGCAGGTCCTCGGCGCGCCGACGAACATCCGGGCGCTCTCTGTCGTGTCCGGCCAGCTCTACGGCTCGTCCGGCTCGGGGACGTACCGGAACGTGTTCAAGATCGGAGACGGGACGCCGACGGCCGCGGGCGGCACCGCGGCGTCGTTCCCCGGGATGCCGACCGCCGACGCGAGCCCGTACCAGTTCGCCCTCTTCGATCGCGATCCCGCGGTCGCGGGCCCCGACACGCTCTACGTCGCGGACGAGCGCAGCATCGCGTCCGGCGGCGGTCTCCAGAAGTGGACGTTTGACGGCGCGACGTGGACGCTCTCCAAGACGTTCACCGACGCGATCGGCTCCTCCGGGGGCGCCCGCGGGGTCGCGGGCGTCGTCCGTGGCGGCGCCGTCGCGCTGTTCGTGACGACGCCGAGCTCGCTGGTGAAGTTCGAAGACGGCTCGGGCAGCGACACCGGGACGGTGCTGGCGTCGGCTCCGACGAACAAGGTCTTCCGCGGCGTCGCCGTCGCGCCGCGCTGATCGCCGTCGCGCGCGCGGATCGTCGTCGCGCGCGCGGATCGC
>JAHBWF010000312.1 GCA_019637105.1 Labilithrix sp.
GGCGAGACACGCGCCCGCCCGCGCCCCGGCGGAGGCCACGCGGCTCGCGCGCGCGGCCCGAGCGATTCGCGCCCGGACGCGCCGGCGGGGGCGCGCCGGATCGAGGCACGGCGCCTGCATCTCACGGGGGGCGATGTCCCCGCGCGCCCATCTCGGCTTGAGGCTCGCAGGCCTGCTGGTGCTGCTCGCGGTGGCAGCCTGGCCGCGGTCGGGGGCGGAGCGCCATGATCGCGCGGCCCTCCGCGTGGCAACGGGGGCACACTTCGCCGCGACGACGGCCGCCCGGCTGCACATCGACGAGGCGCCGCGCCCACGCGCGGCGCGCTCGGGCGCCGACGACGACGCCGAGGTCCTGGCCCCCTCGGACCAGTCCGTAAGCAACTGATTCAATTGCATAATAACTAGCTCATCCAACCCTTCGAGGCCCGGATCGCGTGGTCGGCCGCGCCCCAGGCGTCCGAAGCCCGGAGATCTCGGGCGGTCACGCGCTCGGCGATCCCGCTCCGCCTCGAAGACGTGAAAGACGGTGGACGCCCTCGCCGGAGTGTACCTACGCTCCCGACACTCCTGGCGATGCGGCTCCTCGTCCTCTCTCGAAACGCGAGTCTCTATTCGACGAGCCGCCTCGTGCTCGCCGCGCGATCGCGCGGCCACGCCGTGACGGTCGCGGACCCGCTCCACTTCCAGGTGGTGATCTCGCGCGGCCGGCCCGCGATGTTCCTCGGCGACCGGCTGCTGCCGCCGGTCGACCTCGTGCTCCCGCGCATCGGCGCCTCGATCACCAACTACGGGCTCGCGGTCGTCCGCCAGTTCGACATGATGGGGATCCCCGTCCTCAACAACGCGATCGCGATCGCCCGCTCGCGCGACAAGCTCCGCGCGATGCAGCTCTTGACAAAGAAGGACATCGACGTGCCGAAGACCGTCTGCGCGCGCACGCCCGACTCGGTCGACGCCGCGCTCGACTTCATCGGCGGCACGCCCGCGATCGTGAAGCTGCACCAGGGGACGCAGGGGATCGGCACGATGATCGCCGACACCCCCCAGGCGGTGACCTCGCTCCTCGAGACGCTCTGGGCGATGGGGCAGGACATCATCCTGCAGGAGTACATCGCCGAGTCGAAGGGCCGCGACTACCGCGCGATCGTCGTCGGCGGCCGGGTGATCGCGGCGATGCGCCGGCAGGCGAAGAAGGGCGAGTTCCGGTCGAACCTCCACCGCGGCGGCCTCGGCGTCCGCGTCGAGCTCCCGAAGGAGTACCGCCAGGCGGCGATCGCCGCGGCGAAGGTCATGGGCCTCGAGGTGGCGGGCGTGGACATGCTGCAGGGCCGCGACGGCCCCAAGATCCTCGAGATCAACAGCTCGCCGGGGCTCGAGGGGATCGAGCGCACGAGCGGCATCGACGTCGCCGGCGCGATCATCGGGCACGCGGAGAAGTTCCTCGCGCGCCGGAAGAAGCGCCGCGCGCGGCGCGATCCCGTCGTCGAGGCCGAGCAGCGCAACTCGCGCCTTCGTCCGCTCGACCTCGCGCGCGCGGGTGAACGCGTCCGCCGCGTCCGGACCGGCGGCTGACGCGTGCTCCGCGTCGAACGGCACGACGACGTCGTCGTCTGGACGGTCGATCGCCCGGAGGCGAAGAACGCCCTCGATCACGCGACCCTCGACGCGCTCACGCGCGCCGTGCGCGAGGCGTCCGCGGACCGCGCCCTCCGCGCGGCCGTGATCACCGGCGGCGGCGACGCGTTCGTCTCCGGCGGTGATCTGCGCGAGCTCCGTGACAGGAGCTCCGAGGCGGACGCCGAGCGCCTGAGCGACGCCGGCTACGGCCTCACGAGCGCGATCGCCGAGCTCCCGTTCCCCGTCATCGCGGCGATCGGCGGGCCCGCGATCGGCGGCGGCGCGGAGCTCGCGGTCGCGTGCGATCTCCGCGTGGCCGACACGCGGGCGCGCGTCGCGTTCAAGCAGGTACGCATGGGCGCGACCACGGCGTGGGGGACCGTGCCTCGGCTCGCCGCGCTCGTCGGCGCGGGCGCCGCCGCGCGCCTGCTCTACTGCGCGCAGGAGATCGGCGCGGCGGAGTGCAAGGCGCTCGGCCTCGTCGACGAGGTCACGGAGGACGGCGGCGCCCGCGCGACGGCGCTCGCCTGGGCCGCCGACGTCGCGCGCGGCTCGCCGCGCGCCGTCGCCGAGATGAAGCGCCTCCTCCGCGAGACGCTCGCCGCGGCGGGCGAGGTGCGCGCGCTCGAGCGTCGCGCCTTCGTCGACACGTGGAGCGGCGACGATCACCGCGACGCGATCGAGGCCTACTTCGAGCGCCGGCCGCCGCGCTGGCGCCCCCGCTGAGCGAGCGCGCCTTCCTCCGTCGTCACCGGACGACGCCCACTTCTCGCGGATCGGTCGTACCCGATGAGGCACACCGACTGGATGACCTCCGACACGACCGGAGCGCCCCCGCGCGTAGCGAAGAAGCACGGCTTCGTCCAGGCCGAGGAGTGCCCCCGCGTGTGGCGAAGAAGCACGGCTTCGTCCAGGACGTCCACGGCGCGTACGACTGGCCCGAGCCCTTCGGCGCGGTGGGCGCGGTGAACGACGCGGACGCGAAGGCGTTCCAGGAGCTGTTCACGACGGCGACGCCGATCGCGTTCCGCTACGGCTGCCCCGACACCAAGGGCCACGGGCACCTCGTCGTGACGCGCAGGGCCTCGGCCGTCACGAGAGACTGACGCCGCGCGCTCCGCAGGATCGAGCGCCGCGACCGGGCCGCGCATTGTGGCGATCTTGCGCACGCGCTCCGACAGGCCGCGCGGGACGGCCCGCGTCAGGTCGCGCTTTTTCCGGCGCGTCGCGGGTGGATCGAGCTTCGCATCGGAGAGGCGAGACGATGCGGCCAATGTCGGCACAGGAGGCCTCCACGGAACGTGCGCGGCTCGCCAAGGCGGCCACCCCCGCCCTCTCGCCCGGGGCGATGCTCGGCGGGCGGTACCGCATCGAGCGGTGCCTCGGCGGGGGCGGCATGGCCTCGGTGTTCCGCGCCACGCACGTGGGTCTCGACCAGCCCGTCGCCGTGAAGGTCGTCTCGCCGCTCGTCCGCGAGCTCCCCGGCGTGGTCTCGCGGTTCATGCGCGAGGCGCGCGCGGCGACGCGCCTCAAGGGCGCGCACGTCGTGCGCGTGTTCGACGTCGGCGCGACGGACGACGGCGCGCCCTACTTCGTGATGGAGCTGCTCGAGGGCCGCGACCTCGGCGAGCTCCTGGACGAGGGCGCCACCCTCGGCGTCGAGGAGGCCGTCGACTACGCGCTCCAGGCGTGCGAGGCGCTCGCGGAGGTGCACGGGCTCGGGATCGTGCACCGTGACCTCAAGCCGGCGAACCTCTTCGTCACGCGCGGGCCCGACGGGCTCCCGTGCGTCAAGCTGATCGACTTCGGGATCTCGCGCGTCGACTCGCCGCTGTCGCCGGAGGACGCCGTCACGCTGACGAACCCCGAGATCGTGATGGGCTCGCCGCGCTACATGCCGCCCGAGCAGATGGAGTCGGCCGCCGCGGCGGACGCGCGCTCCGACCTCTGGGGGCTCGGCGCGATCCTCTACCAGATGCTCACGGGTCGAGCTCCGTTCGACGGAGACTCGCTGTTCGACATCTACGCCGCCGCGGTCCTCGCGCCGCCGCCGGCGCCCTCGAGCCTCCGCCCGGATCTCCCGGCGGGCCTCGACGAGGTCGTGCTCCGATCGCTCCGGGTCGATCCCGCCGAGCGCTACGCCGACGTCGCGGAGCTCGCGGCCGC
>JAHBWF010000313.1 GCA_019637105.1 Labilithrix sp.
GTCCCTGCTGCGGATAGCCCTGCTGTCCCTGCTGCGGATAGCCCTGCTGTCCCTGCTGCGGGTAGCCCTGCTGTCCCTGCTGCGGATAACCCTGCTGTCCCGGCTGCGGATAACCCTGCTGTCCCTGCTGCGGGTACCCCTGCTGCGGATAACCCTGCTGGCCTTGCTGCGGGTAGCCCTGCTGCGGGTAGCCGTGCTGCGGCTGGCCGTAGGCGTCGACGGCGCCCTGCGCCTGGTTCGCGAGGTCACCCGCCTTCTTCTTCATCGAATCGAAAAATCCCATGTCCTGCTCTCCCTCGACGTCACCAGAACGCCGTCGCGGCGCGCGGAGCGTGTCCGTCATGCGCGCTTCCTCGGTGATCGCGACGAAGCAGCGAGAGTACGCCCGGGGGGCCGCCTGTCTACGAGGAAGCTCGGGCGCGGTCGACGTTCGCTCCCACGTTGAGCGACGTCGGCGCGAGACGGCGGGAGCGCGCCTCGAGAGGGACGCGCCGCGGGCGCGCGGCCGAACGCCGACGTGGAGGACGGCGCGCGGGAGGCGACGAGGTGTGCGTACGTCGGTCACATCGGGTTGCAGCCGCAGGGATCGCCCGCTACGGAGGGCGGCGATGACGTCGAGCCCGTTCCGACCCCCGCGATGGCTGAAGAGCCCGCACGTCCAGACCATCGGCGCGGCGGCGCCGCTCTTCGCGCCGCCGCGGTCGTACGTCGTCGCGGAAGAGGAGAGCCTGCGCGTCCCGGTCGAAGCGGACGGGCGCCTGCACGCGCGCGTCTGGTGGGCGGCCCCGAGGACGCCCGCCGCGGAGGGGGCGTCTGCGCCGCAGCGCGCGCCCGCCGCCGAGCGGGCGCCGGCGGTCGTCGTCCTGCACGGCATCGCGGGATCGAAGGACTCGCACTGCTGCGTGCGCGCGGCGGTGGCCCTGCACCGCGCGGGCTACCACGTCGTCCGTCTCGACATGCGCGGCGCCGGCGACAGCGTCGTCGACGCGCCGTCGCTCTACCACGCCGGGCTGACGACGGACCTCGATCTCGTCGTGCGCCGCCTCGCGGATCATCCGCGGATCGCGGGCGTCCTCGTCCTCGGCTTCTCCGGCGGCGGCAGCCAGGCGCTCAAGCTCGCCGGCGAGTGGGGTGACGCCGCGCCCGCGGGCGTCCTCGGCGTCGCGAGCATCTCCGCGCCGCTCGACTACACCCGCGTGGCGGCGCGGATGGACACGCTCGCGTGCCTCCCGTACCGCTTCCACGTCCTCCGCGGGCTGCTCGATCGGGCGCGCGCCTTCGTGGAGCATCACCCGGGCCGCGCGCACTACCGCAGCGCCGACCTCGACCGCATCAAGCGGTTCCGCAACTACGACGGCTCGATCATCGTGCCGATGCACGGCTTCTCCGACGTCGATCGCTACTACCGGGAGGCGAGCTCCGGACCGTACCTCGGCCGGATCCGCGTCCCGACGCTCCTCGTGCACGCCGAGGACGATCCGATGGTGCCCATCGGCAGCGTTCGGCCGTGGCTCGCCGACGCCTCGAGCTCGGTGCGCGTGGAGCTCAGCCGTCACGGCGGCCACATCGGCTGGCTCGCGGGGCTGGACGAGGCGAGCTGGATCAACGGATGGGCGACGAGCGAGGCGCTCGCGTTCTTCGCCGAGCGCGCCCCCGCGCCGCGCCGCGGGCGAGGCGCGGCGCCCGGCTGATCGGCGCGCGACGAGGCGTCCGCGCCGGCGCCGGTTGCCGTATCCTCCGGGGGTGCTCCTCCGATGGCTCCCGAAGGCCGCGTACGGCATCGTCCACGAGGCGACGCGCCACCTCCTGAAGCGCCCGGTGGTCGGGATCGTCGCCGTCGCGAGGACGCCGGACGGGCGGCTCCTGTTGGTTCGCCGCGCCGACAACGGGATGTGGGGGCTGCCGGGCGGGACGCTCGAGTGGGGGGAGACGTTCGTGACCGGCCTCGGGCGCGAGCTCGACGAGGAGGCCGGCGTCGTCGAGCACGAGGTGCGGCGCGTGCTCGGGGCGTGGTCCGAGCCGATGCGCGATCCGCGGTTCCACGCCGTGACGATCGGCGTCGAGTGCGCGGTCGCGCCTCCGGTCAAGCCGCCGAAGAACCGCCTCGAGATCCTCGAGGCGCGCCTCTTCGCCGACGCCGACGTCCCCGCGCGCCTCGCCTTCGGCGCGGAGGACATCGTGAAGGCGGCGCGCGAAGGCCCGATCGGCGGCGTCCTCGAGTAGCCGATCCGGTCGCGCTCGAGCGTCGCGGGGACCGGGGATCGCCCCGCCGTCGGCGCCGAGCGCCCCCGGCCGTCGAGCGGCAGGAGGCCGCGCCGCTCGTGCTCGACGTGCCGACGCGAAGTCGGCGCCGGGGCGTAAGGGATCCGCGTCGCCGGGCGTTTTGACGGACAACGTGGAACTTCCGAGGCCCGTCGTACGTCCACGGTCTCGGACGTCCGATCGCTCCACGTCCTTCCTTCGTCGGCTTCTCTCATGACCCGCGTACCCCGGCCCCTCGTCTACGAGCCCACACGCCCCTCCATCGGGAGCGGCGTTCACGCGGCCGTGACGCCGCCGCGCGAGGCGCCCGAGGAGGCCGTCGAGCTCGTCGGGGCGCCGCGCGCCGCCGCGCCGAGCGACCCGTGCCCGACCTGCGGTAGCCTCCAGAGCGAGCCACGGCTGAGCTCGTCAGATCGTCGCAACCTCTCGTGCGTAGAAGGGCTTTCGGGAGGCCCGCCCTCCGAGCCCGCGGACCCGAGCCGGCCGCGGAGTCCCTCGAGACTTCTGGAGCGAACCATGGATCGAATCGGCGAATACCTCGTGCGGCGCCTCATCGGAGAGGGCGGCATGGGCAAGGTCTACGAGGCGGAGGAGCGCCTCTCCAAGCGTCGCGTCGCGCTCAAGGTCCTCCGCCCCGAGCTCACCCGTCACGAGGACGGCCGGCGTCTCTTCCTGAACGAGATGCAGATCCTCGCGCACCTCGAGCACCCGAACCTCGTGCGGAGCCTCGCCTCGATGGAGACCGACGGCCAGCTCGTGATGGTCCTCGAGTACCTGCACGGGCGGACGCTGCGCCAGGAGCTCACCCGTCGCGGCGCGCTCTCGTGGCAGGAGGCGCTCGAGCACGTCGCGCGCATCGCCGAGGCGCTCACGGTCGCGCACGAGCAGGAGCCGTCGATCGTCCACCGCGACCTCAAGCCCGAGAACGTCATGCTCACGGTCGCCGAGGGCGCCGCCGAGGACGCCGCGCCCGCGGGCCTCAAGGTGATGGACTTCGGCATCGCGAAGGTGCTCGAGGGGATGCACGGGACGAACACGCAGAGCATCGGCACGCTCCAGTACATGAGCCCCGAGCAGATCGACGCGCGCACGATCGACGCGCGCAGCGATCTCTACGCGCTCGGCCTGATGTTCTACGAGATGCTCTCCGGCGAGCCGCCCTTCTCCTCGGCGTCGCCGCGCGAGCTGCTCAACCTGCAGTGCACGGCGCCCGCGCCGCCGCTCGACGAGGAGGTCCGCCGCGGCCTCCCGCGCGGCGTCGAGGACCTGCTGTTCGCCCTGCTCGAGAAGAAGCCGGAGGACCGGCCGTCCTCGGCGCGCGAGGTCGCCGAGCGCCTCTC
>JAHBWF010000314.1 GCA_019637105.1 Labilithrix sp.
CGCGTCCGCCCGCGGCGCCCTCGCCGCCTCCACCGCCCGCGCCGGCGCCGACGCCGACCACGTCGTCGACGCCCGCGCTCCCGAAACACCTCTGAATTCGTCTCGACCGGGACCTACCTCGTGCGGCTCTTCTTCGTCTTCCTCCGAGGCTTCGCCCTCTCCGCTCTCCTCCTCGCGGCCTTCGCCGGATCGGCCTCCGCCGAGGGGCCGCCGAAGATCAGCAAGAGCGACAGGGCCGAGGCGGCGCGCCTCAAGAAGGAGGCGGACACCTTGATGGATCAGGACCGCCACGTCGACGCGCTCGCGCTCTACGCGCGCGCCTACGAGCTGACCGCCGATCCGGCGCTCCTCTACAACCAGGGGCGCGCGCTCGAGTCGATGGGCGACTACCCGGACGCGATCGACAAGCTCGAACGCTTCGATCGCGAGGCGTCGCCGGCGCTGCGCGCCAAGGTGCCCGGCCTGCACGATCTGCTCGTGGACCTGCGCGGGCGCGTCGCCACGCTCGTCGTGACGACCAACGCGCCGGGGGCGCGCCTCCTCGTCCGGGACAAGGCGGCGGGCACCATCCAGAAGGAGACGCGGATCCGGACGCGCGCGGGCGCGGCGACGATCGAGGTCGTCGCCGAGGGCTACGTGCCCTTCAAGAAGGAGATCGAGCTCGCCGGCGGCTCGACCGTCGTCGTCGACGCGCAGCTCTCGCTGAAGAAGCGCGACGCGCTCATCCTCGTGCGGACGCGTCCGAGCGCGGACATCTCGGTCGACGACAAGCCGATCGGCCGCTCTCCGCTGGAGCTGCGCGTCCCGCCGGGAGAGCACACCCTCGTCGCCGAAGCCGCGGGGCGCGAGACGGAGCGCGTCCGCATGACGCTCGCGCTCGGAGACCGGCGCGAGGTCGACATCGAGCTGCGCGAGTCGGCCGGCGTGCTCTCACGGTGGTGGTTCTGGACGAGCGTGGGCGTCGTCGTGGCGGGGGGCGCCGTCGCCGCGTACGCGCTCACGCAGGAGCGAGCCCCCGATCGCGGGACCTTCGGCGCGGGCGTCCTGCCAGGTCCCTGAGGCGCCTCGAGCGCGTCGGGTCGCGCGCGACGTCCGCGCGGGAGACGCGCGGACGCCGAGCGCGGCGTCCGTTGGAGACCGCGGCGTCCGTCAGTTGGAGACGGCGGCGTCCTCCCACGCCGCGCAGTTGCCGGCGCAGAACGTGTCGGGCCCGCACCCTGCGTCGGCGCAGGTCCGCGTGCAGGTCCCGCCTCGACACTCCACGTCGTCGCACGTCGGCTTCGCGTCCTGCGTCGGCACGCACTTCACGACGTTCGTGCCTCCGTCGACGTAGACGCCGTCGCAGGTCTCCTCGGCGTCCTGGCAGACGACGTTGCACGTCGACGCGGAGCACGCGATGTCCTCGCAGCGCTTGCCGGCGGCGCCGACGCAGTTGAACGTGCACGCGCCGTTGGTCGCGCAGCGGGTGTTCTTGCACTTGTCCGCCGCCGCGCACTCGATGACGCAGTCGAGCCCGTCGGCGCAGTACGACTTGCCCACGCAGTCGAGGACGTTGCAGTCGACCCGGCACTCGCCGGCGCTGCACGAGGTCCCGTTGCAGCGCGCGCAGGCGTCGTTGTCGACGACGTCGGGCGGCGCGTCGACGGGCGGCCCGTCGGGGACGTCGGCGTCCTCGATCGGGAGGTCGCCGTCCCTCTCCGGCGGCCGGTTGCCGCCGTCCGGCTGAACCTGGTCGGGCTGGACGCACACGCCGAGGTTGCACTCGAGATCGCCGCCGCAGTAGCGGTCGACGCAGCGCTCGGTGAGCCTGACGGTGATGTTCACCGTCTTGCCCGGAACGAAGCGGACGCGTCGCCGGGCGAGGATGCAGTCCGCCCACACGGGCTCGCCGTTCGGTCCGCCCGGCAGCCCGCACGCGTCCGGGTCCTGATCGTTGACCGCGCCGACGACGCGGATCCCCACCGTGTCGTCGTTCGCCCCGCTGGGCGTGATCGTGAGGGTGCCGACGCGATCGGTCCCGTCTTCGCACCCGTTCTCGTAGATCTCGAGCTGGTCGGTGTCGATGTGGTCGAGCGTCGTGACGGCGATCCCCGTCGAGATGCTCGCGCACAAGGAGCGGTCCGCTCGGACGTCGACGATGATCTGGGTCGGCGACGCGCAGTTCGCGATCGCGATCGCGAGCACGCCGCCGGAGACGGCCGTGCCGAGGAAGGCGCCCGCGCGAAAGCGACCCATCGCCTTCACTATAGCGCGCTCCTCGCCGCAGCCGCGCGCGATAGCGCCGGCCGGAGCGCGCGCGGCGGCCCGGGTGGCGCGCGGCGGCCCGGGTCGTGCTTCCGCTCGCCGCGTGCGGAGCAACCGTTCGACCCTCGCCGTGGGCGTCACCCTCGCGATCGCGCTCTTGCCCGCGCCCGCGCGTGCGGCCGACGCCGACACGGAGCGGGCGCGCGCGCTCTTTCACGAGGCAGGCGAGCTCGAACGCCTCGGCCGGTGGGCCGACGCGCAGAGCCGGCTGCGCGCCGCGCTCCGGCTGCGCGAGACGCCGCAGCTCCACTACGCGCTCGGCTGGGCGCTCGAGAACGACGACAAGCTGCTCGAGGCGCGGGCCGCGTACGAGACCGCGGCGCGGCTCGGGCGCGAGCGCCCCAACGGCGAGGAGGTGGCGCGGCTCGCGGCCGAGCGGCTCGCCGACGTCGAGCGCAAGACGCCCGTCATCAAGGTGCGCGTCGCCGGCGCGGAGCGCGCGTCGGCCCGCGTGCTGATCGACGGACGCGACGTGAAGCGCGACAACGACGTCGCCACGACCGCCGTGAACCCCGGGGCTCACGTGATCCGCGTCGAGCGCGGAGCGGACGACGCGTTCGAGCAGATCGCGTACGTCGGACGCAGCGCGATCCGGACGGTCGACGTCGACGAAGCCGATGTGCCCGTGCGGGACAGCGCGCAAGACCGCCACGCGCGCGCGCCCTCGGCCCCCCCGGCGACACGAAGCGCGCCGCGGAACGACAACGTCCTCCCGTGGCTGATGGTGTCGGGTGGGGCGGCGTTCGTCGCCGGCGGCGGGGCGCTCCTCCTGTCGGCGAACGGGAACGACGAGGCGAAGCAGGCCTTCGGCCTCACGCTCGGAGGAGCGGGCCTCGTCGCCGGCGTGGTCGGCGCGGTCCTCCTGCTTCGCGGCGAGGACACGAGCGCGAAGGACCGCCCGCGCGGCAGCGCGAGCGCGGCGCCCGTGCCGGGCGGCGCCGTCGCGACGGCGGCCTTCACGTTCTGAGCGCACGTCGGTGTGCCGCCCGCGAGCGCGAGCGCGAGCGCCGCCCGCGAGCGTGAGCGCCGGGCTCGGATGTCCAGGCCCGCCAAGGCCACGTGCGCCGCGCGCGCTCGGATGTCCAGGCTCGCCAAGGCCACGTGCGCCGCGTGCGCTCGCGGCCGAACGCGACGCGCGCGAACGCCGGGCTCAGAAGCCCGGGCTCGAGATGCCGCCGTGCACCGCGCGCGCGCTCGCGGCCGAGCGCGCCGAGCCGCGACTCGGCGGGCGCGCGACCTTGCCGGCCGGCTTCGGCGCGGCCCGCGCCGGCTCGAGCGCGGGAGG
>JAHBWF010000315.1 GCA_019637105.1 Labilithrix sp.
TCGCGGGCGGCGGCTCGGAGGGGGCCTCGGGCGGCGCCGGTCGAGGGCGCATCGCCGCGTCGGGATCGATCATGACGGCGATCACCAGGGCGAGCGGCTCCGTCATCGCGTCGCACGAGGGGTCGCTCCGATCGAGCTCGCGCGTCCCGAGCGTCGCGCCGGTCGCGTCGCGCACCGTGATGACCGCGTGCCACGCGCTCGAGGCGCCGCGCGCGCGCTTCTCGATGTGCCCCTCGACGGAGAGGTCGGCCTCGGCCGCCGACACGAAGGCCGAGCGGCCGAGGCGCTCTTCGACCGCGCGGGCGAGGGGCTGCGTCGCGACGCAGCCGTCGGCGCCGGGCATCCGGAGCCAGGAGAGCGACGACGTCTTCGCGTCCGCTGCGCGCGCGCTCGCCGAGGCGACGAGCGCCGCGGCGAAGAGGCCGAGGCACGTCAGGCGCGGAGCGGCGAGCGCGGGCACGCCCGAGGGGTAGCACACTTGCGCGGTCGAGCGACGCGGCCATCCGGGCGAGCGGCCTCGGGTAGCGCGTCCGCGCCGGCGCGCTTCGCGATACGCTCGGGGAAGGCGCCGGCGGAGCCGGCCTGGCAGCATGAGCGCGGCAACGAACAACCGGAGCACCTGGGGGCCGAAGGCGCCGGCGCCGAAGGAGGGCGTCCTCCGCTCGACCGTCCGCGCCTTGCTCGTCCCGCGCCGCGCGATCCCGATCGCGCTCGTCGTCGTCCCGCTGACGATCATCCAGGACGCCTACAGCCGCGAGGCCTTCGCGGTGCCGATCGCGCTCCTGATGTGCGGAAGCTTCCTCCTCGTCGGCCCGTCGCTGTGGCGCGCGCTCTTCCCGCTCGACCGCCCCATCGCGGCCGGCGCGCTCACGCGCGTGGTCGTCTACGCGGGCGTCGGCGCCGCGGTCGTCCTCGGCGTCGGTCGCGGCCTGCCGGGGCTCGCGGGCGCCGGCACGACGTTCATGACGACCGAGCCGAGCCTCGCGGTCTGCATGGCGCTCTTCTGGGTCGGCGGCTGGGGGCTCGCGCGCGACATCGACCTCGAGCTCCACCTGCGGCGCGCGCGCGCCCGCGCGGAGGCGCTCGCGCGCGAGGCCGATCACGCGCAGCTCTTCGCGCTGAAGAGCCACCTCGACCCGCATTTCCTCTTCAACACGCTGAACGCGATCGCCGAGTGGTGCCGCGCCGACGGCGCCGTGGCGGAGCGCGCGATCCTCCAGCTCTCGTCGATGCTCCGCACCATGATGACCGGGATCAGCGCGACCACGTGGCCGATCGAGCGCGAGATCGAGCTCGTCGACGCGCTCTTCGCGCTCCACGCGATCCGCGATCCGTCGCTCTTCACGGTCGAGCGGAGCGTCCCGGACCCGCTGCCGGACATCGAGGTCCCGCCGATGGTCTTGCTCCCGCTCGTCGAGAACGCGATGAAGCACGGCCCGCTCGCGCGGAACAAAGGGGCCGTCGTCTTCGCGATCACGACGTCCGGCGACGAGGTGCTCGTCGAGCTCTCGAACCCGGGCGCCTACAAGGGACCGCGCGAGGGCGGCAGCGGCCTCCCGATCGTCCAGCGGCGCCTCGCGCTCGCGTACGGCCGCGCGGCGAGCTTCACGATCGAGGGCGACGGCGATCGCACGCGCGCCTCGGTGAGGCTGCCGCGCGCCGCTCGGGGAAGCCTCCCGCCGCGATCGTCGCGGTGAGGCGCTTCGAGCGCGTCGGCCGGCCGCCGAGCCGTTCGTCGTCCTGGATTGAATGCCTGGCGTCGAGCTCCGTTCAACGGCTGGGGCGTTCGGCGATCCACACCTGCGTGGACGGCCGCGCTTCGCTTGACGGAGAATAAAATGAAGAAGCCTGCGATCGTGACGTTGACCGGACTGTTCGTCTTCCTGGTGATGGCCTGCGGAGGCCTGAGCAACGAGGAGGCCTGCAACAAGGTGAAGTCGTCCTGCGAGGCGAGCTCGTCGGACGACGCGGGCGTGAGCAGCTCGATCACGGTCACCTGCGAGCCGAGCTCGTTCGACAAGATCTCGAACGACTCGGAGGTCAAGGACTGCATCGACAAGGAGTCCGAGTGCGGCGCGCTGCTCGCGTGCCTGCAGAAGGGCAAGCCCGAGTGACGCCGGCGTGACGTCCCGCGCCGGAGCCGAGGGTCGACCGCTCCTCGGCTACCCGTCGGGCGCGTCCTTCGGGTAGCCTTCGCCACGATGGCGACGTCGATCCCGCTCCGCGTCCTCGTGTGCGACGACGAGCTGATGGCGCGTAAGCGCGTGCTGCGCCTCCTCGGCGAGCTCGGCGGCGTCGAGACGACGTTCGAGTGCGAGAGCGGCGAGCAGGTGCTCGCGCGCCTCCGCGACGACGACGTCGACGTCGCGATCCTCGACGTCAACATGCCCGGGATGAGCGGCATCGACACGGTGCTCGCGATGCCGGAGGAGCGCCCCTACGTCATCTTCGTGACCGCGCACCCCGAGCACGCGGTGAAGGCGTTCGAGGTCGGCGCGGTCGACTACGTCCTCAAGCCGATCGACGACGCGCGCCTCTCGAAGGCGATCGAGCGCGCGCGCGCGTTCCTCGACCACGGGCCGCGGGCCGAGGGCGAGCCCGCCGGCGCGCCCAGGCTGACCAAGCTGGCCATCGCGACGCACGACGGTGCGGCGCTCGTGAGCCCGGCCGACGTGACGCACGCGACGTTCGACGGCGCGCTCGTCTCGGTCCACACCTCGAGCCGGACCATCCTGACCGACGACACGCTCCAGGACCTCGAGGCCAAGCTCGGCCCCGCGGGCTCCTTCGAGCGGGTCCACCGCCGCGCGATCTTGAACCTCGACCATGTCGAGCGCCTCGAATCCGTGGATTCGGGCGGCTATGTCGCGTGTCTCTCGACCGGCAAACGCGTCGACGTCTCGCGTCAGAGTGCGCGAAAGCTACGGAGACGGCTTGGTTTGCGGTAGGCTAGCGTCGAGAACGTGATGGCCGGAGAGCGCGCAAACGCGGAAAGCGAGCCGGAGCTCGTGGACGACGACGAGGAGGGGGGAGAGTCGACGATCGCGATGGCGTCGCCGACGTTCGAGCCGGGCTCGTCCGGAATGCCGCTCCCGATCTCGAACCCGCCGCCGCCGTTGCCGATCACGCCGGCAGGCGGGGTCCCGGCCTCGCCGCTGGGCGCGGGGGCGTCGCCGCTGGGCGCGGGGGCGTCGCCGCTGGGCGCGGGGGCGTCGCCGTCCTCGCCGCTCGCGATACCGTCGACGGCGCCGGCGCCGTTCGTGCCGAGCTCGGAGGCGAGCGGGCGCGCGCCGGCGAGCGCCCCGGCGGTGCCTCAGCTCGGGGGCGCGAAGCCGTCGGGCTCGCCGATGGTCCCGACCCCGCTCGGGGGGCTGACGCCGGGGAGCCAGCCGAGGACCACCGGAGCGGCGCCGGTCTCGTCGCGACGGCGCCCGCAGACGGTGATCGGCCTGGCTCCGCCGCCCCCCGGCGCGCCGCGTCCGGGGACCCCGGCGGCGCCGATGCGTCCCCCGCTGCCCTCCGTGTCCGCCGGCGCGCCGCGCCCGGGCTCGACGCCTTCGCCTCCCTCGCCGGC
>JAHBWF010000316.1 GCA_019637105.1 Labilithrix sp.
TTGCGTGCCGGACGCCGCCGCGGCGATGGCCGCTTGCATCCTCGTCGTGAGGTCGCCCGCGGCGTAGATGCCCGGGACGCTGGTCTCGCGCCTGACCGGGTCGACGTGGACGAACCCGTCGTCGTCGAGCGCGACGCCGAGCGCGCGCACCAGGTCGACCTGCCGCTGCGGGGGGTGCGCGAAGAGCACGTCGCAGGGCACCGCGGCGCCGCCGGACAGCTCCACCGCTTCGAGCCGCCCGTCGCGCGCGACGAGGCGGGCCAGCGGCGCGGTCTCGAGGCGGACCTTCGCCGCCTCGAGCCGCGCGCGGGACTCGGGCGGGACGTCGAAGGCGCCGCTCGTGAAGACGACGACGTCGCGCGTCCACCCCCGCGCCATGACCGCGAAGGGGACGAGGTGCGACGCGTCCGCGGCGCGCGCCAGGTAACCCCACCGACGGTCGCGCACCTCCCAGCCGTGGCAGTAAGGGCACTGGAAGATGGAGCGCCCCCAGAGCGCGGGGAAGCCTTCGATCGGGAGCGTCTCGTCGATCATGCCGGTGCACAGGAGGACGCGCCGGGCCTCGACGACCTCGGAGTCGAGCTGCACGCGGAACGCGCCGCGCGCTCCGGAGATCGACGCGACGCGGTCCGCGCGCGCCTCCACGTTCGGGTAGTGGTCGAGCTGCTCGCGGCCGATCCGCCGGAACTCGTCCGGCGGCGTGCCGTCTCGCGTGACGAAGTTGTGGACGTGCACCGCGGCGGCGTTGCGTCGCGGGCCTGCGTCGCACAGAAGGACGCGCTTGCGCGCGCGCCCGAGGGTGAGCGAAGCGGAGAGGCCGGCGGGGCCGCCTCCCACGATGACGACGTCGTAGGGCATGTTCGAATCTCCTCGTTGACGTGGCGCGCCGCTCGGCGAGCGGCGCACCGACGCGCAGCCTGGAGCGATCGCGGAGGTGACGAGCGTCGCGATCGCGTACAGCGAGGCGCGTCGCGTGAGGCGCGTCGCGGCGGGATCGTTCGTCATGGCCCTGTCGTAACCTCCCGCGCGCGGGCGCGGGAGGGCGCGGCTTTCGACGCGATCGGCGAGGTCTTCGATTTGGCCGTCGCGCGCCGCTCGATCCACCCGCGCGCGCCGGCGCTCGCTTCCGCGGCTCCGATCGCCTACGACGCGTCGAATGAAGCTCACGGAGGTCGCCTCGTTCGACGTCGTCCACGAGGGGCTGTCGTGGCCGTGGATCGCGTTCGCCGCCGGCGGCGGCCGCTTCGCGTTCGCCGCGTCGCGCGACCGCGTGGTCTCCCGCGCGCTCGAAGGCGACGGCGTCGCCGACGGACCGAGCTTCGCGCTCCCCGCCGATCTTCACCTGCCGGACGAGCCGTCGCGGCCGGAGGCGGGCCGCGACGCGAGGGCGGGGGTGCACGCGTTCTCGATCGACGATCGAGGCCGGCGCCTCGCGGTGGTCGGCGGCGTCGCGTCGGGCGGCGCGCTCGTCACGCTCGAGCCCGATCGCGAGCTCCGCCGCTCCGCCGTCGACGCGCTCGCCGGGCCGGGCTTCGTCGCCCAGGCGGTCGCCTTCGAGCGGGGCGGCGCGAGGCTCTGGATCTCGGCCGAGAGCGAGCGCGAGACCGCGGTCCTCCTCGTCGACGCCGAGTCGCACGCGCCGATCGGCGTCGTGAAGAGCCCCGCCTTCCCGCAGCCCGCGACGCACGAGCTCCACCTGCACCCGCGCGAGGCCGCGGCGCTCCTGCTCGCCGCGTGCGGGCAGGACGGGACCTTCGCCCGGGTCGTCCGCTGCGTCGACGACCGTCTCGTCGCGTCGTGGACCTCGCTCGACGGCGGCGCCGTCTCGGCCGGGATGGTGGGCTTCTCCGCCGACGGCGCGCGCCTCTACCTCGCCGAGGCCGACGAGCTGCGCGTCCACGCCTGGCCCGGGTTGAAGGAGCTGTCGTCGGTGGAGCTCGAGGACGACTTCGTCTCGAGCTACTCGGGCGCGGTCTTCGACGGGCACGTGCTGGTCGACGGACAGGACGCGGAGACGCAGGAGGACGCCGTGATGGTGTTCGATCCGACGGCGACGTCGGGGGCCCTCGCCTCGCCGCCGGTCCCGCGCGGGATGTGGGCCGGTCGTCTCGGCGCGGACCTTCTCGTGACGGTCGAGGCGAAGGGCGAGCCGGCGCGCGGCCGCGTGATCCGCCTGGGCCCCGTCTCGGGGCGGCCCTGATCTTCGGCCGCCACGGGGCGTGAAGCGCGCCTCAGTCGAGGAACACCACGCGTTCGTTGCACGGCTTGGCGTTCTCGTCGGTCTTGAGGCCGGCGATGCGCATGGGGTCGGCGTCGAGCGCCTTGAGCTCGCGGCGGATCTTCTGGACGATCAGCTCGTCGAGCTTGCCGCTCGAGTAGTTCGTGTGCGTGCCCCCGCAGCTCGAGGCGGGATCGCCGCCGCCGGTGGACTGCGGGCCGGCCCCGCCGCGGAGGACGAACATGTTCGTGCCGCCGGTGTACTGCGCCATCTGGCGGAAGACGACCTGCCCCAGGGCGTCCATCCCCGACGCCGCCACGGTGAAGAGCTGGATGCCGCGATGCGACGCCGTCTTCATGTCGTTCGCGTAGTCGGGGCCGTCCTGGTAGTCGAGGTGCGGCGGGGCGTCGGCGATGACGAACGCCATCCGCGCGACCGAGCGATCGCTCCAGTCGAGCTCGGTCACCGCGGTGTGGAGGCCCGCGTTCATGTCCTCGGGTATGTCGCCGCCGCCGCTCGCGTTGATCTGACCGACGCGCTGGGCGAAGCCGGTGAGGTCGGTCGCGAACGGGTAGACCTTGGTGACGAAGACGTCCTTCCGGTCCTTGTACTCGACGAGGCCGACGCGCACCGAGGTCTCTTCGCTCGAGAGCACCTTCGCCACCTTCTGGATCGTCGCCTTCACGGCGGCGATCTCCTCGGACATCGAGCCGGTCGTGTCGAGCACGAACGCGAGGTCGACCACGCGCTTGCCGAGCGGCGCGCGCTCCGACGCGAGCTTCAGGTCGACGAGCCCGTCCTGACCGTCGAAGGTCGCGAAGGTCGCCGCCGTCGACCCTTCGGCGCACGTCGCCGTCGCGCTCAGCTTCTCGCCGGAGAGGCCCTCGGCGTGCGGGAAGAGGATCGCCCGGCCGGAGGCGGTCGTCAGGAACGACGCGCTCCCGTCCGCTGCGTCGCGCACGGTGACCCTGCAGCGCGGGACGCCGTGGCCGTTCTTGTCGCGCACCACGATGAACCGGCGGTCGTTCAGGTTCACGCGGCGGTGACCGGTCGGAGAGCTCGCGAGGAAGCGCTGGAACTCACGGAAGTTCGCGTTGTCGTCCCACTCGCCGGCCTTCACCCCGGCGAACTGGCTGGAGACGCCGAACGCGCCGCCGCCGGCCCCGTCGCCGCTCCACGGATCGGACTTGGCGTCGGCGGCGCGCGCGACCTTCGCCGGCGCGCTCCTCGCGCGAGGCGCCGCCTCCTCGGTCTTCGCCATCGGCGGCGGCGCGGGCCCGTCGGCCGGGGCGGGCGCGCTCGCGA
>JAHBWF010000317.1 GCA_019637105.1 Labilithrix sp.
CGAGCGGCGCGTCGTCCCCCGCCCAGCCGGGCGCGAGCGTGGGGCCGGCACCCGGCTCGACGCCGGCGAGGCGCACCCAGCGCTCGCGGAAGTCGAGGATCTCCCGCGCGACGCGCGAGCCGACGCCGCGGACCGCGCTGATCCGGTTCTCGGGGAGCTGCGAGAGGTCGCGCGCGACGAGGAGGCCGGCGCGGTCGAGGCCGTTGCGCGCGCGGAACGACAGCGGGAGCGCCATCACCGGGGTGTCCGGCCCGATCGCGCGGACCTCGTCGTCGGTGAGCGCCTCGTCGCTCGCGGCGTGATCCGTCGTCGGCTCGACTACGGCGGGCGCCTCGAGCGCGTCGTACCAGCCGCGCCGCATCTCCGAGGCGGACGCGAAGCGGCGCTCGACGTCGCGGTGGAGCGCGCGCTCGAAGAAGGCGACGAGGCGGTCGCGCACGGCGGCGTCGAAGCGCTCGGCGGAGAGCGCGAGCGGGGCCGCCGGATCGAGGGCGGCGGCGTAGCCGGGCCGCGCGCCTGTCAACATTTCGTGCAGTGTGACGGCGGCGCTCCAGCGATCGGCGGCCGCGTCCCAGGCGCCGCGCGCGACGAGGAACGGGTCGCGGTAGGGGCTCGTGCCGAGCCCGACCTCGGTGCGCGGCGCGTGGCTGAGCGAGAAGTCGAAGAGCGTGAGGTGGTGGGCGGTCTTGCCCGCGGTGCCGACGCCGAGGTTCGCGGGCTTGATGTCGCGGTGGGTGACCTGGACGTCCGGGTCCTCGAGGTGCTCGAGCGCCGACAGGAGGTCGTCGCCGTAGCGGCTCGCGAAGTCGAGCGAGACGGTCCCCTCCTCGTCGAGGTGGCGCCGCAGGGTCAGGCTGCCCGCGAGGCCGAGCAACAAGCAGGTGCGGCCGGCGATCGTGCGCACCTCGTGGAGCGGGACGATTCGCGGGTGGCGCAGGCGCCCGAGCGCCTCGGCCTCGGCGCGGAGCGTGTCGTCGAGCTCGGGACCGAGGCTCACCTTGAGCGCGAAGTCGCGCTGGTCGTGCTCGCGCTCGACCAAGAGGACGCGCGCGCTCGTGCCCTGCCCGAGCACCCGCTCGACGCAGAGGTCGCCGCCGACGACGTCCCGGGCGCGCGCGAGGAGCGGGTCGAGCTCGGCCGGCGCGTCGATGGGCTCGGGCGCGGTGAGCTGCTCTTCGAGGAACGTGAGCCACTCGTCGGCGTCGTCGATGCGGTTCGAGGGGACCGCCTCGGTCGCGAAGCCGATCGCCTCGGCGACGGCGTTCGGGACGTCCGGGTCGACGACGCGAGGGTCGAGCCGCTGCTCGCGCGCGAGCTTCTGGAAGAGCTCGACGAGCTCGTCCGCGGGCGCGCGCCGGGTGAAGAGGTAGTAGGCGACGGCGCCGAGGGAGAAGAGGTCGGTGCGCGGGCTGGGGGGCGCGCCCTCTCGCAGCTCGGGCGCCTGGTAGAGCAGCGTCGGGCTCGACGCGAGCGCGGACGCGTGGCTCGTCGCGTCGACGTCCTGACCGCGGCCGAGCTGGAAGCTCGCGAGGCGCACCTCGACGCCGCCGCTCCCGTCGAGCGGGCGGCGCACGAGCACCGCGTCGGGGCTGAGCCCGCCGTGGACGACCTCGCGCCGGTGGCCGTACGCGAGCGCGCGCGCGGCCTGCTCGAGGATCGAGAGCTGCTCGTCGAAGGTCACCGCTTCGGTCCGCAGGAACGCGGGGAGCGGCTGGCCGCCCTCGAACGCGTCGAAGAGCACCGTCGGCCCGAGCGGCGCGTCGGGCACGTAGCCCACCCACGAGAGCACGTTCGGGTGCTCGCGCACGTCGTAGAGCAGCGCCGACTCGCGGTCGGCGGCGCGGCGGAGCTGCTGCCGCCGCTCGACCGACGTCTGCTCGGGCACGAGGTACGTGCGCGCGCGCGCGGCGAGCTTCTCGTTCGCGTGGTGGACGGCGCGCCGGTCCTGGTAGCCCGGCCCCTCGCCCATCAGCTCGCGCAGCTCGTACTCGCCCGCGCGCACCTTGCCCTTGCGCGCGCGGATGCCGAGCTTGTCGAGCGCGCGCGTGACCGCCTCGATCTGCGGCCTCTGGACGCGATGGTTCTGCCAGCTCGGCGAGCAGCCCGGGAACTGATGGCGCAAGAGCGCGTCGCGCAGCTCGCGCCGCGTGACCACGCCCATCCGTCCGTCCGCGCGCAGATCGCACACGAGCTCGTCGTGGCTGAGGAAGACCAGCGCCTGGATGAAGGGCAGGAGCTTCTCTTCGCGGACGATCTGGCGCAGGCGCGACTTGAGGACCTTCGCCTTGAGGTTGGCGAGGCGGTAGGGCGGCTCGAGCCAGACCTTGCGGGCGGTCTCGTCGCGCTGCCACCACCAGTCGGTCGCGTCGCCCGAGATGCGGCCAGGGTGGCCCTTGAGCTCGAGCAGGTAGAGGGCGCCGTAGCCGAGCACGAGCATGTCGATCTCGTGTAGCCGCCCGGTCGAGGGATCGGGCAGCTCGAAGAGCGCCCACGCGCGGTACGGCTCCGCGTCGGGCAGCGCGTCGCGCACGAACGTGATCCCTTCCTCCTCGTGGGGGAACGGCGTCTCGCCGACGCGCACGAAGCGCGCGGGGCTCAGCGGCACGTCACGCTCCCGCGAGGCGCCGCGCGTGCGACGCGTCCTCGAGCGCGGCGTCGGCGGACACGGCGAGCACGCGCCCGGGCAACGCGGCGGGCTCGCCCGCGGCGAGGATCGCCACGCGCTTGGTCGCGTTGAGCGCGGCGCCCACGAAGCCCGCGAGCTGGCGGTGCGCGGGCGCCGTGGCCACGACCGCGACCTGGTCCGCCCAGTCGAGCTCCGCGCGGCCCTCGAACGCTTGCGCGAGCGCCGCGACCGCGCTCGGCCCTGCGACGAGCAACCGGCTCGAGGGCGTCACCGGCGCGTGCTCGAACGGCGCGAGCGAGACGCGCCACGCCGCCGCGATCTGCGCGAGAGCCGCGCGAAGGTTCGGTGGCGCGGGCGCGGCCAGCGCGTCGCGCAGGAGCGCCTCGGCACGCACCGGGTCGAGCGGCGCCCAGCCCTGCCCGAACGCGTCGTCCTCGGCTCCGTCGAGCGCGAAGACACCGCGCGCGCCGAGCGAGCCGGGCCACTGCGCGTCCGCGTCGCGTACGAGGAGCTCGACGCGGTCGACCGCTGCGAGGTGGCCGCGGAACGACGCCCAGACGAGGTCCGCATCCGGCCCGAAGCGGCGGCTCGTCGGCGCGCGCTGCTCGACGTAGCGCAGCGCCGCGAGCGCGGCCTCGTAGTAGGCTTCGATCCCCTCCATGGGAGAGGCGAACGTATCACGCGGCGCGCGCGATTGTCTGCGCCGCGAGGCGCGCTCTCCCGTCTCGCGCGAGGCTCGGCGCCGGCGTCCTCACGAGAGAAGGGCGGCGCCTTGCTAGGGGGGCCGGGGTCGCGGCCTTCATCGATCTGACGGACGAGCGTGACCGTCTAGGGGGGC
>JAHBWF010000318.1 GCA_019637105.1 Labilithrix sp.
TCCTCCTCGCGACGACCACGCCGGGGAGCGTCGGAGCGCTCGCCCGCGACGTCGACCTCCCCCGAGCCCGGCGCCGCGCCGCCGCCCTCGACGAGCGCGAGGAGCCGCTGCACCGAGCTCGGCGAGGTCGAGGCGTCGTCGAGCTCGTCGGCGAAGTCGGCGCGGGCCTCGCGCTCGAAGCGGCACAGAGAGCACCGCTCGAGGTGCGCCTCGAGGCGCGCCCGTTCGGGGCCCGTCAGCTCGCGACGCAGCTCCTTGTCGAGGAGGTCCTCCGGGTGCAAGTCGACGACCTTCATCGCTGCACCCCAAGTGTCTCACAGAGCGCCGGATCGCTCTCGATGCGGGCCCTGAGACGCTCTTTTGCGATCCGCAGCCGGCTCCGGACGGTGTTGAGCGGCACCTCGCACTGGGTCGCGATCTCCTCGAGCGAGCAGCCGAGGACGACGCGCATCGCGAACGCCTCGCCCTGCTCCGGCGGGAGCGCCTCGAGCAGCTCGCGGATCGCCTCCTTCCGCCGGCGCGCGTAGAGCGCGTCGCGCGGTGAGGGGCGCGTCTCCGGCATCGCGTCGGTGTCCACGGTGTCGTCGCTGCGCGTCTCGCGGGCCTTCGCGCGACGGCGGACGTGCATGGCGGTGCGCACGGCGATGACGCGTCCGTAGCCGGTGGGGTCGCAGTCTCCGCGGAACGCGCCGAGCCCCTGGACGAAGCCGATGAGGGTCTGCTGGACGGCGTCGTCGACGTCCGGGTGAGAGGCGCCGAGGATCGCCCGCACGATCGCGACGAGCTTCGGCGCGATCGTCCGGAGGAGCCGCGACATCGCCGCGCTGTCGCCCCGCGCGGCCTCACGAGCGAGCTCGACGAGGGGCGGCGGCTCGTCCGTCACCGCGGGCACCCTGACACACCGGTCCTCCATGGCGCTTCGCGAGGTGAAGTGGAGCGCGGGAGGCAAACGGATCACTCTGCGCGGACGATTCCAGTCTGCTCGAGGGCCCGCGCGGCCCGCCGAGCGGCGTCACGGAGAGAGCGCGAAGCAGTAGATGCCGCCGTAGCCGCCGGAGCCGCCGACGGTGTTCGTCCCCATGCCGCCGCCGTTGTCGGACGTGTTGATCCCCGCGCGGCAGCCGGGGACCGCGTGCGCGGCGATCCAGTGGGCCGAGTCGTTGCTCGAACCGCGGTTCCGCGGCCAGGAGTGGCCGGCCATCGGGCGGCCGCTCGCCGTGGTGCTCGTCCAGTCGCTGCAGGTGGCGTTCGCGCTCGAGAGGAGCCCCGCCGTCGTGCTCCCGGTCAGCGTGTCGTGGTTGTCGAGGACGGCGCCGTTCGGCGCGTGGTTCGGGACGCCGTCCTCGTTCGGGAGGTCGCGCTGGATCGCCTCGTCGGCGTTGGCGGGGCGCTGCGCGAGGAGGTCCGCCTTCGTCAGCGCCACCACGCGCCCGAGCCGATCGTACCAGGGGCCTTCGCCGACGCGGTCGATCGCGTTCACGCGCGCGCCGTTCTCGTCGGCGCTCACGCTCAAGAACGCGCGCCACTGCTTCGCGCTCGAGCCGGGCATGCTCCTCTCGGCGACCGCGGCGCAGATCTTGTCGGCGCCGCGCAGACCGGCGCCGGCGCCGGTCTCGCCGAAGCGGAGGTCGCCGCCGAAGCCGTCCTGGCTGCCGGACAGCTCGATCATCGCGGTCATGCTGGTCACGAAGAAGCTGAAGGGGGTCAGCTCACCCGGCGTGGTGGTCCCGCCGTCGGCCGAGCCGGACGAGCCGCCGCCGCCGGACGAGGAGCCGCTGGTCCCCGAGCCGCCGGAGGTCCCGCTGCTCCCGGAGGCGCCGTCGTCGTCGATCCCAGCGCCGGTGCTGCCGCCGCACGACAGCGCGGCGGCGGCGAGCAGTCCGCCGATCGCGCGCTGGAGCCTTCGAGTCATCGCTGCGTTCATGTCGCGCTCCCGGGACGCCCTCGCCGTGAGGTCCACGCCCCGTTCCCTCCTGTGTCGCGCGGGCGGAAAATGGAGCAGTCGCCTCGGCGATTCGGCCCCCGGGCGGCTGGTCGTCCCCGTGAACGGCGGGTCACGGCGGTCCGAACCGCCGCGGCGCACCTGCTCGCACCCGGCGTCCGAGCCGACGGACCCCGGACTGCTCGCTCGCGACGGGCACCTCGAAGGTGCGCATCAGGACGTCGGGCGCCGTCTCGGCGACGAGGTCGCGCACGCGCTCCCCGCGGTCCGGCTCGTCGAAGCTGAGCACGACGAGATCCCACACCTCTCCCAGCGCGAGGCTCTCCAGCGCCTCCTCCTCGGTCGCGACGCGGACCATCGTGTGCTCGTCCTCGAACAGGTCGCCGAGCGCGCAGCCCATGTCGACGTCGTCGGAGACGGCGAGCACGCGCCGGCGGGGGAGGTCGGACGCGAAGAGCGGCACCGACCGATGGGCCTGGGAGCGGTCGGCCGGGAGCGCGATGCGGCAGGTCGTGCCCCGGCCGTAGACGCTCTCGAGCTCGATCCGACCCCCGACCTCGAGGAGGAGCGAGCGCGCCGCCGTGAGGCCGAGGCCCGTCGCGTCGAGGTCGTGCTTCGTGGTGAAGAACGGCTCGAAGACGCGATCGACGTGCTCGTCTTCGATCCCCACGCCGGTGTCCGAGATCTCGATCTCGACGTGGCCGTCCTCCGCCTCTCTCGTCGCGACGACGATCGAGTTCGCCACGGCCGAGAAGCGCGGGATCGACTCCGCGGCGTTGCGCAGGACGGCCATCAACACCTGGACGAGCTTGGGCAGCGGGACGCGGACCGCGGGGACGGCGGAGAAGCGGCGCACGAGCCGCGCGCCGGCGTCGATCTCGCGCTTCACCAGGCGCGTCGCGACGTCCACCGCCTCGTGGACGTCGACGGGCCGCGCGCTCGCGAGGTCCCCGGCGGCGAACGCCATCAGCCCGTGCACGATGTCCTCGAGGCGCTCGCTCGCGCGGAGCGCGTCGAGCAGCACCTCGCTGCGGTCGCCGAAGCCGGCGACGTCGGCGCACCCGCAGGCGGCGAGCAGGCTGGCGCGCAGCTTCGCGAGCGGCGCCTCGAGCTGGTACGCGCTCCCGGCCGCGAGCTGACGGTACGAGTGGAACCGCTCCGCGGAGAGCCGCCGGACCTCGGCGATCGTCGCCGCGCGCGCGACCTCCGACGGGCGCGCGGGGGCGGCTCGCGTCAGCGTGGGCGGCTCGTCCACGCGGTCGAGGTCGAAGGCGACGTCGTCGGCGTTCTTCATGGGCGCTCCAAGGGGTGAGAGGTCGGCCTGCCGCTCGGCTCGAGCGGGGTCGGGCGGATCGTCGTCGTGTGCCTCGCCGCGCGCGCGCTCCGGGGTCGCGCCGGCGCCGGCGTCACCGGAGGAACGCACGACACTCGGCCACCGGTCCGACCTTCGCGAGCTTGGCGCACGCGCGGAAGCTCGCGCGCGCGTCGGACGCGAGGCGGGCCTCCAT
>JAHBWF010000319.1 GCA_019637105.1 Labilithrix sp.
CCCGCGTTACCGGCGTGAGAGGCCGATGTCCTAACCGCTAGACGATGGGGCCTTTAAGGGGAGGGAAGAGAGAGGGGGGAGACTGGCTGGCGGACTAGGATTCGAACCTAGATAGACGGAGCCAGAATCCGCCGTCCTGCCATTAGACGATCCGCCAATCAGAAGCGAGTGCCGTGCCGAAGGGCGCTGCACCGTTTGGCGTCGCGCACCTTAGTCAGCCGCGGACCCTTGTCAAGTCCAGGTGATGCGCGCCCGTACGAACAGGGTTACTTGCGGCGCTCCGTCAGGCGCTTCGGGTGCGTGAAGCCCGGCGTGTACGGGTTCTCTCGCACGGCGAGCGACGCGCGCGGCTTGGGATCCCGCGGCGTCCTTCCAGAGGCGCGGGGCGTCGACGTGGGCGGGGAGCTCGACCGTCGAGGGGACATCGACGCCAGCAGCGCAGGCGCGGACGCCGACGACGCGGACGACGAAGCAGAAGGGACAACCTCGGCGTCGGCCTCGGCGCTCGACGCCTGAGGCGGGTCGACGGAGGTGAGCGGAGCCGGGGCCGGAGCGGGACCGGTCGGGGCTTCCGTCGGCGCCGGCACGTCGACGGGCACCTCGACAGTGTCGCGTGGATCGCCGGGCGGTTGCTCCACCGCGGCGGGAGGCGCCGCAGGCGCGAGCAGGCCGACGATCGCGAGGATCGTCGCCGCGCCGACGACGCCGATCGCGCCGATGCGGCGGCGCTCGACGGCGCGGGACGCGTAACCCACGTCCGCGGGGCCCGACCGGAGCCCGGGCGACGCGGCGCCGTCCTTCGACGACCGCCCCGTCGCGCCCGCCGGTCGCAACATCTGGAGCACGCGCGCCGCGACGCCGCCCATCGACGACCCCGGAGCGCCGCCGCGTCGCGACGATCGCCCGGCGCTGCCGCGCTTCGAGGCCCCCGCCGCGCCGCGCCGCTTCGACGCTCGGCCGCCGCTGGCCGCTCGGCCACCGCGGGCTGCCGCGTCGTCGCCCGCCAACGACTCGCCGCGCGCCGCCGCCTCGTCGCTGGCCGCTCGGCCACCGCGGACGGCCGCGTCGTCGCCCGCCAACGACTCGCCGTCGGTCGCGTCAACGCCCCCGTCGTCGCCCGCCAACGACTCGCCGTCGGTCGCGTCAGCGCCCCCGTCGTTGCCCGCCAACGACTCGCCGTCGCCGTCGGTCGCGTCGGCGCCCTCGCCGTCGACCGTCATCGCCATCGGCGGCGTCGAGGTCGAGAGCGCCGCGTCGACGCGACGCGCGAGGCCGACGCCTTCGGGGCCCGCGAACGGCGCGAGCCTCTTCGCCAGCGCCGCGACGTCGGCGGGCCGCTCGCTCGGGTCCTTCGCCAGGCACGCGCGCACGAGCCGGGCGAGCTCGAACGGGACGTCCTCGGCGACGAGCAGCGCCGGCTCGTCGTAGGCGACCGCGACGAGCATCCCCGACACCGTGTCCGCCGCGAACGGCAGGCGGCCGGCGACGAGCTCGTGGAGGATCACGCCGAGCGCCCAGATGTCCGTCCGCGCGTCGACGTTCGCGGGATCGCGGATCTGCTCCGGCGAGAGGTACGCCGGCGACGCGAACCACGCCGACGTCCCTTCGTCGTCGCGATCGTCGGCCGGGGTCGCCATGCCGAAGTCGAGGATCTTGAGCACGCGCGGCTCGCCGCCCCGATCGGTCGCGGCGGCGTTCGCGTCCCCCGCGAGGAAGAGGTTCCGAGGCTTGAGGTCTCCGTGGACGATCCCGGCGGAGTGCGCCTCGGCGAGGCCCTCGCACGCTTGCAGCACCCAGCGGACGGCCTCGACCGGCGGCAGCGAGCGCCGCTCCGCGAGCTCGTCGGCGAGCGTCCGCCCCTCGAGGTGCTCGCTCGCGATGAACGGCATCCCGTCCTCGGTGAAGCCCGTGTCGACGATGCGCGCGACGTGCAGCCCGCGGAGGGCGGCGGCCCGGTGCGCTGCTGTGAGATGAAGGCGCTGAGCCTGCTGATGCGCCGTCGTCGTCGACGTCAGGATCTTCAGCGTCACGCGCCGGCGCAGATAGACGTGGCGCGCCGCTACAACGAAGCCAGAGCTGCCCGCGCCGAGCAGCTTCTCCACCCGGTACCGCCCTGCGATCGTGTCCCCTTTGATCTTGAAGCCCGGGACGATGGAAGCCGCCTTGCCCTTATCCTTGAAGCCGAGTCCGACCATGCGTGCTGGGTCGTTTGCACCCGCGATGCCTCCGCAAATCGACCCCGTGCGGCAGAGCTGATCTCCGACTTGCCCGTTCATTCCCGGCGATCTTCGGCGATCGACGCCAGCTCGAGCGAGGCAGGTTGCCCGGCTGGGGAGATCCGGAGCGCCATCCCGATCGAGACAGGCACGCCGGGCCCCGCGCCTGGTCCCGACCCCCGGTCGAGCGGATAGGGGGGAGATCCCTACCCCCGGGGCCCTGCCTGCCGCCGCCGGCGCGGGGGGCGCGAGCCGGGGAGGGGCCGGCCGCCGGCCGTGCCGGGAAACGGCGAAGTGGGGCTTGACGCCATCGGGGGAAAGCAGCAGGTTGGCGCCGATTTCTGGCACTCACCCAACACGAGTGCTAACAGCCCGCGGTAGCCGCGGCCCAGACAACGGGAAATACACATGAAAATCCGACCTCTCCAGGACCGTCTCGTCGTCAAGCGCACCCAGGAAGAAGAGAAGACCAAGGGCGGGATCATCATCCCGGACACGGCCAAGGAGAAGCCGCTCGAGGGTACGGTCGTCGCCGTCGGCTCGGGCAAGTCGGTCAAGGGCGGCAAGGTCGTCCCCCTCGACGTGAAGGCCGGCGACAAGGTCCTGTTCGGCAAGTACTCGGGCACCGAGGTCAAGGTCGACGGTGAGGACCTCGTCCTCCTCCGCGAAGACGACGTCCTCGCGGTCCTCGGCTGAAGCGACAACCAGGGAGAACGCAGATGAGCGCAAAGCAGATTGTCTACAGCCGCAACGCCCGGGGCCGCATCCTCCACGGCGTCAACCTCCTCGCCGACGCCGTCAAGGTCACCCTCGGCCCCAAGGGCCGCAACGTCGTCATCGAGAAGAGCTTCGGCTCGCCGGTGGTGACGAAGGACGGCGTCACGGTCGCGAAGGAGATCGAGCTCGCCGACAAGTTCGAGAACATGGGCGCGCAGATGGTCCGTGAGGTCGCGTCGAAGACGAGCGACAAGGCCGGCGACGGCACCACGACCGCGACCGTCCTCGCCCAGGCGATCTACACGCAGGGCCTCATGCTCGTCGAGGCGGGCCACAACCCGATGGAGCTCAAGCGCGGCATCGACCAGTCCGTTCAGAC
>JAHBWF010000032.1 GCA_019637105.1 Labilithrix sp.
AGGGCCGCCTGGATCGCGCTCCGCGCGCGGCGGTCTCTCATCTCGACGGTCGAGTACGCGATGGCGCCCACGAGCTCGCTCGTCCCGGCGCGGAAGATCGCGCCCGCGTCCCCTGCGTAGAGGAGGACGTCGAAGAGCGGCGCGTTCGTGCCGCCGACCTCCGCGAGGACGCGGTGCTCGAGGGTCCCCGCGAACGATCCGTCGACCTCGTCGTCGAGGCGCTCCTCCGCGGCGAGATCGCGGCCGTCCCACGTCTGCCCGGCGCGCCGGACCTGCTCCTCCGCGACGTCCCCGAGGTCGAAGATGTCGGCGTCCTTCACGATCGCGGCCGTCCGGAGGCGGAGGGCGCGCGCCGGCAGACCGTGCGCGCGGCGGGTCGCGTCGTCGAGCCGCTCGGGATCCGGAGCGGGCCCCGTCGACGGCGCGAGCGCGTCGCGAACGACGTCCGGAGGCAGAGCGTCGAGCTCCTCGAACGCCTCGAAGACCTCTTCGCTCGACAGCCCCTCGAGCGAGGCGACGATCGCCTGCGCGAGGTCCACGTCGCCGCCCGCCCCGCCGGATGCGCCACCGCCTGCCCCGCCGGACGCGCCACCGCCTGCCCCGCCGGACGCGCCGCCGCTCGCGCTGCTCCTACCCCCGTTCGCGCCACCGCTCGCCCCGCCGGATGCGCCTCCGCCCGCCCCGCCGGACGCGCCACCGCTCGGCCCGCCGTTCGCGCCTCCGCCCGCAACGCCGCCGATCGCTGCGGCCCGGCCGTCGCCGGCGGAGAGCGCGAGCTCGAGTTGACGTGGATCGACCGCCGCGGCGCCGTTTCGCGCCGACTCGGCCTTCTCGTTCATGCTTCGCCTGGGCACGCGTTCCTCTGGAGCGCCGCGTGGGGCATCTTCTCTGCCACCGCGGACGCGTCGAGCGCGCACGCTAGCAGGAACTGCGCGCGTTGCGTGGGGCTTCGATCACACGACGTGATTCCCCGCGGATCGCGGGCGGGCTCAGAGTCGCGGCGAGAGCTTCGCCATCACGCAGCCCCACTCGTCACCGAGCGCGCACGCCTTGCCGAGGAGCTGTCGCCCCTCCTCCTTTTTCCCGACACTCACGGCGAGGATGCCGATGCCGGTGCAGTCGCGCGAGATGCCGTTTTCGCACGTCGCCCGCCAGACGTTCATCTCACCGGTCGCGCGCTCCACGTCGAACTGCTGCCTGGGGTCGATGTACCCGCGGATCAAGGCGCAGCCCACGGTGTCGCCCTTCGCGCAGGCGCTCTTGTAGAGCGCGACGGCCTTGCCCTCGTCGCGAGGGATCCCCTTGCCCACGTGGAACATCGCGCCGAGCTGGGTGCAGCTCGTCTCGTCGAGCTTGCAGGCCTTCAGGTACGCTTGGAGGCTCGCCTGGACGTTCTTCGGCGTCCCCGCGCCGAACTCGTACATGTAGCCGAGGTTCGAGCACCCCGTCCCGTTGTCGCCGTCGCAGGCGCGCTTGAAGAGGCCCGCCGCGGTCGGCAGGTCCTTGTCGAAGCCCTGCCCGCCGAGGGCGAGGAGCCCGAGGTCGCTGCAGGCGCCGTGCGCGCCGCCCTTGCAGCCCTTCGAGAGCGCTTGCGCCGCGAGCTTCGTGTCTCGCGGGACGCCTATCCCGGTGAGGAGCATCGTGCCGACCCACTGGCACCCCTCCGCGTCGCCCTCGTCGCAGCCCTTCGCGTACGCCTCGGCGGCGTCCTTGAGGTTCTTCTGCGTGCCGACGCCGTGCTGGAGGTAGCTGCCCAAGAGCGTGCAGCCCGCGGCGTCCCCCCGCTTGCACGCCATCACGGCGAGCGGCGGCCCTTGCTCGACGGCCTGCGGGGCGCCCTCGCCCTTGACCACCATGAGGGACAGCTTGGCGCAGCTCTTGGCGTTGCCGGCCTTGCATCGATCGAGGCACTCTCGTCCGTTGCCGTAGGTGCACTCGACGTCCTTCGGCGGGAGGCTCGCGTGCAGGCGGGTGCACTTGCCTTCGACCATGACCATGCCGGACGGACAGACGTCGGCGAGCTCGGGATCGCGCGCCGCGAGCGACGCCTTGACGTCCTTCGTCGCCGCGATCGGGAGGAGCTCGACGCGGATGAGCGCGCCGCACTGCTTCGGCGCGCTCGGGCTGTCGGGCGCGGCGCTCGAGCAGTCGGCGAGCTGACCGTCGACGACGCGGATCATCGAGCTCGACGCCGCGCCGCCGCCCGCGCCGACGCCGAAGATCTCCGCGACCGCCCGCACCCGACTGCGGTCGCCCTTGTCGACGGCGAACGCGCCGACGGTCGCTCCGCGGACCACGTGCGTGGCGCCGGCGCACTGGCCGACGAGGTCCTCGCTCGCGACGTTCCGCCACGTCGACCGCAGCTTGCCGATCATCACCATCGCGATGTCGACGGTCGCGCCCTTCTCGAGCTCACCGCCGAGCTTCGCGGCGAGGCCGATGCCGCCGAGCGGCAGGTTCGCGCGGACGTCGTCGGCCGACTCGAGGCGCACGACGCGCTCGCGCCGGGTCATCCCCATGAAGCCGTAGGTGCCGTCGACGTGGCAGTCCCGGAGGAGACGGAAGCCTCGCTCGTCGTAGCCCACGACGACGAGGCCGTCGCGCATCGAGACCTCGAGGTCCCCGCGCTGCTCCGGCTGCCAGTCGACGATCATCGGCTCGAGGTTGCCGGTGACGAACTCGGGCGACGACGGCATCGGCGCCGGCCCCGGAGGCGGCGGGGCCGGACGGCAGGACGCGGTCGCGACGAGAAGCCCGAGAACCATCGCGGCGTGCGCCGCGCGCGTCGTCATCTTCATGAGCTCACCCCTGCGAGTCGATGCAGGAGGCCGCTCTACGCGCGTCGAGCTCCGCATCGACCGTTCACGATGCCGCACGGGCGCGGCGCCGGACAAGGGTGAACGACGGCTACCGCACGTTCATGCGATCGCGATCCCGAGCTGCTTCCGGAGCTTCGAGTAGCGGTCCGAGACGACGAAGCTCATGAGGTCGTCCATCTTCTCGTCGAGCTGCGCCGGGTGGTCGCCCCCGGCCTCGACGGCGAGCACGTTGTGCGCGGCGCGGAGGTCGTTCGCGAGCAAGAGCCCGGCGCGCGCGAGCGTGCGGTCGGTCGCGACGGCCCAGCGCTGCAGGTTCGTGCGCCCGCCCTCCTCGACGAACCGCAGGAAGTGCCCGCGGAGCCGATCGACCGCGGCGGGCTCGAGGATGGGCTCGATCGCCTTCGCGATCGGGACGACGAGCTGCTTGACCTGCGCGCTCAGCGGCAGGCCGGGGTTCCCGATGGACAGCGCGGCGAGGAAGATGTCCTCGAGCCCCCGCGCCGACGGGACGAGCATCTTCACGAAGTGCTCCTCGCGGTAGTTGGCGAGGTGACGCCCCGCGATGAACGCGAGCTCCGCGGCCGAGCGCCCCGACAGCGCCTGCGCGCCGATGCGCGACGCCGGGGGGACGCCGGGGACCATCTCGACGAAGCCCGGGTAGTCCGGATCGGCGAAGAGCGCCGGCGAGTGCATCCCGAGGATCGCCGAGGCCCAGTGGAAGCAGCGCACCGCCTGCACCGTCGTCGTCGCGGGGTCCTGCTTGCGCGCGGGATCGAGCTTGACGAGCTGCTTGTCCCGGCGCATCGCGGAGAGGCGCCCGATGAGCACCGCCGAGACGACGACGGCGAAGATCTCGCCGACGAGCAGCTCCTCCTCCGGGTGGAACAGGAGGCGCTTCCACGCCTCCTGGGTGATCGAAGCCGTCGGTCGGATGAGCGCGGCCTCGCGGCGGGCGTTCCAGCACTCCTGCTCCTCCGCGTCCGCGCCGCCGAGGTACGCCAGCACGTGGGCCACGCACCACTGCCGATCCGCCTCTCCCGCCTTCTTGTAGAGGCGGAAGAGCGCGTGGAGCGAGTCGACGTCGCGCGGATCGTGACGGACGCGGCGCGCGAGGTCCGCGGGATCGTCGTCGGGCAGCGCCGCCCTCGGCGCCGCGACGTCGGAGAGGTCGACCTCGACGCTCACGTGAGCGCGCGCGTCCTCGAGCTCGCGCTCGAGCGTCGCGATCCGGTCCTCGAGGAACCGGATCCTGCGCTCCAGGGCGAGCGTCCGCTGATCGGTCGCGACCTCGAGGGGCGCGATCGTCGCGGGAGGCGGCTCGTCGACGAACGACAGGTCCTTGATGACGATGCGATGCCGCGCCTCGTAGGCGGCCTGGAGCGCCTGCTCGAGCTTGCGGAGCCGCGCCCGATCCAGCCCGAGGCTGTCGGCCATCTTGTCCAGGCGGCTCCGCTCCTCCTGCGTGATGACGCCATCCTCGATCACCTCGGCGAACAGCTCTTCGTACATCGCCTCGAGCTTGCCGTGGCGCATGTTGCCGCCGATTTCGCCGACCTCGAACGATGCCTGGTGCGTGAACGTGGCTTCTGTCTCGCTCATCCCGACCTGCCCCTTTTGGCTCACACCCCGACCACCGCCGGGATCGCGCGTCCCATAGTCCCCCGCATCCCGCCCGCAAACAACGGCGGACATGCGATCCGGGTGGTTGGACGCCCCGAAAGTTCGATACGCTCGTGCTGCTGGCACGGTCGGTACGCTCCGTTCGCTTCGCCCATCTTCGCGCTCGTCCATGAGTCCCGAATCGATCGACGATCTGTACGCGCGTTGGCAGTCGAACCCCGACGCCACGGAGACCGTGGCGCTCTGCGAGGCGCTGCGTGACGGCCGCCGGCCCGATCTCGTCGAGATCGTCGGCAGCCACGCGTCGCGTCAGCTCGACGTGCGCGCCCTGCTCGCGGCGGCGCGGATGTACAGCGGCTCGGGCCGGCTCGACGACGCGCAGAGCGTCCTGCTCGCCGCCGGACGGCTCGCGCCTCGCGACGGCGACGTCTACCGCTGGCTCGGCGAGGTGCTGCTCCGGCGCGGCGACGCCGAGCGCGCCGAGAAGGTCCTCGAGAAGGCGCTCCAGTTCGGGGCCGAGAACGGGACGCGGCCGCTGCTCGAGCGGGCGCGCGCGCTCGTCCCGACCCAGCGCGCGTCGGGCCCCTCCGCGGTCGCCGAGGCGGTCGCGCGCGGGGCCACCACGCCTCGCGAGCCGCCGCGGAGCCCGCCCCTACGCGACGTGAAGGGAATCCCGGCCCCTCCAGGCACGGGCCGGCAGGAGCACGCGCCTCGTCCCCGCGGAGTCCGACGAGGACGTCGAGACCCAGATCCGCAAGAACGACGACGTCCGCGCGGCGATCGAGGCGGCGCTCGCGCCCGCCGCGCCGATCCCCGCCGCGGGGCGCCCTCCGCCGTCGGTGCGGCCGCCTCCGATGGCGCTCCCGCCGCCGTCCGTCCCGCCGCCTCCGATGGGCGCGCCCGCGAAGAACCTGCCGCCGCCGGCCCACGACGATCTCGTCTTCACGACGCCGACGCGCGGGCTCGGCTTCGACGTGCCGCGGCAGCCGCCGCCGCTCGACGGGGCGCCGGACGGCGCGTTCGGCGGCGGCGCCCCGATGGCGAGCGCGTCGACTGCCGCGTTCGGCGGCGCGTCCGGCCCCGACTCGTCGCTGCCGCTCGCGGCCGCGAACCCGTTCGCGGGCCCCGGGAGGCCCGCCCCGCCGCCGATCAACCCGCTGCTGCTCGAGGCGCTGGCGCGCCCTTCCCCGCAGGTGGGCGGCGCGGCGATCCCCGAGGCGCGCGACGTGCTCGACGCCCTCCAGATCGCGGGCGTCTACGAGCCCGACGGCGCGGTCGCCCCGCAGGCGTTCACGTGGGCGAAGCCCGAGCGGGCCCGCCGCCTCTTCAGCGCGTTGACGTTGATCGCGCTCGCGGTCGTCCTCGTGGGCGGCGGCGTCGGGACGTACTTCTACGTCACCGACAAGCGCGCGAAGCAGCACGTCGAGGCCGAGGCCTTGCTCGCGCAGGTCGACAAGGATCTCTCGACGAGCGACGCCAAGCTCCTCGAGCCGGCGGAGCGGTCGATCTCCAAGGCGTTCGAGCTCGACTCCCGCTCGCCGCACGCCGCGCTGACCTGGCTCAGGGAGCGCGCGCTCGTCGGTCTGCTCAAAGGCGGAGCGGACCTCGCGTTCGAGGACGGCTCGCAACGCGCGAAGGTCGTCGGGGTCGAAGAGAAGCGCATCGCCTTCGCCTACGTCGCGTCCTTCCTGTTCCAGGGCGACACCGCCGGCGCCGCCGCGACGGTCGCGAAATGGGACAAGGCCGCGGAGGACGACGCGTGGTTCCAGCTCCTCGCGGGCGCGACGTTCGAGCGCGCCGGCGACCCGCGCGCGCTCGAGCGCTACGGCGCCGCGGTCAAGCTCGATCCCGAGCTCATCGTCGCGCAGGTCCTCGTCACGCGCGCGATGGCGGTCGACGGCGATCCGCGGCGCGCCGGAGAGCTCGCGAAGGAGTTCCGGCTGCGCTACCCCGCGCGCGCCGAGGGCTCCGCGCTCGTGGCGCTCGCCTGGACGCGCGATCCGCTCCGCGGCGACGAGCCGCCGGAGATCAAGGAGGTCACCGAGAAGGGCGATCTGCTCCCCGTCTCGCTCCGCGCCGTCCCGTACGCCGCGCGCGCGGTCCTCGCGCTCCGCGCGGCGTCGCAGGATCCCCGCGCCGTCGACGAGGCGAAGCCCGCGCTCCAGAAGGGCCTCGACGTCGCCGACACGCCGGGCATCGCGGCCTGGCTCGGGAGCATCGCGCTCGTGACGGGCGACGAGAACCTCGCGCGGAAGGCCGCGCTCGCCGCGGTGTCGTTCTCCGCGGTCTACCCGCCGGCGCGCGTGCTCGCGGCGCGCGTCGCGCTCCTCGGCGCGCGCCTCGACGAGGCGCTCAAGGCGACCGAGGACCTCCCGCCGAGCTCGGCCGACGTCGCGATCGTCACCGCCGCGGTCGCGTACGAGAAGCTCGACGTCGAGGGCATGACGCGCGCGTTCGACGCCGTCCCCGACGAGTCGAAGAAGCTGCCGTTCGCCGCGCCGTTGACGCGCGGTCGGACGCTGCTCGCCGGCGACCTCGGCGCGCTCACGGGCGACAAGGCGACGGCGATGGGCGGCGACGACTCGCCCTGGGCCGCGCTCGTCGCGATGGACTGGGCGCTCGACGCCGGCGACCTCGAGCTCGCGAAGAAGCTCGCCGAGCAGTGGCGCGGTGAGCCGCGCTCGATGCACGCCGTGCGGCTGGCGCGCCTCGCGCGCTACGAGGGACGGCTCGAGGACGCCGACAAGCTGAGCCTCGTCGCGCTCGAGACCGGCACGGTGACGATGCGCGTCCTCGCGGAGCGCGTCTTCACGCTCGTCGCGCTCAAGCGCGACGCCGACGCCCTGGCGCTCTTCAAGGCGTACCCGAACGTCGGCGGGCCGCTCGCCAAGTGGTTGCGCGCGTACGCGACCGCCGCGCACGGCAAGGTCGACGAGGCGCGGGCGATCGTCTCGCAGGAAGATCCGCCGCCGGCGGCCGCCGCGATGCCCGCGCGGATCATCGCGGCGTCGGCGTACGCCATGATGCGCGACGCGCGCCACGGCAACGAGTACGTCAGGCCGATCGCGCAGGCCGGCTTCGCGAACCCGGACGTCGCCTTCGCCGCCGAGAAGCTCGGCGCCGGCAGGCTCGTCCGCCGCGCGAAGTAGCGCGCGACCGCGAGCCTCGCGCCGGAGGGAGCGCGCGCGGCGCCGCGGAAGCGAGGCGCGCGGCCGCCGGGGCGCGCTCAGCGGTAAGGCAGGTGCGGGCGGCTCGGCGCGGCGTGGGCGGCCTTGGCGTTCGCCTGCTCGATCATGTTCTTCAGCTCCTCCGCCTCGGTCGACTGATTGAGCGCCTGCTCGAGCGTGATGAAGCGGCGGAGGTACAGGTTCAGGAGGGACTGGTTGAGCGTCATCATCCCGTATTTCTCCTGACCGACCTGCATCGAGCCGTAGATCTGGTGGATCTTGTTCTCGCGGATCAGGTTACGGATCGCCACGTTCGGGACCATGATTTCCATCGCCAGGCAGCGCCCCGGCGCGCCCGCGCGCGGGAGGAGCTGCTGCGTGACGACCCCCTGGAGCACGAACGACAGCTTGTTGCGGATCTGATCCTGCTGGTGCGGCGGGAAGACGTCGATGATGCGGTTGATCGTCGACACCGCCGTGTTCGTGTGGAGCGTCGCGAAGACGAGGTGACCGGTCTCGGCGATCGTCAGCGCGGCCTCGATGGTCTCGAGGTCGCGCATCTCGCCGACGAGCACGACGTCGGGATCCTGGCGGAGCACGTAGCGGAGCGCGCCCTTGAACGACTGCGTGTCCTGGCCGATCTCCCGCTGGTTGACGACGGCCATCTTGTGCGGGTGGAGGTACTCGATCGGGTCCTCGACCGTGAGGATGTGGACGCGCTGCTCGGAGTTGATCTTGTCGATGATCGAGGCGAGCGTCGTCGACTTGCCCGAGCCGGTGGGTCCGGTGACGAGGACGAGGCCGCTCGGCTTGTTCGAGATGTCCGCGATGACCGCCGGCAGCCCGAGCTCCTCGAACGACAGGATCTTGAACGGGATCGTTCGGATCGCCCCGGCGACCGCGCCGCGCTGGAGGAACACGTTGGCGCGGAAACGCGAGAGGTTCTTCACGCCGAACGAGAGGTCGAGCTCGCTCTCCTTCTCGAAGTGGATCTTCTGCTCCTCGGTCATGATCGAGTAGCAGAGCTCCTTCGTGTCGACCGGCGTGAGCGGCGGGAGCTTGAGCGGGATGACCTCGCCGTCGATGCGGAGCAGCGGGGGCGCGCCCGCGGTGATGTGCATGTCGCTCGCGCCCTTCTCCACCATCGCCTTGAGGAGCTGGTGGAGGTTCACCCGAACGTCGCCGCCTTGCATCATCGCGATTCCCTTCCTGCCCTCCCTCCGAGCGGAGGAGGCGAGAGATGAGCCTGCAGCCTCAGAGGCTAACAGGCAAACGTGCCGCAGCGCGAGGAATGGGGGAAACCGTCGACCGCCCGCTCACGATCCGGCGGCGATCCACGCGCGCGCGGCGGACGGCTCGGCGAAGATCCGCGCGCGCGTGGGCCCGCTCCCGGACAGCGCCTCCTCGAGGGTCGCGCGCTGGACGCCCGGGCTCAAGAGGACGCCGACCGGGCAGCTCGCCGCCTCGCACGCGCGCACGATCTCGCCGAGCGTGGCGCGCGTCTGCTTGCCCGTCAGCGTCGGGGCGTCACGCAGGTCCATGATGAAGCCACGCGCCTCGGACGCGTCCGAGCCGACGAGGCCGACGACGTGATCGCGGATCGTCAGCGCGAGGCGCGCGCCTTCTTCGAAGGAGAGGTCGGGGCGCTTCCACACGCGGAGCGTGGCGACGCCCTCGTCGAGATCGATCGTGAAGTTCGCGCCCTCGGCCAGCCTCATCGCCCCCGGAGATCGTAGCGCATTCCTGCGAGGTCACGCCGCGACAAGGTGCCACCGGCCGAGGCGGCGAGGTCTCTCAGTCGCTCATCGTGACCCGGAGGATCTCCTCCGTCGTCGTCACGCCGTCGAGCACCTTGCCGATGCCCGCCATGCGCAGGGTCACCATGCCTTGCTTGATCGCCGCGGCCTTGAGCTCCGCCGTCGACGAGCCCTGGAGGACCATCTCCTTCAGGCCGTCGGTGAAGCGCATGACCTCGTAGAGCGCGACGCGGCCCTTGTAGCCCGTGCCGTTGCAGGTGCGGCAGCCGAACCCCTTCACGAGTCGGCCCTGCGCGATGTTGACCTGCTCGGGGGTGAAGCCCAGCTCCTCGAGCGCCTGCGGCTCGATCTGGATCGGCTGGCGGCAGTCGACGCAGACCTTGCGCGCGAGGCGCTGCGCGAGGACCAGGTTGACCGACGCGGTGATGAGGAACGGCTCGACGCCCATGTTGAGCAGGCGCGAGATGGTCGCGGGCGCGTCGTTCGTGTGGAGCGTGGAGAGCACGAGGTGGCCCGTGAGCGCCGCCTTGACCGCGATCTCCGCGGTCTCGAAGTCGCGGATCTCGCCGACCATGATGATGTCGGGGTCCTGGCGGAGGAACGCGCGGAGCGCCATCGCGAAGTTCAGGCCGATCTCGTCGTGCATCTGCACCTGGTTGATGCCGGCGAGGTTGTACTCGACCGGGTCTTCGGCGGTGCTGATGTTCGAGACGATCTTGTTGAGCTCGCTAAGCGCCGAGTACAAGGTCGTCGTCTTGCCGGATCCGGTCGGCCCCGTGACGAGCACCATGCCCCAGGGCTGGCGGATCGCCCAGAGGAAGTCCTCGAGGGGCTTGTTGTCGAACCCGAGCTTCGTCATGTCGAGCTGGAGGTTCCCCTTGTCGAGGAGGCGCATGACGATCTTCTCGCCCCAGAGCGTCGGCAGGACGCTCACGCGGAAGTCCATCTCGCGGCCCTTGCCCAGCTTCAGCTTGATGCGCCCGTCCTGCGGGAGGCGCCGCTCGGCGATGTCGAGCTGGCTCATGATCTTGAGGCGGCTCGCGATCGCGTTCTTCAGCTTGAGCGGCGGGGTCATCTCCTCGACGAGGACGCCGTCGATGCGGTAGCGCACGCGGAGCTTCTTCTCGTACGGCTCGATGTGGATGTCGCTCGCGCCCTTCTTGATCGCGTTGAGCAGGATCATGTTCACGAGGCGGACGACGGGCGCGTCCTCGCTCGCCTTCTCGAGCTCGAGGACGTTCAGCTCCTCGTCCTCGCCGGTGAACTCGATCTCCGACTCGTCGAAGCCGGCCATGACCTCGTCGTACGAGGGGCCGGCCGAGTAGTAGCGCTCGACCGCGTTCGCGATCGACGTCTCGCTCGCGATGACGGGCTCGATGTTGTAGCCGGTGAGGAACTTCAGGTCGTCGATCGCGTGGAGGTTCGTCGGGTCCGCCATCGCGACGATGAGCGAGCTCCCGGCGCGCGAGACGGGGATGACGCGGTGCTTCTCGCACTGCTCCTTCGAGACGAGCTTCAGGATCTCCGCGTCGATCTCGTACTCGTCGAGGTTGATCGTCGGGACGCGGTACTGCTGCGACAGAAAGTTCGTGATCTCCTGGTCGCTGATGAACCCGAGCCGCGCGAGCGTGTAGCCCAAGTTCTGGCCGGAACGATTCTGTTCGTCCTGAGCCTGTCGGAGCTGCGCGAGCGAGATCAGCTTCTCGCGGACGAGCAGCTCACCGAGCCTGTTGGTGTTCGACATCGAACCCCAAGCGTCGGTGATGCAAAAAAATTCGTCAACGACTCCCTGAGCGCCTCGCCGCGCGCGACCGCGCGTGCGCACATTCACCGACCCGCCGCGGACGATCGCGCCGCTCCCGGCGCGGACGATTCGCGCCGGCCGCCGCGCGCGCCCGGCGCCCCACGGGCTCCGTCCAACGCCGTTCGAGCTGGAGTAGAGTGGTCCGCGACCGCGCGGGCGCGCGCGGCGCGGTGACGATGGCCTTCTACGACCGGTGGTTCGGCAAGGGACGGGTGGCCGCGCAGGCCCGGGCCGCCGAGCTGCGCGGCGACCTGCTCAAGGCCGCCGAGCTGTTCGGCCAGGCGGGCGACGTCGCCGCGGCCGCGCGCGTCATGCTCCTCCGAGGCGAGGGCGAGCCCGACGCGCGCGCGCGCCTCCAGCTCTTGACCCAGGCCGCGAAGCTCGCGCCCGAGGGCACCGAGACCCACACCACCGCGCGCCTGAAGCGGGCGGAGCTCCTCCTCGCCCTCGCCGGCGACACCGCCGTGAGCGCGGTCGCGCGGCACGAGGTGTCCGAGGCCGCGCGGGACCTCGAGGCGATCGGCGAGCCGCTCAAGGCCGCCGAGGCCTACGCCCGCGCCGGCGACAAGGAGGGCGAGGCGCGCGCGCTGCAGGCGGCGGGCGACGTCGAGCGGCTCGAGTTCCTCCTCTCGACCGAGCAGCACAAGGCGCGCGTCTCGCGCTCGCGCGACGAACGCACCAAGGACGTCGACGTGATGATCGAGAGCGGCAGGCGCCGCGAGGCCCTGCAGTCGCTCGACGAGCTGCTCGCCGCGGCGCCCGACGACGCCCCGCTCCGCGAGCGCGCGAACGGTCTCCGCGCCCGCCGCGTCCTCGCGCCGATCGTCGCCGTCGAGGCCGGCGTCGCGGGCGGCGAGCTCGAGCGGTACGTCCTCGTCACGGGCGACGAGGTCGTCGTCGGCCGCACCGACGGCGCGATCACCGTGCCGTCGAACGCGGTGAGCCGGCAGCACCTCCGGATCTCGCGCGACGGCGACGCGGTCGTCGTCCGCGACCTCGAGAGCCGCAACGGCACCCAGCTCCGCGGGATCAACCTCGCCGGGGCCCTGCCCGTGGGCGAGGGGCTCGAGCTCCGGCTCGGCAAGGAGGTCCCGCTGCGGATCGCGCCGAGCAAGCGGCTCGACGGGGCCGTCGAGATCGACGTGGCGGGGGAGAAATACTACGCGTGCCTCGGCCGCGCGCGCACGCCCGTCCCCGGGCTCGAGCTCGTCGCCGGCCCGGACGGCTGGCTCGAGCTCGCGGCGAGCGGCGTCCGCGCCTTCATGCGCGACGTCGAGCTCGTCCCTCGCGCGACGCTCCTCGTCGGCGACGCGATCTCGACGACGCGCGGGGGCGAGCCGCTCCTCCGCGTCATCAGCACCTGATCATGAGCTTCTGGGACCGCTTCAGGAAGAAGGCGCCGCCCGCCCCCTCCCCCTCGGAGGACGCGGCGGCGCGCGGCGTCGCCCTCGCGGCTCCGCCAGCGCCGATGCCGAAGGAGCTCGAGCGGCTGCTCCGGGTCGGTCTCCCCGGCGGCCCGACGGACGACGAAGCGGTCGCGGCGTTCGGCGCGCTCCGCGCCACGCCGGACGAGGGTCGCGCGGTGGAGGAGCTGGCGCGCTCGGCGCAGATGAGGAAGCTCCCCGACGCGCTCTTGCTGGCGCTCGGCGCGACGCTGCTCGACCGCGGCGAGCCCGAGGGCGCGACGCGCGTGCTCTCGGCGGCGACCTGCTCGCCGGCGCTCGTCTTGCTGGCCGACCTCGCCGAGCGCCGCGGCGAGCTCCCCGTCGCGCTCTCGTTCGTCGAGCGCGTCCTCTTGCGCGATCTCGATCACCCGGGCGCCCGCGAGCGCCACCGGCGATGGCGCGCGGAGCTCGGCTTCGATCTCCAGCACAAGCCGATCGTGACCGGCGCCACGGTCGTGGCGCGCGAGCCGGACGCGCCCTTCGATCTGCTCCGGGAGGTCGGGCGCGGCGGCGCGGCCGCCGTCTACCAGGCGCTCGACCGCGACCTCGGACGGCACGTGGCGCTGAAGGTCTATCACCAGCCCGAGCGCGATCGGAGCCAGCTTTTGCACGAGGCGCGCGTCGCCGTCACGCTCGAGGGGCCCGGGATCGTCCGCGTGCTCGATCTGGATCCGGACCACGGTTGGATCGCGCTCGAGTGGGCGCCGGGCGGCGCGCTCCGCGAGCAGATCCGCGGCCGCGAGCTCGGACGCCTCTTGCCGCTCGAGCGCTGGGCGCTGCCGCTCGCCGGCGCCCTCGCGCGCGTCCACGCCGCCGGCTGGGTCCACCACGACGTGAAGCCCGCCAACGTGATCCTGTCGCGGACGAACGCCGCCATCCTCACCGACTTCGGCACCGCGCGCCGCGCCGGAGAGCCGAGCCCGCCGGGCAGCCTCGGCTACGTCTCGCCCGAGCGGATGAAGGGGCGCGCGAGCGATCCCCGCGACGACGTCTACGGCTTCGGACGCGTCCTCGAGGACGTCCTCGCGGCCGTCGGCGACGAGCAGGCGGTCGCGCGCTACCGGCCGTTCGCCGCGGCGTGCGCCGGCCCGGACGAGGGACGCCCCGCCGACGGCCGCGCGCTCGTCACGAGGATGCGCGTCGAGCTCGGCGCCTGACGCGCCCGCCCGGCTCCCGCGAGCCCGACCCCGCGGCCGGCGCGCGCGCGGCCGCACCGCCGGACGCCCCTCCGGCATCGAACGGATCGCCTCGGCTCGACCGCGCGCCGAGGATCCGTTATAACGGACGAGCCGTTCCGGGCGCTTCGCCCACCGGGCGATCGCCCGAGAAAACGCGGAAATTCGACCGATGCCGACGACCTACACCGACCTCATCGCCAGCGTTCGACGCGAGACCAAGGAGGTGTCGCTCGACGAGCTGAAGCGGCGCCTCGACACGAAGGAGCCGTACACCCTCATCGACGTCCGCGAGAAGGAAGAGTTCCGCGCCGGGTTCATCCCGGGCGCGATCTCGATCCCGCGCGGCTTCCTCGAGATCCAGGTCGAAGGTCGCGTCCCCGACAAGAGCACGAAGATCGTCGCGTACTGCGCCGGCGGGACGCGCTCGGCGCTCGCGGCCAAGACGCTCGCGGAGCTCGGCTACACGAACGTCGAGACGGCGAACCCGGGCTTCGTCCGCTGGAAGGACCTCGGCTACCCGACGGATACGCCGCCGCAGCTCAGCGAGCCCCAGCGCGATCGCTACTCGCGGCACCTGCTCTTGCCCGAGGTCGGGGAGGCCGGGCAGGCGAGGCTCTTGAAGAGCAAGGTCCTCCTGATCGGGGCCGGCGGCCTCGGCTCCCCCGCCGGGCTCTACCTCGCGGCGGCGGGCGTGGGCACGCTCGGCCTCGTCGACGCGGACGTCGTCGACGCGTCGAACCTCCAGCGGCAGGTCCTCCACGCGACGAGCCGCGTCGGTCAACCGAAGGTCGAGAGCGCCGAGAGGGTCCTCGCGGACCTGAACCCCGACGTGAAGGTCGTCGGCTACCGCGAGCGCCTCGACAGCTCGAACGTGGAGCGGCTCTTCGCGGACTACGACGTCATCGTCGACGGCACCGACAACTTCCCGACGCGCTACCTGGTCAACGACGCGAGCGTCTGGCTGGGCAAGCCCGTCGTCCACGGCTCGATCTTCCGCTTCGACGGCCAGCTCACCACGTTCGTCCCGGACAAGGCGGCGTCGAAGCTCGGCATCGACGCCGGCCCCTGCTACCGCTGCCTCTACCCCGAGCCTCCGCCGCCGCACCTGGCCCCGAGCTGCCAGGAGGCGGGCGTCCTCGGGATCCTCCCGGGCGTCATCGGCGTCCTCCAGGCGACCGAGGCGGTCAAGCTGCTCCTGAACCGCGGCGACGCGCTCGTCGGCCGGCTGCTCACCTACGACAGCCTGAAGATGAAGTTCCGCGAGCTGCGCCTGCGGCGCGATCCGGGCTGCCCGGTCTGCGGGCCGAAGCCGTCGATCACGAGCTACGTCGACTACGAAGGCTTCTGCGCGCTGCCGAGCTGACGGCGGGCGCGGCGCGCGAACGGCGCGGCGACGCGGGCGCTCCGCCGCGCGACGGCGTGACCGCGGGCGACGCGGGGCTCCGCCGCGCGACGGCGTGACCGCGGACGACGCGGGGCTCCGCCGCGCGCCGGCGGTCGATCAGTAGATCGAGACGTCGCCGCGGTCCTTCGTCGTGCACCGGCCGTCCTTCGGGGCGCCGACGGTGCGGATGATCTCCTCCGCGGTCGGCGCCACGTGCGAGCCCGACATCTCGCTCTCGACCATCCGGACCAGCGCGCCGTCGAACTTCGTCACGTGGTAGCAGGGGATGTGCGGCTCCGCGTGGGCGTTGCCGATGCCGGAGTCGTCCGTGAGGAAGATGTAGCGGCCTCCGGTGATCTGCGCGGCGGTGCGCATCGTGAACTCGGTCCGATCGTCCGCGCCGCTCGCCGCGACCGGGTAGATGTGGACGTCCTTCGCGGCGGCGGCGTCGATCGACGCCTTCACCGAGGCCTCGTCGCCGATGTGGTGCGGCGCGTCCGCCACCCAGAACGTCATGCGCGAGACGGCGCCCGTGCGCCACGACAGCTTCATGACCTGCTCGAGCCCCGCGGCGACCGCCTCCGGGTAGTCGCCGCCGCCGCCGACCGTCTGCGCCGCGAGGTTCGAGCGGAACTCGTCGAGCCCCTTGAAGTCGAACCAGCGCGTCAGGTACGCGTCCGCCTGGTCCTTGTAGAGCACGAGGCCGTAGCGCGGCGTCGTCTGCGGGAACTTCGTCTTGATCGTCTGCGCGATGCCGTCGATCTCGTTCTGGAGATACGACAGCTCGTCGCCCATGCTGCCCGTCGTGTCGATCAGGAACGTGACGTCGAGCTCCGTCGAGCCGGCGCGCTGCGCCCACTTCTGGTTCGCCGCGGCGCGCTCCTCCGCGGAGAACGACGGCAGGCCGATCGACGAACCGCTGATCGCGACGTACTTCGTGAAGAAGTCGAAGTTCAGGTTGTCGTCCCAGACGCCCGCGGTGAGCAGGCCCGTCTGCGGCTGCGCGCCGGGCGTCCCCTCTCCCGCGGCGCCGCCGGCGCCGTCGCCGAGGCCCCGCCCGGCGCGCTTCGCGCCGGCCCCGGCGCCGGAGCCGCGTCGCCCCCGCGGCCGGCCTCGGCGCCGGAGAAGCTCGAGGTCTCGTCCGCGCTGCTGCAGCCGCCGAGCGCCATCACCGAGAACACCACCGAGGCCATCCAGATCCGCTTCATCGCATCTCCTCCGAACAGGGACGGGACGCGGTTTTTAAACGTCGTGCCGCTGTCGCTCGGCCTCGAAAACCGCGCGCGAACGCTCCGGCGAGGCGAGGCGCGCGCCGGCGAGGCTGATCCTCGTGTCGCTCGGGGGCGCGACCGCGACGTGAAGATCAGGCGGACGCCCGCCCGCCCGCGCGCCCGCGCGTGTGCCAGACCTGACGCGCCGATCATGGCGCGCGGCGCGCGGGTCGGGCGCCGGGCCCGGGCGGTTTGCTGGTACGTTCGTCCGCGTTGCCGGCACGTCGTGGGCTCTCGTTCGCGCTCTCTCTCGCGCTCGTCCTCGGGGCGTCGACGGCGTCGACGGCGCCTCGCCGCGGCGCGCGCCTGGTCTGGGCGCGCGTCGACGGCGCCGACACGTGCGTCGGAGTCGCGGCCTCACCGAGGGACGTGAAGGCCCGGCTCGGCTGGGACCCGTTTTCGCTCCCGCCCGAGATCGAGATCGAGGGCGCGGCGCAGCAGACCCCGCGGGGCTTCCGCGCGGACCTCTCCTTCCGCGCGGCGGACGGAAAGAGCCTCGGCAAGCGCGCGCTCGAGAGCCGCCACAAGGACTGTCGATCGCTCGGAGAGGCGGTCGCCGTCGCGATCACGGTGACCATCGATCCGGACGCGTCGGGCGACGCGCCGCCGCTCGCCGAGCCCGACCCGACGGCGTCGCCTCCTCCCTCCGGCGTCGACGCCGCGGCCCCGCCTCCGCCGGTCGCGCCGCGTGAGGGCGAGCCCCGGGTCCGCGTGACGGCGGGCGGCGGCGGCGCCGTCGGCCTCGTCCCCGACCTCGGCGCGTCGGCGAGCCTCCGCGCGGGGTTCATGGTGAGCGCGCACGTCGAGGTCGGGATCGGCGCGACGCACCTGCCCGGAGTCGAGGGCGGGCGACTTCGGGTTCGGTCTGGTCGCCGGAGAGGCGCGAGGGTGCCTCCTCCCGTGGCGGGCGGGCGGGCTCCTGCGGCTCTGCGGAGCCGCGATCGTCGGCGCCTTCGAGGTCTTCGCCCACTCCGCCGAGCTCGTCCCGGTCGACGTCGGGCCCTTCCCGTGGCTCGGGGCCGAGGCCGGCCCGGTGGTGTCCGTGCCGCTCCGCGGCCCCTTCCGGATCGAGCTCGGCGCGAGCGCGATCGTGCCGATCGTCCGCCGTCAGGGCTTCATCCCGGGGCGCCGGAGGCCGTAGGAGCAGAGCGCCGTGGCCGCGCGCGGAGATGGCGCCGCGGCGCTTTTTGAGGGCCCCCGAAATGGCCTGACCGGGACGCGACATCACGGGAGGCGACGACGTGTCGATGAGCCCGTCTTCCGCCCCCGATGTCCGCCAGATCTTCGAAGCCCATGGAGATTCCGTCTGGCGTGCCCTCGCGCGCTCCGGCGTCCGTGACGCCGATCTGCGCGACGCGACCCAGGAGGTGTTCCTCGTCGTCTCCCGCAAGCTCGCCGAGCGCGAAGGGACGTCGAGCCTCACCACGTGGCTCTACGGCATCGCGATCAAGGTGGCGGCCAACTACCGGCGGAAGGCCCACCGCAAGCACGAGGAGCTCACCGACGAGGTCCCCGACCCCGTCGAGCTCGAGGCCGGAGACGATCCCGAGCGAGCGCTGGCGAACGAGCAGGCGCGCGCCCGGCTCGCGCAGATCCTCGAAGAGCTGCCGCTCGATCAGCGGGTGGTCTTCATGATGTTCGAGCTCGACGAGATGACCTGTCCCGCCATCGCCGAGGCGCTCGGCATCCCGCTGGGGACCGTCTACACGCGGCTGCGCGCCGGACGCTCCAGGTTCGAGGAGAAGGCCGGGAGAGCCGCGCAGGAGGGCTCATGACGGACGATCCGCCGCGCCTCAAGGACACCGACGGGCCGGGGCGCGCGCTCCTCCGTCGCGCCGGACGCGTGCGACCATGGACCGTGCCGACCGCGCCGCGATCCGGCGCTGGGCGCCGCGTCCGGCGGCGGCGGCGACGGCGACGCGTGGGTGGCGGCCCGGAGGGCGGCGGATCGAGCGCCGGCGGCGGTCGGGCGCGCCGGCAGCGCCGCGAGTTTCCGGGTGGTCGCGGCGTTGAAGACGCTGCTCGCGCCTCGCTGGCCGGCGCCGTCGTCGCGGGGGCCGCGGTCGCGGTGGTCGCGATGCGCGCCGCGTCCGCGCCGCCGCCGGCGGATGCCGCCGCCGCTCTGTTCCTCGCGGCGCCGCCGACGAGCGCGCCGTCCCGCGCCTCCGGCGCCCAGGCCGGCGGAAGAGCCCGCGCCCTCGGAGGAGGAGCCCGGGGCGGCTCGCGACCTGCCCGAGGCGCCGCCCGCGGCGCCGGCCGTCCTCAAGCGCGCGCGCGGCGCGGCGAGCGCGAGCCCGGCGGCGGAGGACACGCTCGCGGCCGAGAGCGCGCTCGTCGGGCGCGCTCGGGCGACGCTCGACGCGAGCCCCGGTGAAGCGCTCGCCCTCCTCGAGGACCACGCGCGCCGCTTTCCCCGCGGGGAGCTCGCCGCCGAGCGCGATTTCTTGAAGATCAAGGCGCTCCGCCGGCTGGGTCGCGCGGACGAGGCGCGGCAGCACGCCCGGACGTACGCGACGAAGCACCCGTCGAGCCCCTACGCTCCGGCGGCGCGGACGATCCTCGGGGAGCTCGGCGGCCCATGACGGCGTCGCGGCGATCGGCCGCCTTCCTCCTCCTCGCCGCGGGCTGCACGGCGCCGCTCGTCCTCGCCGAGGCCCCACCGGAGGAAGGAGTGGTCCCGTTCCTCCCCGAGTCGCCGAGCGACGCCTCGCAGGGCGCCGCCGACGCGGCGTCGAGCGACAGCGGCCAGGACGACGACGGAGGCTTCGACGGCATCAGCAACGTCGAGGACGCCAGCCAGGACGCCAAGCGTTGACGACGCGCGAAATCGGACCGCCTCGAAATGGCTCCGCGCGCGCGCGACACCAACGGGAGGACGGTCCACGCCAGGGCCCAAAAGAAAGGCACCCATGAACCGCTTCTCCTGTCTTCTCGTCCTCGTCGCCATTCCGTCCGTCGCCTTCGCCTGCACCGGAGGTCACGACGACAAGAGCGCCACGGGGACCAACCCGATCGTCGCCGAGGACTCCGTCGAGGACGGCGAGGCCTGCGGCGCCGTCACCTGCGGCGCGGGTCAGGTCTGCTGCAACGCCTCGTGCGGCATCTGCACCGGGCCGGACGAGAGCTGCATCATGCTCGCCTGCGACGGCGAGCCGGAGCCGAAGCCGAAGCCCGAGCCGAAACCGGAGCCGTGCATCAAGACGGGGTGCAGCGGTCACGTCTGCGCCGACCAGGACATCGCCACGACGTGCGAGTGGCAGCCGCACTACGCGTGCTACCAGAACGCGATCTGCGAACGTCAGGCGGACGGAGAATGCGGCTTCCGCGCGACGAAGGAGCTCGAGGAGTGCCTCGCGGAGAACGCGAGCAGCAGCAAGTAGGCGCCCGAGCTCCCCGGCAGGTGGGCGCGGCGGACGACGCCGCGCCCGCGCGGGGGCCAGCCCGCGGCGTGGGCCGAGCTCATCGACGGCCGACGCCGCTCACCTCTCGCTCTCGGCGTCCTCCGCGGCGTCGGCGTCGCCGTCGTTCCATCGTCCCGGGCCCTCGTTGGGCCGACGCGCGCGGAGGAGGCTCGCGCCCTCCTCGGCGAGGTCTTCGAGCGACCGCTCCGACGAGCGCTCCGTCGTGGCGCTCGCGCGGTGGAGGTGGCGCTCGGTCGAGGTCGGCGGCGGGGGCGGCGGCCAGACCGGGACGTAGCGCGGCGTCTCGCCGGGCCCGCTCGCGTCGATCCAGCTCACGTGCCCCGCGCCTGGGTCGCGCACGTCGATGTGGACGAAGGAGCTGTTCGGGTAGAAGCCGCAGCCCGTGTCGACCAGCGTCTTGCAGAAGGCGACGACGTCCTCGTTGCGCGCGCCCTCGACGCGGAAGTCGATCGCGCGCCCCGACGCGTGCATGCTCCCGACCGACGCGGGCCGGTAGCCCGAGATGACCGCGAGCTTGGCGGGCGAGCCGGGCTTGCCGAAGTGATCGACGACGGCCTGGATCCGCCCGACGAGGCGCGGATCCACGCGGCGGACGCCGTGCGCGAGCTCCGCCCCCGGCTTCTTCGCGAGCTCCGCGAGCGGCGCCGTCGGGCGCGCGGCCCCGCCGGGCCGGATGAGGATCGAGAGGCGCTCGGCCGCGAGGGGCGCGGGCGTGCCGTCGCAGTTCGTCAGCGAGAAGCGCTCGATCTCGGGACCGCGGACGATCTCGACGGGCTCCTTGGTGCACGGAGGCGGCTTCGCGGCGTGCGGGGTGCTCTTGGCCGCCTTCGCGTCGCGCGCGTCGGCGGCGCGCGCCTCCTGGTCGTCCGGCGAGGCGGTGCGTCGGCCGCGAATACGCGCGACGAGATCGGCGATCTCCTCGTCGCGCGCGCGTTCGCCGTCGTCGCCGGGCTCGGCCTTCTTCGGGGCGGCCTTGTGCGCGGCGCCCTTCTCGGAGCCGCCCTTGCTCGACTTCGCGGCGTTCGGGCTCGGCAGGCGCGGCATGTCCTCCACGTCGCTCGCGACGCTGCTCCCCTTCGCCGGCGGGGCCTTCGCCGGCGCCTTGCCGTGCGAGGCGGGCGTCTTCATCGACGCGGCGACCAGCACGCCGCTCTCGACCTTCGGCTCGCGGTGCCCCGCGCCGGCGAGGTCGACGTCGTGGGCGTGGTGGACCACCTTCTTCAGCGCCAGGGGCTTGATCCCGGCGCCGTCCTTCTTGCCCGCCTTCACGCGGACGATCGGCGCCTTGTCGATCTTGTCCGCCTTCGCGGCCTTGATCGACTTGGTCCCCTTCGCGGCCTTGTGCTTGACGACCTTCGCGTGCGACGTCTTCCCGGAGTGCGCCGGCTTGGCCATGACGCCGAGCGGGGCCATCGCGATCGCGAGTGCAACGAGCGAAGAAACGACGGGCTTCATGGGAATCCTCCTCGGGTCAGGTCCGCTCGGGAGCTGCCCGCGCCGGCGCTGGCGCCGCGTGAAGGGTAATGTCGTACACCCTGCGACATCGGCCAAACAAACGACGAATCTTTTCTCGGCGGGCGAACGGAGCGCGTAGAGGTCGGAGGCGATGACGCCGAGCGAGTTCGAAGAGCGCCTGCGCGACCTCGTCGCGCGGCACGCGAGGACGACCGCGAACACCGGCTGCCTGGCGTGCGAGCGCTGCGAGCGCTGCTCGGACTCCACCTTCCTCAAGGACTGCCGGAACGTGGCGCGCTCGCACTACTGCACGAGCTCGACCGACTGCTCCGAGTGCACGCAGTCGACCGAGCTCGTGGGCTGCGTCTCGTGCTCGCACTGCGAGCGTTGCGAGCGCTGCGTCGGGTGCGCCTACCTCGTCCGCTGCGCCGACTGCAGCGGCTGCACCTACTGCTTCGGCTGCGTGGGCCTCTCGAAGAAGGACTTCCACATCCTCAACGAGCCCTACGAGCGTCAGGCGTACTTCGCGAAGGTGAGCGAGCTCCGGCGCGCGCTCCGGATCTGAGCCATGCGGGCGGTCGTTCAGCGGGTCTCGTGGGCGAAGGTCGAGGTGGACGGCGAGGTCACCGGCGCCATCGAGCGCGGGCTGCTCGTCTACCTCGGCGCGGGCAAGGGCGACGGCGACGCCGAGCGCGCCTGGCTCCTCTCGAAGGTGCTCGGCCTCCGGATCTTCGAGGGCGGCGAGCCGCTCGAGGCCGGCGCGAAGCCGAAGATGGACCGGAGCGTCGTCGACGTCGGCGGCGCGCTGCTCGTCGTCAGCCAGTTCACGCTCTACGGCGACGTGTCCAAGGGCCGGAGGCCGAGCTTCGAGGGCGCGATGCCGCCCGAGGACGCCGAGCGCGCCTACGAGGCCTTCGTCCGCGACGCGCGCGCCGCGGGCGTCCGCGTCGAGACGGGCCGCTTCCGCGCGGACATGAAGGTGACGAGCTTGAACGACGGGCCCGTGACGATCTGGATCGACAGCGCGAGATCCAGGTAAGACCTAGTCGTGGCCGAGGACGATCCGGAGAACGACCCGCCGACCGCCGAGCCGCCGCCGAGCGACGCGCCCGCCGCCGGCGACGCGCCCGCCGACGACGCGCTTGCCGACGTGGCGGCGCCCCGGCGACGACCGCGGACGCGGCGACGAGCCGCCGACGGCGACCTTGCCGACGCCGCGCTCCGACGCGGCGCCCGCCAACCGACGCGCCTGCCGAGGCGCCTCGCGCGGAGGAGGAGGAGGACCTCGCCGCCGTCGGGGATCGCGACGCCGTCTTCGAGGCGCTGTGGAAGCGCGTCCTCGAAGCCTGGGACGACGACAAACCGCACGCGGCGCTGCTCGAGCACGCGATCAAGAGCGAGAAGCTGCCGGACCTCGCGGGCCGCTACCGCGCGCTGCAGGACGATCCGGACAAGGGAGAGCGCGCGAAGAAGAAGATCGACGGCATCGTCGTCGCGGCGACGCACATGCTGATGGCGACGAAGACGCCTCCGCGCACGAAGACGCCGTGGCAGTGGTCCGCCGCCGCGGCGCTGATCTTCGCGATCGTGTGCACGTGGCTCTTCTACCAGCTGTTCGTCCCGCACCGCTGACGGCGCCCCGCGACGCGGGCTCCGACCGAACGCGGCGCGCTCAGGCCGGCGCGCGCGCGAGGATCTGGGCGAGCGAGAGCGCCTCGCTCATCCCGCGGGGGTCCGCGGTCCCCTTCCCCGCCCGGTCGTACGCCGTCCCGTGGTCGACGCTCGTCCGGATGATCGGCAAGCCGAGCGACACGTTCACGGCCTCGCCGAAGCCGAGCAGCTTCATCGGGATGGTCGCCTGGTCGTGGTACATGGCCACCACGCCCACGTAGCTCCCCTTCGCGGCCAGGCGGAACGCCGTCTCCGCGGGCACCGGGCCCTCGACGGGCAAGGACACCCCGGCGCGCGCGAGCCGCTTCGTCGCCTGCGCGATGCCCGGCTCGATCGCGCGACGCTCGTCGTTCCCGATGAGCCCGCCCTCCCCCGCGTGCGGGTTCAGCGCGGCGACCGCGAGGCGGCCCTTGGCGCCGAGCGCGTCGACGAAGCGCGCGGTCCAGTACACGGCGCGCGCGACCTCGGCCGGCGTGATCGCCTGCGGGACGTCGGCGATCGCGAGGTGGGTCGTGACGAGGGAGGTCGTCAGGCGGTCGGTCCAGAACGCCATCGTCACCTCCGGCGCGCCGAGGCGCGCGGCGAGGTGCTCGGTGTGCCCGCGGAACGCGCGCGCTCGCTCGGCGCCCGAGCGCGCGATCACGTCCTTCGAGACGGGCCCCGTGACGAGCGCGTCGGCGCCCCCGTCCTTCACGAGGTCGGCGGCCGCGTCGATCCAGGCGAGCTGCGCGGCGCCGCCGGCGCGGCTCGGCCGTCCCGGGGCGCGGTCGGCGACGCCGAGCGGCGAGGTCGGCTCGTAGACCGGGATCGCGTCGGCGCGCTCGCCCGCGAACGCCTCGGCCGGATCGTCGACGCGCACGAGGCGCTTCGGATCGATCCGCCGCAACCGGGCCGCGGCGCGGAGCGCGCCGAGGTCCCCGACCAAGAGGACGCGCGCGCGCGACTCGGCGGCGGCCGCCACGGCGACCTCCGGCCCGACGCCGCTCGGACAGCCGATGCTCACCGCCAGCCGCGGCGGCTTGGGTGTCTCGGCTCGCCTCTTCGCTTCGGCCGCGTTGAACGCGGCTCTACGCTGGTTCTTCAGCCATTTCATCTTTCCCCCGGTGTCCGCAGCTTGTAGCCGGCGCCCCGGAGCGTCTCGAGCGGAAGCGCCTCGGCGAGCTTCATCCGCAAGCGACGCACGTGGATGTCGACCGTGCGCGGACCCCCTTCATAACGTGCGCCCCAGACTCGCGCCAGGAGCGTCTCACGCGAGAACACGCGCCCGCGGTTCTGGGCGAGGAACGAGAGCAGCGCGAACTCCTTGGCCGTGAGCACCACCGTGCGACCGTCGACCAGCACCTCGTGCGCCGCGCGATCGATGACGAGCTTCCCGACCTTGACGCGCTCCTCGGTCGAGAACTCGCTCCTCTGCCACTCGAGCCGGCGGATCCGCGCGTAGAGCTCGACGGGCGAGCACGGCGTGACGATGAAGTCGTCGAAGCCGCTCGCCGGGTCGACGCGGGCGATCTGGCGCGGCGGCACCGCGACGATCGCCGGGGTGCTCGTGAGCTCGTCGGTCTTGCGGACGGCCCGGAGCGCCGCGACCGCGAGATCGGGCCGCTCGCCCGCCTCGATCACGATGGCGCGCGCGCGGGCTCCCTCTTCGGCGAAGAGCCCGGCGCCCTCTTCCCAGAGATCGAGCGTGCGGACGTCCGCCCCGAGCGTGCGGAGGAGCGTGGCCGCACCCTCCTCTGCCTCGAGGTCCGGGCCGTGACCGATCACGACGACGAAGGCGGGCACGAGCCTCCGATTATCATGAACCGGCGTCGCGCCGCAGCCGATCAGACCTTCGTGCCGCCGACGGTGATCGAGCTGATCTTGATCGTCGGACAGCCGACGCCGACGGGGACGCTCTGCCCGTCTTTCCCGCAGGTCCAGATCCCGTCGGACGTCTCGACGTCGTGGCCGAGCATCGAGACCTTGCGGAGGACGTCGGGGCCGTTGCCGATCAGGTTCACGCCCTTGAGCGGCGCGGTGATCTTCCCGTCCTCGACGAGGTAGCTCTCGGTGAGCGAGAAGACGAAGTCGCCGTTGGAGATGTCGACCTGTCCGCCGCCGAAGCGCTTCGCGAAGACGCCGCGCTTGACGCTCTTCAGGATCTCCTCGGGATCGTGCGGGCCCGCGACGAGGATCGTGTTCGTCATCCGAGGCATCGGCGCGCAGGCGAAGCTCTCGCGGCGGCCGTTGCCGCTCGGCCCGAGCTGGTAGTGCTTCGCGCTGAGCCGGTCGTGCATGTAGCCGACGAGCTTGCCGTTCTCGATCAGTGTGCTCGATCGCGGCTCGTAGCCTTCGTCGTCGACGTTGATCGAGCCGCGCGACAGGAGCAGCGTGGCGTCGTCGACCACCGTGCAGAGCTCGCTCGCGACGAGGTTGCCGACCTGACCGGCGTAGTTGCTCGTGCCCTTGCGGTTGAAGTCGGCCTCGAGCCCGTGGCCCACGGCCTCGTGCAGGAGGATGCCGCTGTCGCCGGGCGCGAGCACGACCTCCATCTGGCCGGCCGGCGCCTCCTGGGCGTCGAGCATCGTGATCGCCTGCTGCGCGGCCTGCTTCGCGTGCCACTCGGGCGACTTGCCGTCGAAGTAGCCGATGGTCGTGCGACCGCCGCCGCCGGACGAGCCCTCCTGGCGCTTGCCGTCCTGCTCGACGATCACGCGGATGCCGAAGCGCATGAGCGGCTGCACGTCGCGCGCGAGCCGTCCGTCGCTGGTGACGACGAGGATCTCGCGGATCTCCTCCGCGAACGAGCACTCCACCTTGAGGACGCGCTTGTCGTACGCGTGCGCCGCGGCCGCGGCGCGCTCGAGAAGCTTGCGCTTGTCCATCCCCGGGACGTCGAGCGTGACCTGGTCGAGCTCGTAGCGGCTCGGCAGCGGGCGGAGGGTGATCGGCTCGGGCTTCGGCGAGCCGCCGCCGGAGGCGATCGACGCGGCCGTCTCGGCCGCGCGCTTCATCGCGTCCCAGTCGAGGCGCTCGGTGTAGGCGTAGCCGGTCGCGTCGGCCTGCTGAGCTCGAACCCCCAGCCCCATCGAGACGCCGCGCGAGGCGCTCTTGAGGATCCCCTCGTCGTAGACGAAGCCCCCGGCCGCGCGGTACTCGAAGAAGAGGTCGGCGTAGTCGGCGCCGCGCGAGAGCGCGACCGCGAGGAGCTTCTCCGCGAGCTGCACGTCCACTTCGCTCGCGCCGCCAGGACCAAAGGGAGCTCTGTAGAGTGCCGAATGCGTGGCCATCGCGCCAACGTAGCCGTGAACGCAGCGCTCTTCCAGCGGGGCCGCACCCCAGCCGCGGCCGCGAGCGCGAGCACGGCGACGCGTGACGGCGCGGGCGGGCGCGAGCACGTCCGCGCGCGACGGCGCGGGCGGGGCGCGCGCGGCCGTGCGGCGAGGCGACCGGCGGGCGGAGCCGCGATCAAGACAGCCGCCGCGCCGCGGTCCGCGAGCTCGACCGTTGCGCGAGGACAACGACAAACTCATCCACTGATTCAACCAATACAGGTCGCGGGGCCCCGCAACCGAGTGGGTTTGTGGTCACGTCGCCCACCGCGTAACGGAGTTCTCACCGCGCGCCTCGAGACCGAGAGCGGCGCTCGGGGCCGCGCCGGGTCGTCCGTCCGCACACCGGACCGGGCGCGCCGTTCACGCGCAAGTAGTCAACCTGTCGGAAGTAACGCTATTCTCAGTCACCCCCGGGATGCGTCGCGCACCGTCGACGCTCCTTCTGCGTGCGCCCTTGACTCTCCGAACCCCTCTTTTGGATTGCAGACTGCAACACCCGGAGGCCCGACACGCGCGGGCCGTCCGTGCGAGGAGCCCTCGTCGACGTGGCGATTAATCGCGACAAGGTGCTCGAGGCCGCCCAGAAGTACGTCGAGAAGAAGAAATACGACAAGGCGGTCGCGGAGCTCAGGAAGCTGGTCGAGGCCGATCCGAACGACGCTCGGACGCTGCTCAAGATCGGCGACCTGCAAGCCAAGCAGGGGATCTACGCCGACGCGATCAACACCTACGAGTCGGTAGGGAAGCTCTATTCACACCAGGGCTTCGCCCTCAAGGCGATCGCCGTCTACAAGCAGATCCGCGAGATCATCGCGAAGCACGTCCCGCAGCTCGAGGAGCGCTACGGGCACATCGCGCCGAAGCTCGCCGAGCTCTATCAGCAGCTCGGTCTGACGAGCGACGCGCTCGCCGCCCTCGACGAGGTCGCGACGCGCCTCCAGCGTCAGCAGAAGGACCAGGAGGCGATCGAGGTCTTCCGGAAGATCGTCGAGCTCGATCCGACGAACCCGCTGCCGCACCTGCGCCTCGCCGAGGCGCTCTCGCGCGTGAAGGACGTCGAGGGCGCGGTCTACGAGTTCAAGACGGCCGCCTCGCAGCTCGCCGGCATCGGCCGCCGCGACGACGCGCTGAAAGTGCTCGAGCGCCTCCTCCACCACAAGGCCGATCCCGAGCAGGCGAAGCTCTGCGCCGAGCTGTACCTCGCGCGGAGTCAGCCGCAGGACGGCATGCAGGCGCTGGCGAAGCTGCAGATCTGCTTCCAGGCGAACCCGCGCGACTTCGACACGCTCTCGCTCCTCGCGCGCGCGTTCAACGCGATCGGCCAGGGCGCGAAGGCGATCGAGGTCCAGAAGGAGATGGCGCGCGTCGCGCGCGACACCGGCAAGACGGATCTGTTCCGCGAGATCCTCGAGCGCCTCATGCGCGTCGCCCCGCACGACGAGGGCGTCCGCCGGCTCGCGCAGCAGACGGGCTCCGTCCAGGCGGCGCCGCCTCCGTACGGCGCCGCGGCGATGGCGGATGCCCCTCCGCCCGCGCCGGCCCACGAGGAGCCGAACCATGGCTACCCGCAGCAGCCGCCGCCGGTCTGGGGCCAGCAGCCCGCCCCGCCGGCGCCGCCTTACGGCGCGCGGCCCAACACGCAGCCGCTGCAGCGCCCGCGCACCGACGCGTTCCAGCAGCCGCCGCCGATCCCGCAGCCGGCGCACGTCGAAGAGGTCGACGACGACTCGTACGCGTCGTACGACGACGAGGTCGAAGAGCTCGTCGAGGACGCCGACGTCGTCGAGGAGACCGAGGACGCCGACGCGTACGCCGAGGTCAGCTACACCGAGGACGGCGAAGCCTACGCCACGACCGAGGGCGACGAGTACGCCGAGGGCGGCGGCGAAGCCTACGCCGAGCCGCAGCAGGGCTACGCCGACGCCTACGCGGCCGGCGGCTACGCCGAGCCGCAGCAGGGCTACGGGGAGGGCGACGACTACGGCGTCGCCGACGCCGGCGACGGCCTCGAAGAGGCCCCGCCCGCGTCGGAGGACGCCGCCGAGCTCGTCGCCAAGACGCTCGCGGACGCGAACTCCTTCCGCCGCGTGCGCCTCTACGCCAAGGCGCTCGAGACGCTCCGCGCGGGCCTCGAGATCGACCCGCGCTCGATGGACCTCCACGAGGTCCACCGCGACGTGCTCATCGAGTCGGGCCAGACCGAAGAGGCCGTGGAGGCGATGCTCGGCATCGCCAGCCTCTACGTCGACGCGCTCGACGGAGAGTCCGCGGCGCGCGCGCTGCAGGACGTCCTCGCCTTCGATCCGACGAACGCTCGGGCGATCGACATGCTCCAGGAGCTCGGCTACGAGATCGTCGACGAGAACGAGGAGGGCGCCGAGGCCCAGGAGCTGGAGGCGGACGGCGCGTACGGCGAGGCCGGCGAGCACGACGCCCGTCTCCCCTCCTACGACCTCGAGGAGATGGGCCCGGCGGACGTCTCGCCGCAGTACGCCGACGAGCGCCAGATCCACATCGGCCGCGGCGCCTCGCCGGGCACCGCCGGCTACGGCGAAGGCGACGCGCTCGGCGGCGACGCGCTCCCGAGCTTCCCGCTCGACGAGCCCGACGCGTACGCCGAGGCGGCGTACGCCGAGGCGGGCGAGCACGTCCCCACCGTGACGCCGGCGCGCCATGGGGACGCCGCCGAGGACGACCTCGCGCCGCCCCCGGCGTTCGGCCGCGCGCCCTCGGGCACGCCCGCGCGGCCTTCGATCGGCGCCGCGTCGAGCCGCGAGCTCGAGGACGCGCTCGACGAGGCCGAGTTCTTCTGCTCGCGCGGCCTCTTCGACGACGCCCGCGCGATCATCACCGAGCAGCTCGGCAAGCACCCGAACCACCCGCTCTTGCGCGAGCGGCTCGTCGAGGTCGACGCCCAGGAGGCGCAGCGCGGCAGCGGCGCGCGCGAGAAGCCCCGCCAGGAGGACGACGCATTCGACCTCGGCTCGTCGCTCGACGCGCTCGAGAGCCTCGACTACGCGAACATGCAGCCCGCCGAGGGCCACGCGAACGGCGACGAGCAGATCGACGTCGAGGAGGTCTTCGCGAAGTTCAAGGAGGGCGTCGCGAAGCAGATCAGCGTCGAGGACTCCGACTCGCACTACAACCTCGGCATCGCCTACAAGGAGATGCTCCTGCTCGACGACGCGATCCGCGAGTTCGACGTCGCGGCGCGCGACCCGAAGCACGAGTGCGTGTGCCGCTCGATGATCGGCATGATCCAGATCGAGCGCGGGAACGTGAACGAGGCGATCGAGGCGTTCCTCCAGGGCCTCAACGCGTCGATCAAGGATCCGTCGCAGGAGACCGTGCTCTGCTTCGAGATCGGCGCCGCCTACGAGGCGAAGAAGATGACGAAGGACGCGCTCTCCTACTACCAGAAGGCGATGCGTCGCGATCCGAACTACCGGGACGTCCAGGAGCGCGTCCGCCGCCTCTCGAAGGCCGAGCCGAAGCAGAACCTGCGGCAAGCCGCGGTCGGCGCGGACGACGAGTTCGACCGCGCGTTCGACGACCTCTTGAGCAAGGCCTGAGCTCGCCGGCGCGCCGTCGAGCGGATCGGGAGACACGGATGGAAGGCGATCGCGAGAGCCGTCACGACGCCGCGGGCGAGGTCGGCCCTGCCGACGTCCTCCGCTTCTGGTTCGGCCCGGAGGGCTCGCCGCCGCTCGCCAACGCCACCAAGTGGTACATGAAAGACGACGCCTTCGATCGCGAGATCGAGGCGCGCTTCGGCGCCGCGCTCGAGCTCGCCGCGCGCGGCGCGCTCGACGGATGGAAGACGACGCCGCGCGGGCGGCTCGCGCTCGTCATCGTGCTCGACCAGTTCTCGCGCAACGTCTTCCGCGGCACGCCGCGCGCGTTCGCGGAGGACGCGCGCGCGTGCGCGCTCGCGCGCGAGGCGATCGCCGCCGGAGACGAGGCCGCCCTCACGACCGTCGAGCGCTCGTTCCTCTACATGCCGCTGATGCACGCCGAGGACGTCGCGCTGCAGCGCGACTGCGTGGCGGCGTTCGAGCGTCTCCTCGCGGACGCCCCGTCGGACCTCGCGAAGTCCGTCGCCAACAACCTCGACTTCGCGAAGCGCCACGCCGAGATCGTCGAGCGCTTCGCGCGCTTCCCGCACCGCAACGCCATCCTCGGCCGCTCGTCGACCCCCGAGGAGCTCGAGTTCCTGAAGCAGCCCGGCTCGTCGTTCTGAGCGCCCTCCCCACGCGCGACCTCGCGATCGCGCGCGGGGAGCGCGGTCTCCGGCTCAGAACGGGATGCCGGCCGCGGCGAGCGGCGCCTCGCGCGGCGCGGGGGTGAACGCGCCGTTCGCGGGCGACCGGCCGCTGCCGAAGCAGAGCTCGTCGACGATCACCTCCGTGCGGTGATGCGTCTGTCCTTCCTTCTCGTAGCTGCTCGTCCGGAGGTGCCCCGTGACCATCACGCGCGATCCCTTGTGGAGGTGCTTCGCGAGCGCCTCCGCGCGAGGCCCGAACATCGTCAGCGAGTGCCACTCCGTCCGCTTCTCTCGTTCGTTGCTCTCCTTGTTCCTCCACGAGTAGTCGGTGGCCAGGCGCATCTTCAGCACCGGACCCGCCGCGCTCGTCTTCAGCTCCGGCTCGGCGCCGAGGTTCCCGAACAACGTGACCAGATTCAGACCATCCGACATGCGTGCCTCCTCGATGACGTCGACGAGAGACTCTCCAGATCGAGCCCGTCGCGCGTGCCCCTGCCCTCAGCACGCGACGCGCCAGCGACGGCCTCGTGCGATCTCGCGGGGATCGAAGCGCTCGGCGGGTGGCCCGGGCCAGATCGGGTCGGCCGGAGGCCGGCCGGCGCGGCGCCGGGGATCGCGCGGCCGCGTCCTCGCGCGCGGCGGTCGCGCACAGGTCCGACGCTCGGCGTCCGCGTAGGTCCGGCTGCGAAGGGCTCTCACAGGAATGAGCGCGCGTCGCGCAACGGCCGCGAGACGCCACGCGATTTCGTGTACGAGTGAAGGTGGACGGTATTTTTGCCCCGTTACTGGAGGCCCACGTTGCGTTTCACTCGCTCGGTTCCCCTCGCTCTCCTGGCGCTCGGCGCCGTCGTCACGTTCGCGTGCGGCGGCAACGACGGTCCCTCGCAGTTCGGCGCCTCGGAAGAAGAGACGCAGAGCGGGAACGGCCACGACTTCGGGCCGGTCAGCCCCACCGAGACCGACGACGGCGGCGGGGGCGGCGCCTCGCCGGGGTGCGGGAACAGCGTCGTCGAGGCCGGCGAGACCTGCGACGACGGCAACACCGAGAGCGGCGACGGCTGCTCGAAGACCTGCCAGCTCGAGCCCGGCTACACCTGCGCCGCCCCCGGCACGGCCTGCGCGGCCGCAGCGTGCGGCGACGGGATCGTCGCCGGCGACGAGGACTGCGACGACGGCAACACCGCGGACGACGACGGCTGCTCGGCGATCTGCCGCCTCGAGGATGGGTTCGCTTGCCCGAACGCCGGCAAGGCCTGCGTGGCGACCGTCTGCGGCGACAACAAGAAGGAGGGCACCGAGCAATGCGACGACGGCAACACCCGCGCGTTCGACGGCTGCTCTCCGACCTGCCAGCTCGAGCCGACGTGCTCGGGCGGCACGTGCACGGCGGTCTGCGGCGACGGCCTCAAGTTCCCCGGTGAGGAGTGCGACGACGGGAACACGCGCGACGGCGACGGCTGCTCGAAGACGTGCAAGCTCGAGCCCGGCTTCGACTGCAGCGTCGTTGTCTCCGAGCCCCCGGACGCGCTCACGCTCCCCATCGTCTACCGCGACTTCCTCCCCAACGGCTACTCCGGGACGATCCCGGCGGGCTACGGCGCGCACCCGGACTTCCAGCAGTACAACCCCGGCCTCTGCAAGGGGCTCGTCCAGAGCACGCTCGACGCCGAGAACAAGCCGGTGCTGAAGAACGGCAAGGCCTGCGACGCGGACAAGACGTGGATCACGAGCAGCGATTCGTACCGGCAGTGGTACCGCGACGGGCTCAAGAACGGGAGCAACCTCCTCGTCAACCAGCGCGTCGACGACACGCTGACGCTCGCCAAGCGGGCCGACGGCTCGTACGTCTTCGACAGCGACGAGGCTCCTTACTCCGTGGGCAAGTTCTTCCCGATCGACGCGAAGGGCTTCGGGGTCGAGAGCGGCATGCGCGACTCGTCGAACGCGGAGCGGAACTTCCACTTCACGAGCGAGTTCAAGTACTGGTTCACGTTCAAGGCCGGGAGCGCCCCGACGCTCGAGTTCCGCGGCGACGACGACGTCTGGGTGTTCATCAACAACAAGCTCGCCGTCGACATCGGCGGCGTCCACGGCGTGGTCACGGACTCCGTGACGCTTAACGCCGCGAAGGCGACCGAGCTCGGCCTCGCCGACGGCGGGATGTACGAGATCACGGTCTTCCAGGCGGAGCGCCACACGAGCGCGTCGAACTACAAGCTCTCCCTCCGCGGCTTCGAGCGCGCGCGCACCGAGTGCGTCAGCGTCTGCGGCGACGGGATCAAGACGCGCACCGAGGCGTGCGACGACGGCGCGGCGAAGAACACCGGCGGCTACGGCAAGTGCAACGCCGACTGCACGCTCGGCCCGCGCTGCGGCGACGGCGTCGTCCAGGCCCAGGAGGGCGAGGAGTGCGACGACGGCAACCTCGTCGACGGCGACTCGTGCTCGTCGAAGTGCAAGAAGCCCGCGGGCGGCCCGAAGTGACCCACGAGCCCGGCGCGGACACGTCGGAGCGACGGCGTCGTCCGGGCCGGCCGGACGGCGCGCGTCCGGCGCGCGCTCACATCGGCGTGCACTGCATCTCGTCGGTGCCCGTTCGCCCGCGCGGCAGCGCGCAGCGGGTGCCGTCGGGGCAGCCGGACGAGTCGGCGCACGCGATCCCGCAGACGCGCCGCGTGCTGGAGACCTGAACGCAGCGGCTGTCCGCGGCGCCGCAGTCCGCGTCGACCGCGCAGCTCGCGCCGACGCGCGACACGTCGGCGAGCGGGCTCGATCGCGGGTTGTCGTCGAGGCCGTGCACGCCGTAGACGTGGACCCACGAGCGCTCGCCGGCCGCGTTCATCTTCTCGAGGACGCTGTCCCAGGAGCGCGGGATCCACTGCCCCTCGCGCTCGTCGATGAAGGCGTGGATGAACGCGATGACCTGGTTGGCCTGCCGCTGGATGGCCGAGTAGTTGACCGTGGTGATGACGTCGGTGTTCTCGGTCGTCCGCTCCGGGTTCTCGTAGAGCTTGTCGGCGTACCCCGTGTACGTCTCGCAGCCGTTGAACAGGTAGACCTGCTGCTTGCCGGTCGTCTCGATGTTCGGGAACTCGCTCGCCGCGAGCGCGACGCGCGCTGGCTTGTAGGCGAAGACGACGCCGGAGTAGTCGAGCCGCCGACCGGCGTGGCCGTCGTAGATGACGACGTCGTCCTCCTTCATGCTCCGGCGATAGGCCTCGACGAGCGGCTGGCGAGCGTCGGGCGTGGTCATGTCGACGTGGTACATGCGCACGCGCACGTCGACCTCCTGCCCGCGCACGCGGATCTTGCCGGTGAACGGGGGCGAGTCGATCGCCAGGTCCTCGAAGCGCGCCACCGGCGAGCGGAAGCCGGACGCCACGAGGTCGGCGTAGATCGAGCGGGCGTGGCTGATGTCCATCGGCGGATCGTGGTGGTCGCCGCCGACGTGGACGCCGATGTCGAGGCCGTCCTCGAACAGCTCGAGGTACTTCGGGTAGGCGTTGCGGCTCCGCTCGACCGGCGTGAGGAACACCTGGAGCGGCTCGCTCCCCGCGCCGAGATCGGCGGAGACCGGGAGGTACGCGCGTCCGTCCTCCGTGCTCGCGAGCGGCAGCTTGCGCTCGAGTCCCTCGACCGCGCCGAACTCGCCGCTCACGGTCATCGTGAACCGATCGCCGGCGGGCTGGAGATCGCTGTAGCTCGCGCTGGCCTGGCGGAACTGGATCGCCACGCCGGCGCGCGACAGGCGCTCGGCCTGCGGCCAGATGCGATCGAGCTCGGCGCTGATGGCCGCGGTGACGGAGTTGCGGAGCGCCGCGGCGCGATCGAGGACGGCGCGCTCTCGCTCCTCGCCCTCGAGGCCCTCGGCGCTCCGCGGCGCGTCGAAGGTCACCGTGGTCGAGAGGACGAACTCCTGGCCGGCGGTGCTCCGGTAGTTGATCTCGGAGTCGGCGTTGTCGGTCGCCTCGTCGTCGACCGCGCAGGCGGTCAGGAGGGCGGCGGGGAGCGCGAGGGCGAGCGAGAGGCGGCGCCAGGAGGACATGCCGGCCGTCGTGCAGGATGCGTACCGACATTGTGGTCGTACGTAGGCCCTTATTTCGCGCGAGATCCGAGCGACCGGGCGCGCGCGCGATGGATCGACGACGGCCCTGGATCGCCGCCGGCGCGGGCCGGCCCGCCCTCGCCTTGCCCGATGAGCGCAACGCGGGCCGCGGGGGGAGCGCGCCCCCGTCGCGCGAGCCTCGCGCCCGCGCGGATCACTCGAACGGCTCGGGCTCCACGTCGGAGGACAGCCAGTCCTCGTCGACCTCGATGAGCTCGAGCACGTCGATCGCGCGCGCGGACGCGCGCTCCCTGCGCGGAGGCGGATCGTGCGCGGCGTCGGGGTCGAGCTCGCCGCGCGCGATCGCGATGAGCCGCGCGTCGATCTTCTCCATGCGCCGCGTCCGGCGCGTCGTGTACGCCGAGCGCGCGAGCGGCGCCCGCGCCGGTCGCTCGGACGTCTCCTCCTCGTCCAGCTCCCAGGCGAGGTCCGCTACCGAGATTGCCTTCTTCGCCGTTCGCATCGCCGTTCGTGTCCTCCTGTCCTCCTCAACGGCGCCGCGCTCCACGACTTGAGCCGCTCCCGCGCGGCGCGCTCCCGGGCTCCGCGCTCCGCGCTTCGAGCGGCTCGGGCGAGTGGTACGCTCGTGGGCGATGGACCGCGCCGCCACGGGAGCTCAGCCGCCGCTCGAACCCCAGCCGCCGGAGGTCCACGAGCCGGCCACGGTGGCCGGGGGCGTGGGCGCCGTGTACCAGACCACGCGCCAGGTGAAGCACCACCTCGGCGTGGTGCGCGGCGCGCGGACGCTCCTCCTCACGAACCAGATCGAGGGGTTCGACTGTCCCGGCTGCGCCTGGCCGGAGCCCCAGGACCACCGCTCGTCGTTCGAGTTCTGCGAGAACGGCGCCAAGGCGGTGGCCTCGGAGGCCACGACCCGGCGCGTGACGCCGGCGTTCTTCGCCGAGCGCGGCGTGGAGGAGCTGGCGCGGCAGTCGGACTTCTGGCTCAACGAGCAGGGCCGGTTGACCCACCCGATGGTGCTCCGCCCCGGCGCCGCGCGCTACGAGCCGATCGCGTGGGACGACGCGTTCGCGCTGATCGCCGGCGAGCTCCGCGCGCTCGGGTCGGCCGACGAGGCCGCGTTCTACACGTCCGGGCGCACGAGCAACGAGGCCGCGTTCCTCTACCAGCTCTTCGTTCGCCGCTTCGGCACGAACAACCTGCCCGACTGCTCGAACATGTGCCACGAGTCGAGCGGCTCCGGCATGGACGCGTCCCTCGGCGTCGGCAAGGGCACGGTCACGCTCGAGGACTTCGAGCTCGCGGACGCGATCTTCATCGTCGGCCAGAACCCGGGGACGAACCACCCGCGCATGCTGTCGACGCTGCGCGACGCGCGCCGGCGCGGCTGCGCGATCGTCGTGGTCAACCCGCTGGCCGAGGCCGGCTCCACCCGCTTCGCCCACCCGCAGGATCCGGTCGACGTCCTCGGCGGCTCGACCGAGATCGGCAGCCTCCTCCTCCAGGTGAGGATCAACGGCGACGCGGCGGTCTTCAAGGGCATCATGAAGGCGATGCTCGCGCGCGAGGCCGCCGCGCCGGGCACGGTGCTCGATCGCGCGTTCATCGAGGAGCACACCGACGGCTTCGAGGCGTTCGCGCGCTCGCTCGACGACGTGAGCTGGGAGGAGATCGTCCGCGAGAGCGGCGTCCCGCGCGAGGCGATCGAGCGCGCCGCGCGGGTCGCGTGGGAGGCGGAGCGCACGATCGTGTGCTGGGCGATGGGGATCACCCAACACAAGAACGGCGTGGCCAACGTCCAGGAGATCGTCAACTTCCTGCTCCTCCGCGGCAACGTCGGCAAGCCCGGCGCCGGCGCGTGCCCCGTCCGCGGCCACAGCAACGTCCAGGGGGACCGCACGATGGGCGTCTGGGAGAAGGTGCCCGACGCGTTCCTCGATCGCCTCGGCGCGGAGTTCGGCTTCGAGCCGCCGCGCGCGCACGGGCGCGACACCGTCGACACGATCCGCGGGATGCTCTCCGGTGAGGTGAAGGTCTTCTTCGGGCTCGGCGGGAACTTCCTCTCCGCCACCCCGGACACCGAGCGCACCGCCGACGCGCTCCGCCGCTGCCGCCTGACGGTGAACGTCTCGACGAAGCTGAACCGCGGTCACCTCGTCACCGGCCGCACCTCGCTCATCCTGCCGTGCCTCGCGCGCTCGGAGGTCGACGTGCAGCCCGGCGGCGAGCAGTTCGTCACGGTCGAGAACTCGATGAGCGTCGTCAGCATGTCGCGCGGGCGGCTCCCGCCGGCCTCGGACGAGCTCCGGAGCGAGGTCGCGATCGTCGCGGGCGTCGCTCGAGCGACCCTCGGCGACGCGTCGGGCATCGACTGGACCGGCCTCGCGTCGAGCTACGACGCGATCCGCGACGCGGTCGCGCGGGTCGTCCCCGGCTTCACGGACTACAACGCCCGCGTCCGCGAGCCGGGCGGCTTCTACCTCGGCAACCCCGTCCGGCAGCGCGTCTTCCGGACGGCGACCGGGAAGGCGCGCTTCGCCGTGCACCCGCTGCCGAAGCACGATCTCGCGCCGGGGCGGCTCCTCCTGATGACGATGCGCAGCCACGACCAGTACAACACGACGGTCTACGGGCTCGACGATCGCTACCGCGGCATCAAGAACGGACGCCGCGTCGTGTTCATGAACGCCGACGATCTCGCGGCGCGCGGCCTCGCGAAGGGCGACCTCGTCGACATCACGAGCCACGCGCCCGACGGCGAGCGCGTCGCGCCGCGCTTCATGGTCGTGCCGTACGCGATCCCGCGCGGCTGCGCGGGGGCCTACTTCCCGGAGGCCAACGTCCTGGTCCCGCTCGACAGCGTCGCCGACGTCAGCAACACGCCCACGTCGAAGTCGATCGTCGTCAGCGTCGCCCGCTCGACCTCGTGAGCGCCGCCGCGGCGAGGCGGGCGCGGCGGCGTCAGACGTAGCCGCTCGCCTGCAGCGCGTAGAGCCGGGCGTAGGTCCCGCCGGCGGCGACGAGCTCGGCGTGGGTGCCGTCCTCGGCGACGACGCCGTCCTCGATCACGAGGATGCGGTCGGCCATGCGCACCGTCGGGAACCGGTGGGAGATGATGATCGTCGTCCGGTCCTTCGTCAGCGCCTGGAAGCGCTCGAAGACGGCGTGCTCGGCCACGGCGTCGAGCGCGGCGGTCGGCTCGTCGAGCACGAGGATGTCGGCCTCCTCGCGCATGAAGCCGCGCGCGAGCGCGATCTTCTGCCATTGCCCGCCCGAGAGCTCCGCGCCGTCCTGGAACCAGCGGCCGAGCGGCGTGTCGAGGCCCTCGGCGAGGCCCGCGAGGACCGGCTCGGCGCCGCCCTGGCTCGCGGCGCGGACGATCCGCGGCTCGTCGGCGAGGTGCTCGACCGACCCGACGCCGACGTTCTCGCGGAACTTGAGCTGGTACTGGTTGAAGTCCTGGAAGACGACGCCGAACCGCGCGAGGAGCGCCTCGCGGTCCCAGTCGCGGAGGTCCTTCCCGTCGAGGTAGACGCGACCTTCGGTCGGCTCGTAGAGGCGGCTCACCAGCTTGATGAGCGTCGTCTTCCCCGCGCCGTTCTGCCCGACGATCGCGACGCTCTGTCCCTGCGGGACGAAGAGGTCCACGTGGCGGAGGACCCACCGCTCTTGCCCCGGGTAGCGGAAGCTCACGTCGGCCAGGCGGATCCCGCGCTCCGTGGCGGACCGCGGCGGGAGCGCGCCGGCGCGGCTCGCGGGGCGGCGCGGCCCCTCGGAGGAGGGCTCCCGCTCCGCGGCCGCGAGCGCAGGCGTAGCCGCGACGTCGAGGTCCGCGTCGAGGTACGCGAACAGGTTCGACATGTAGAGGTTGTGCTCGTAGATGTTGCCGATCCCGCCGAGGATCGACTGGAACGACTGCTGCCCGCTGCGGAACGCGAGCACGTACATCGTCATCTCGCCGAGCGTGAGCCGCCCGAGCGCCGCGAGGACCGCCATCGACGCGTACGCGCCGTAGAACGCGAGCGTCGCGAGGAGCGACAGCGCGTACGTGACGATCGTGCGGCGGACCATGAGCCGCGAGTCCTCGCGGTGGAAGCGCTCCGCGAGCTCCTTGTAGCGGCCGAGGAAGAGCGGGCCCAGCCCGAAGAGCTTCATCTCCTTGGCGTGCTTGTCGTTCGCGAGGATGTACTCGAGGTACGTCAGGCGCCGCGCGTCGGGCGATCGCCAGTTGCGCATGCGGAAGCCCTGCTTCGAGTACTTCATCTCGGCGAGCGTCGCCGGGACGGTCGCCGCCATCAGGACGAGCACCACCCACGCGTTGAACCGGACGAGCAGCGCGGCGTACCCCGCGAGCGTGAGCGCCGACTGGACGAGGGAGAAGGTCTCCGACACCAGCGAGAGCGGTCGCGACGAGGCCTCGCGGCGCGCGCGCGTCAGCCGGTCGTAGAACTCCGGGTCCTCGAAGTGCCGGAGCTCGAGGCGCTGCGCGCGCTCGAGGATCGCGACGTTGATGTCGTTGCCGAGGCGCGAGCCGAGCACGCTCCGGACGAGCGCGCCCGCGCGGTTGACGCTCGCCTGCGCGACGACCAGCCCGAGCTCGACCGCGACCCACGCGAGCGTCTCCTCGCGCGAGCCCGCGACGACGGCGTCGACGATGCGCTTGCCCGCGAGCGCGATCGCGGGCCCCAGCAGCGCGCCGAGGAGCGCGATGACGCCGAAGAGCGCCGTGAGCGGCGCGGACGCCCTCCACACCAGCGCGAGCGCGCGGCGGACGAAGCGCCCGCTCTCGCGGAGCGCGACGCCGAGCGGCGGCTTCGGGGGCTCTCTCGGCGGAATGGGGGGCGGCGGACGCACGTGAGGAGGGCGAAAGACGGCGGAGCGGCTCGATCCGACGTGACTGGATGAGATGTCCTATAGGCCGTCGCGGTGGCGGCCTCGACCTCAGCCTTCGCCGCAGCGGAGGAGGCCCTCGGGCCCGAAGACGTCGGCCTTCATGACGGATCGGCCGAGCAGCATGCGCGCGCACTCCTGGACGCCCTCCGGGATCGCCGGGTGCGGGTGCACGCACTCCTCGATGTCCCGGAGCGTCGCCCCCATGTGGATGAGGAACGCGATGCCCTGGATGGTGCTCGACGCCTGCGGTCCGACGACGCGCAGGCCGAGGAGCTTGTCGGAGTCCTTCGCGGCGAGGAGCTTCACGAAGCCGCGCGTCGAGCGCATCGCGACGTTGCGGCTCACGAGGCGGTTGCCGACGACGCCGACGCGGTAGCCGATCCCGAGCTCGCGCGCGCGCGTCTCGTTGATGCCGACGCTCGCGACCTCCGGGCGGAGGAACATGATCGCGCTGAGCGCCTCGTACTGGATCGGGTGCGGCGAGAGGCCGAACATCTTCTCGACCGCGTAGCGCCCCTCGAGCTCCGCCACGTTGACGAGCGCGATGTCCATCGTGACGTCGCCGGCCGCCCAGATGTGCGGCGCGCTCGTCTGCGTCTCCTTCGCGACGACGCTCCCTCGCTCGACCTTCACGCCCGCCGCTTCGAGGCCGACGTCGTGGACGTTCGGCACGCGCCCGACGGAGACGAGCGCCTTCTCGACGCGGATCGTCTCGCGGTGTCCGTCGGCGTTGGTGATGACGTACTCGACGCGCCCGTTCACCACCTCGAGGCTCTCGAGCCGCGACGAGCGGTGGATCGTGACGCCGGAGGCCTCGAAGCTCGCCGCGACCTGATCGGCGACGTCCTCGTCCTCGAACGGGAGGATCCGCGGCTGCCGATCGATGATGTGGATCTTCGTCCGCCCGAAGTTGGCGAACATCGTCGCGTATTCGCAGCCGATGACGCCGGCGCCGACGATCACCATGCTCTCCGGGAAGCTCGACCACGACTCGATGTGATCGCTCGTGACCACCGCGTCGCCGTCGACCACGATCCCGTCGGGGATCCGCGGGCGCGAGCCGGTGGCGACGAGGAAGCTCTTCGCCTCGACCCTCTCGCGCGTCCCGTCGCCCTTCGTCACCTCGACGGCGCTCGGCGACACGAAGCGGGCCTCGCCCCGCGACAACGTCACCACCCCGCCGCGCGGCGAGGGCCTCGAGAGCGCCTCGAGCTGGCGGTCGAGGATCGACCGCCGCTCCGCGACCGCCGTCCGGACCGACTCGATCACCGAGGCGTAGCTCACCTCGACGCCGCCCGGCGCGCGGTAACCGCGATCGGTGAGCCGGGCGATCGAGTAGTCGTTCGACAGGTGCCACATCGTCTTCGAGGAGAGCGCGCCCGCGTGGATCCCGGCGCCCCCCGTCCGGTCGCGCTCGACGAGCAGGACCCGCTTTCCGAGATCGTGCGCGCGCATCGCGGCCGCATACCCGGCCGGCCCGGCCCCGAGCACGCACAGGTCCCAGGCGCTCGTCATCGTTTCCGCTCCTCCTGCAATGGCAAACTCCGTGACGACGGACCGCGACAGGATAGACGCGGCCTCGGCTGCTAGGATAGCTCGCCGTGTCCCTCGCCTCCTCAGAGTCCGCTCCGGCCATCGATCCGGCGTTCGCCGGCGATCCGTCGTGGCGCGTGACGCGCGAGCTCCGCGACGGGACGCACGTCGTCCTTCGCCCGGTCACGCCGGACGACCGCGAGGAGCTTCGACGCGGCTTCCTCGCGCTGTCGCCGGAGTCGCGCTACTTCCGCTTCCTCCACGTCGGGGCGATCCCCACCGAAGAGCTCCTCTCGTACCTCACGTCGGTCGATCAGCGCGACCACGTCGCGATCGGCGCGACGATCGAGTCGCCGGACCTCAAGACCGAGCGCGGCGTCGGGATCGCGCGCTTCGTCCGCCTCGAGGGCTCGGCGCACACCGCCGAGGCCGCGATCACCGTCGCCGACGACATGCACCGTCGCGGGGTCGCCACCGTCCTGCTCCGCGAGCTGCTCCGCGCCGCGAGGGTCCGAGGCATCCGCACGCTGCGCGCGGAGGTCCTCGCCGACAACGACACGATGCGCGCGATCCTCGAGCGCGCGGGCGCCGTGAAGGTGCTCGCCGAGTCCGGCGAGGGCACGATCGCCTACGACCTCGCGATCGGGGACGAGCGCGAGAAGCCGTCGCTGTTCGACGTCCTCCGCGGCGCCGCCGAGACGATGGCGCTCCGCTTCCGCCGCTGAGGGCTCCTCCGCCGCCGAACGCTCCGCGCCGCCGCGGGCGGTCAGCGCCGCTTGCGCCGGAGGCTCGCGAGCGCGAGCAGGCCGAGCACGACGGAGGCGCCGCCGAGGCGCCCGCCGCCCGGCGCGGACGCGCAGCCGCCGGCGCTCGGGGGCGGCTCCACCTTGGGCGCGCGACAGACCATCGCGTCCCCTTCGGCGGTGCAGACCTCGCCCTCGACGCTGCACGTCTCGGTGGCCGAGCAGTCCTCGGCGCACGTCGCCGCGCCGTCCGCGTCCGGATCGGCGAGGCAGAGCGCCGATCGGCACTCGTCGGCGCTCTCGCACGCGGCCTTCGGCTTGAGCTTACGCGGATCGGGGCCGCCCTCGATCCAGGGCTCGGCCTCGGCGAGCTCGTACCCCTTCAGGAGCATGTCCTTGAACGGCGCGATCTTCGTGTAGAGGTTCCTGCCGTCGATGCACGCGGCCGCGGGGTCGCGGTTGTCCTGACCGACCTGCGCGTTGCCGCCGCGCGAGACGACGCCGACGACGGCGTTCGTCTCCTGCGCGAACGCCGGGCCGCCGCTGTCGCCGGAGCAGATCGACTCGCCGACCTCGAACTCGTTCGGCGGCACGTTGCCCCGCCCGTCGTCGGGCCCGACCTTGGTGATCGCGACGTTCTTTCGTTGCTGCCGCCGGTCCGGCTGGGGGGTCTTCTCGGTGACGCCCCAGCCGACCGCGGTGATCAGCTCGCCGACCTCGACGTCGGCGTCGAGGCGGACGGGCGCGATCTGCGCGTCCTCGACGTCCTTCTCGAGGACGACGAGCGCGATGTCCTGGTTGCAGAGGTTCTTCCCGCCGGCGTCGAGGATCCGCTTGCCCCGCCCCGCCGGCGTGACCTGGCCCCGGCCGAAGTCCGGGCGCTCCCTGCCCGTGAACACGTACATCGTGTTCGCCTTGTGGTTCTTCCGGATCGCCCCCGCCACGATGGGCTCGCCGTCCGAGGTGCACGCCGCGTAGGCGTCGGTGTCGCCGACGCAATGACGCGCGGTGAGCACGAGCCGCGGAGCGAGGAGGGTGCCCGTGCACTGGCCGAACCCGCCGCTCGTCGGATCGTAGTGGATGAGGAGGACGACCGCGTCCTGCGAGGCGTCCGACGCCTTGCCCTTGATGACCGCGCTCGACGCCGTGCTCACGCGCTCGTCGAGCTCCCCCGAGCTCGACGACGAGCAAGCGACGACGCAGGAGAGGAGCGACAACGTGAGGGCGGGAAGCGCGCGGTTCGCGATCATGCGGTCCTTCGGGATGGGGGGAGAGGAGCGGGCTCCGGGGCGGAGGGAGCGGCGAACCAAACCGCTAGTTCGCGCCGGCGGCAAGGGCGATTGCCGGCCGAGACGGAACGCGGACGCCTCGGCCGAGGCCGGGCGCCCTCGAGCCCGGGACGACGCGGTCTCCGCGGCGCTTCCTCCGGGCCGCATCGCCTGCGCAGCGCCTCGCCACGCCGGTGGAAAGATCCGTCCCCGGCGTTCGACGCGCCGCCGTGAGCAAGACGCACGAACGACGACGCGGCGGCGCGTCCCTCCGCGCCGCCGCGTCACCTCCACGCCCGAGGCGTGGAGCGCCGGTCGTCGGGCTCAGAAGCCCGAGCGCCGGATGGCCTTGTAGCCGGAGAACGTACGTGCGTTGTACACGCATCCGTAGGCGCAGCCGCGGCACTCGTAGACGGTGGGGGCGCCCCAGGCGTCGCCCTTCTCGTAGATCACGACGTGACCCGAGCCCCCGCTGCGGTAGACGAGCGCGTCGCCGGTGCGGAGCGAGCCGCGGGAGATGACCGACCAGAGGCCCGCGCGGCTGACGTTGAAGTCGGCGGTGCTGTACGGGTGCGAGTTGACCGAGAGCGTCTTGTTGCCGTACTGCCACGCCTTCGCGACGAGGCCGGAGCAGTCCGCGCCGTAGCTGCCCGTGTGCGTGCAGGACGGGCAGCTCCCGCGGCACGTCCCCTTCGTGCTCGCCGTCGGCCCCGACGCGAGCCAGGCGCCGCCGCCCCAGTAGTACGAGAAGCCGACCGCCGCCTTGGCGCGCGCGATGGTGTTCGCGGGCGACGCGGGACCGTCGACGCTCACCGCGCCGGTCGTGCCGCCGCTGCCCGTGTCCGACACGGGCTTGAGGTAGTTCGAGTGGGCGTAGCCGGTGATGCCGTTGTAGCTGACGTTGTAGAAGCTGTTCGTCAGCGTCCCCGAGACGAGCGACACCGTCGTCCCCGACGGGATGACCGCGAGGATGGCGGAGCTCGTGGTCGCGCTCTTGCGCAGGTTCACGTTCGCGCTCGTGCGGGCCTTGGTGTACCCGGCCATCATCGTCGAGGCGTCGGGGAGCGCCGGGAGCGAGTCGTCCGCGCCGACGAGCGGAGCGTCGTCGAGCCCGATGTCTCCGATGTCCCCGACGTCTCCTACATCCCCCTCGAGGTCCTCACCCGGATCGAGCTCGGCGCCCATCGTCTCCCCCGTGCTGCCGCCTTCTGCGATGGGGTCCGACGTCGGCCCACAGCCTGCAGCAACGGCGACGGCGAGACCTGCGATGATGGCAACGAGGAGCGAACGCATGGACGGCTGCACGAGCAAGGGACGAACCAAAACGCCACGACTTCTCCCCGCGTCGCGAGCGCGCACGCTGGGTGAAACTTTGCTCTCGTCGGCGCTGTTTCTTCCTCCCTCGTCCCACAACCTGCGAAGTCCGGGTCGCGTCGTGTCACGATCCGCCTCGCGCGTCTTCGCGCTAGGCTCGCGAGGACCGACGTGGTGAAGACGCGTACCAGGCAGCTCGCGATCATGGTGGCCATTGCTGCGCTGGCGGCGGTGGCGTGGGTAGCGATCTCGCGCGATTCCTCACCTGTCCCTCCAACGCCGAGAGCGAACGAGGACGTCGCCGACGACACGCCTCCCGCCGACACCAGCGCGACCGCACCTGCATCGGCGCTTATCGAAGACCCGCCGCCCGCCGCCGCGGGCGACGACGAAGACGCGGGCGTCCTCGTCGCGGCGCGGTGGGGATCGCGGCGCGGCGAGCTCGGTCGGCTCCGCCCGCAGGAGGGCAACCCGGAGGGCCCGATGAGCTTCGCGCGCGCCGGAGACGATCTGCTCGTCCTCGATCAGGTCAACGCGCGCGTCGCGCGCTACGACGCGAAGGGGAACCTGCGCGGCACCTTCGACGCGACGGAGACGACGCAAGACATCGCCGTCGCGAAGGACGGGACCGTGGCGCTGCTCGATCGACTCGTCGACAAGACGGTGCGGCTCGTCGACAAGGACGGGCGCGCGATCGGGACGCTCCCGCTCCCGGAGGACCGCGTCGGCGATCCGGGGCTCGTGACGGGCGTGTTCGTCGACGGCAAGGACGTCTACGTCGAGAAGGAGCACGGCGCACTCGCGCGCATCGGATCGGTCGACGGCAGCCCCGCGGAGCCGGCGCTCCTCACCGGGCGGCCGAGCAAGGACGGCGCGCTCCTGCTCATGGCCACGCTCTCGCCGCCCGAGGCCGTCGTGACGCTCAACGCGTTCGATCGCAAGCTCGGCTCGCTGCGCTTCGCGCGGGCGATCCAGTTCCCGCGCCCGGCGCGGCAGGTGACGCTCCTCGACACGGACATGCGCGGCACGATCTACCTCGGCGTCCTCGGGGGCAGCCCGCAGATGGTCCAGATCGCGTGCCTCGATCCGGGCGACGGCCACGCGATCGGGCGCGTCGCGGTGCCCACGAGCGACACCCCGGAGGAGTCGTTCCGCGATTTCTCGGTCGGCGACGACGGGACGATCGTCCTCGCGCTCCGGACGGAGGACGGCGTCGAGTACCGCAGCGCCCGCTGCCCGTGAGCGCGGCCCCGCGCGAGGGCCCTCAGCGCGGTCGTCCGAGCGCCCACGTCGCGGCGCGCGCGACCGCCCGCGCCACCTGCACGCGCTTGCTCGCCGGGCCCACGGCCGCCTCGCCTCCGGCCGCGAAGGCGTCGAGCCACGCCTCCGCCGGCTCGCGCGCGAGCACGCCGCCGAGGTCGAACAGCGTGAGCCGGTCGCACCCCGCGGCGCGCGCGATCGCGGCGTCCTCCGCGAGCTCCCTCGGATGGCGGTAGGTCGGCTCGTCCTCGAGCGCTCCGGTCCCGACGCAGCCGAGCGAGATCCCGGCGGCGGATCCCCAGCGACGGACCGCGCGGGCCGTCGCGGCGGCGAGCAGGGCCGTGACGTCGCGGCGACGGAGCGTGCGCCGCGACCAGCCCTCGAGGAGCGACGTGTACATCATCACGCTGACGTGCCCCGCTCCGAGCGCGTCGACCGGCGTGCCGAGGAGCGACTGCCACTCCCGTCCGCCAGGGCGGTCGAGCGCGACGAGCGGCCACACGGCCGTCGACGTCGCGATCCCGCGCGCGTGGATCTCGGCGACGGCGCGGCCCAGCGCGCGCGACGCCGCGTCGAACGCCGGCGTCGCCGAGCGGACGAGGCCCGACGCGAGCCCGGCGAGGCCCGCGGGCGCGGGCGGCTCGCGGCTCCCCATCGACGCGAGCGCGCGGGCGTGCGCGAACGGCGGCTCGAGGTCGAAGAGGACGTCGCGCGGCGGCGTCCCCGCCGCCTCGAGCGCGTCGCACACCGAGAGCGCCAGGCGGCAGAACTGCGGCGCGTTGTGGACGCTCGCCCAGCGCCCGTCGTCGTCGGAGAGCATCGGCCACACCGAGAGCGGCACGCCGCCGTCGCGGAGGGCGCGCGCGACGCGCGGCAGCTCGGGCTCGTCCCACGGCCGCACCGCGAGCACCAGCTCGAGGCGATAGCGCGCGAGCAGCGCGATCGTCCGCGGGCGGACGAGGTCGGCGTAGGGGAGCGTCTCGCTGTAGACGCGGCGAGTCTCCATCGACGTACGTCTACATGATAGCGCCGGCGGGGCGTATGCTCGGCCCCCGGGACGTCGGTGGGGCGTCGAACGTCGAAGGGAGCTCGACTGTGAAGGTCCTCTACGGAGTCGTCGGCGAAGGCATGGGCCACGCGATGCGCTCGCGCGTGATCCTGGAACACCTGCTCGCGCAGGAGCACGACGTCGAGATCATGACGTCGGGGCGCGCCGTCGATTTCCTCTCGAAGCGCTTCGCGGGCGTGAACCGCATCCACGGCCTCCACATGATCTACGAGGAGAACCGCGTCCGGCCGATGAAGACGCTCTGGTCGAACGTCACGACCGGCGCCGTCGGCCTCCCGAAGAACCTCGCCGCCTACTTCGAGCTGATCGCGAGCTTCCGCCCCGAGGCGGTCATCAGCGACTTCGAGTCGTGGACGTACCTCTACGGCAAGACCCACCGGCTGCCCGTGCTGTCGGTCGACAACATGCAGATCATCAACCGCTGCACGATGCCGCCCGAGGTCATCGCCGGACAGCAGGCCGAGTTTCGGCTCACCAAGGCGTTCATCAAGAGCAAGCTCCCCTTCTGCGACGAGTACTTCATCACGACCTTCTTCCACCCCGAGGTCCGCAAGGAGCGGACGCGCCTCTTCCCGCCGATCCTCCGGCCGGAGATCCTCGCCGCGAAGCGCCGGAAGGGCGAGCACCTCCTCGTCTACACGACGGGCGAAGGGAACGCGTCGTTCGCCGATACGCTGCGGAGGACCGGCCTCGAGTGCCGGATCTACGGCATGCGCCGCGGCCTCGAGCAGGAGGTCGTCGAGGACAACCTCCGCTTCCAGCCGTTCAGCGAGGACAAGTTCATCGACGACCTCGCGTCGTCGCGCGCGGTGATCGCGGGCGGCGGCTTCACGCTCATGGGCGAGGCCGTCTACCTCCACAAGCCGATGCTCGCCGTCCCGCTCGCGCGGCAGTTCGAGCAGTCGCTGAACGCGCGCTACCTCGAGCTCGAGGGCTACGGCCGTCACGCGCCGACGCTCGACGACCCGAAGACCGTGACCGACTTCCTCGCCGCCATCCCGAGCTGCGAGGAGAAGCTGGCGAGCTACCATCAAGACGGCAACGCGCTGGTCACGCGGGCGATCGACGAGTGGCTCGACAAGGCGGCCGCCGGCGTGATCTGAGCCGCCCCGCGGGGACGGCGAGATCTCTGGCCGAACTTCGGGCGACCGGCACTAATCTCCCGGCATGACCTTCGCCGCGCCGCCGGGACCGATGCCCCCCACCTCGCTCGCCGACGTCGACGCGGCGATCGACGCGCTCCACGAGAAGAGGCGCGCGTGGCGCTCGGTCTCGCTCGAGGAGCGCGCGGCGCTGCTCGACCGCTGCGTCGCCGCCACGGCCGCGGTCGCCGAGAAGTGGGCCGACGTCGGCGCGCGCATCAAGGGGATCGAGCCGACCGACGTCCTCGCGGGCGAGGAGTGGCTCGCCGGCGTGATGCCGACCGTCCGGAACGCGCGCCTCCTCGCCCAGGCCCTCCGCAGCCAGGGCCGGCCGCGGCCCGCGGCCACGCGGACGGGGCCCGGCGGGCGCACGATCGCGCGCGTGTTCCCGTCGACGCTCATGGAGCGCCTGATGTTCGCCGGGATCCACGCCGACGTGTGGATCGAGAAGGGCAAGCCGGCGTCGCAGGGGGCGATCTACCGTGACAGGGCCGGGTCCGGGCCCCCCGAGCCTCGCGTCTGCCTCGTGCTCGGCGGCGGCAACGTCTCGTCGATCCCGGCGATGGATGCGTTCTACAAGCTTTTCGTCGAGGACGAGCTGGTGCTCCTGAAGATGAACCCGGTCAACGAGGCGATCGGCCCCGTGCTCGCCGCCGCGCTCGCGCCGCTCGTCGACGCCGGCTGGCTCGCGATCGTCTACGGAGGCGCGGAGGTCGGCGCGCACGCCGCGGCGCACCCGAAGATCGGCTCGCTCCACGTCACCGGCTCCGACCGCACCTACGACGCGATCGTCTGGGGCGGCGCGTCGCCCGACGAGCGCGCGGCGCGGAAGGCCCGCCGCGAGCGCGCGAACGACAAGCCGTTCAGCGCGGAGCTCGGGTGCGTCACGCCCGTCCTGGTCGTGCCCGGGCCTTGGTCGCACGCGGACCTCCGCTTCCAGGCGCGCCACGTGGCGTCGATGGTGACGCAGAACGCGAGCTTCAACTGCAACGCCGGCAAGGTCGTGGTCGTGGCGAAGCAGTGGCTGCAGAAGGACGCGTTCCTCGCCGCGCTGCGCGAGGAGCTCGCCCGGACGCCGCCGCGCAAGGCCTACTACCCGGGCGCGCGCGAGCGCTACGCGGCCTTCCTCGAGCGCTACCCGCGCGCGGAGGTCGTCGGACGGACGTCGGACGCCGCCGACGACGTCGTCCCGTGGACGGTGATCCCCGACGTGTCCGCCGACGACTACGCGCTCCGCAACGAGGCGTTCTGCGGGATCGTCGCCGTGCACGAGCTCGGCGCCGCCGACGCCGCCGGCGCCTCGCCCGCCCGCTTCCTCGAGGAGGCGGTGAAGCTCGCCAACGAGTCGTGCTGGGGCACGCTCTCGTGCTGCCTGCTCGTACACCCCGCGACCGAGGAGGCGCACGAGCGCGAGCTCGCCGAGGCGATCGACGCGCTCCGCTACGGGGCGATCGGCGTCAACGTGTGGCCGGGCGTGATCTACGGGCTCGTGTCGCCGACCTGGGGCGCGTACCCGGGTCACACGCCCGAGGACATCCAGTCGGGCACGGGCGTCGTGCACAACACCTGGCTCTTCGATCACCCGGAGAAGTCGGTCGTCAGCGCGCCGTTCCGCATCCGACCGACGCCGGCGTGGTTCGGCGACCACGAGAACCTGCTCGAGCTCGGCCGGCGCCTCGTCGACTTCGAGGCGGCGCCGTCGTGGGGCCGCTTCGCGAAGGTCGCGCTCGCGGCGCTGAAGGGGTAGCGCGGGGCGCCGCGACGCCCCGCCCCCGCCGCTCACTTCACTGCTTGGTGTAGCTGCCCTTCAGGCTCCCGCTGTCGCTCGCCTCGGCCGAGATCCGAGCGTGGATCGCGTTCGGCCCCGTCGCTCCGGCGAGCGCGAGCGTGGCCGCGGGGATGGCGTAGACCACGAGCTCGTACTCGTGCGTCGGCGGCCCGGCGATCGGACACATGTGCCCGTAGCCGATCTCGCCGCCGAAGCTCCAGTTCGTCTGCTTGGCGCCTCCGCCCGGCGGATCCGGGCTGGCGACCTTCGGGACGCCGGCGGCGAGCGACGTCGTCGCCGCGGGGATGTCCCAGATCACCCAGTGGTAGTTGTTGCCGCCGTTCGTGTTCGTCAGATCGCGCATCACGACGGCGTAGCTCTGCGTCCCGGCCGGCGCGCCGCTCCACGCGACGGGGATCGACGTCCCGGCGCCGTCGCACGAGTGCGCCGCCGGGATGACTCCGCCGGCGGCGAACGCCGAGCTCGTCAGCGTCATCGCCCCCGTCGCCGCGTCCTCGTCCGTCGCGGCGTCGCCGCCGCCGGCGGCGTCGTCTCCGCCGCCGCTGTCGCGGCCGGGCGGGGTGCCGGCGTCACCGCCGCCGTCGGTGCTCGGGTTCGACCCCGCGTCGCCGCCGGGGGCGACGGGCGCCGCGTCGTCGTCCGAATCGCAGGCCGCGCTCGCGACGATCAGCGTCGCCGCGACGAGCGCCACGATGCCACGTGCTCCGGATCTCGTCATCGCTGTCACCTCCGGGTCGAAGCTTTACTTCGAAACGCGACTCCGTCATCGGTCTTGTGCTCCGCGCGACGGTCGGTCGCTCTTGTCGGCGAATCCCGACGCGCCGCACCCGGACGACGCGCGCCGGGATTCGTCGTCGGAAATTTTGCCGCGCGAGGAGCGCCGAGTCAGAGTGAATCATGATCGTAGCCCGAGCAGTCGGCGGGCGCGCAGCGTTGATCCTCCTCACGCTGCTTGCTTGCAACGTCAAATCCACCGAGCCCCCCGCGCTCGCCACCGCCGAGAGGCTCGACGCGCCGCGCGCGGACGTCGCGCCGGCGCCCGCCTCACCCGCGCCGAGCGCCGCGGAGGCGAGCCCGGCCCCGCCGCCCGGCGTCGAGCGCGTCGTCTTGATCACGCTCGACGGCCTCCGGTGGCAGGAGGTCTTCGCGGGCAGCGGCGTCGAGGGCGCGGCCGGAGGGCCGCCGCTGATGCCGAACCTCCACCGCCTCGTCGCCGAGAGCGGCACGATCCTCGGCGGGCCCGGGTGCGAGCACGACGTCCGCGCGAGCGGCCCGAACTACGTCTCGCTGCCCGGGTACATGGAGCTGTTCGGCGGCCGCCCTCCGGCGGCGTGCAGGAACAACAAGTGCGGGCAGACCAAGGCCACGACGGTCCTCGACGAGGTCCGCGCGACGAGCAGCGCCGAAGACGTCGCCGTCTTCTCTTCGTGGAGCAAGTACGCCCGCGCCGTCACGCGGATCCCCCACTCGTTCGTGGTCTCCTCCGGCGCGAGGACGGCGAACGTCCGGCACCTCGGCGACGACGCCGTGCTCCGCGCGCACCTCGACGAGGGCGCCGCGCATGCCGGGTTCCCCGGGTGGGGAGACTACCGCCCCGACGAGCACACCGGGCGCGCCGCGCTCCGCTACCTCGAGACCGTCCGCCCGCGGCTGCTCGTCGTCGGGCTCGGCGACGCCGACGACTACGGGCACCGAGGCGATCCGAAGGGCTACCGCCGCGCGATCGGCGAGGCCGACGCGTTCATCGCGGACGTCGACCGCGCGGTCTCCGCGATCGACGCCGGCGGCGAGCGGCGCACGGCGATCGTCGTGACGACGGATCACGGCCGCGAGCGGTCGCTGCGCCACCACGGCGCCGGCTTCCCCGACTCGGCGCGCGTCTTCGTCGCGGCCTTCGGCGCCGGGATCGCCCGCCGAGGGCCGACCTGCGCCACGTCTCCGCTCCGGCTCGGCGACGTGGCGGGCGTCGTCCGCGCGCTCCTCCGCGTGGGGACCGACGCGCCCGAGGGCTCGCTCGTCGCCGAGGTCGTGGCGCCTCCGACGAACGACGCCGCCGGATCGAACGCGCGCATGCTCGCCGGCCCGAGCTTGTGAGCGCGGCTCAGGCGGAGACCACGAGGACGCTCTCGGTCACGGGGCGCCCGAGCGCGCGCCGCGTCGCCTCGCGCGCGGCGCGGTACGCCCGGCGGCCCTCGTGCAGGCGGAACGGACCGGACCGCGGGAGGCCGTCGATCGCGAGGGTGAGCATGCCCGGGCGCGACGGCAGCTCGTTCTTGGCGCGCCACGGCGATTTCGACGCGATGTGATGGAACAGGACGCGCGGCTCGCTCTCGGGCATCCCCGCGAGGCCGGGCCGGTCGAGGATCCCGCCGTCGAGGTAGGCGCGACCGCCGATGCGCACGGGGTGGAAGAGCACGGGCACCGCGCACGACGCGCAGATCGCGGGCGCCACCTCGCCCGCGTCGAGCACGCGGGTCCTCCGCGTGAGGACGTCGAACACGGAGACGGCGGCGGGCACCCGGCAGGCGTCGAAGGTCTGCGCCGTGAGGAGGCCGCCGACGCGCTCACGGAAGAGCCGGCCGCGGAGGAGGCCGGCGCCGAGGCCGGGGTCCCAGAAGTCGCGGCGCTCGAGCCGCTCGAGCTCGTCGGCCAAGCGCGGCGCTTCCACGCCGGCGGCCCACGCCGCGCCGACGAGCGCGCCCGCGCTCGAGCCCGAGACGCGCGCCGGGAGGAAGCCCGCGTCCTCGAGCGCGGTCAAGAACCCGGTGTGCGCGTAGAACGAGAAGAAGCCGGAGGACATCGTGAGCGCGAAGGGCGCGCGCGCGAGCCAGTCGGCGAGGGTCGTCGTCTCCTCGAGGGTCATGCGGGGCCATCCTAGCGCGGACGAGCTCGGCCCGCGGGCGCGACGGCGCGCCGTCTCGACGAGGTCGAGCGCGTCCACCCGCGCCGAGGACGGCCGCGTGATGCCGCTTTCGGCGCCGAGTACCGGCGGGTATCCTCGGTCCCCATGGCGAACCGCACCTTCGCGGTCGGGGACATCCACGGCGACCTCGCGGCCTTCGAGAAGACGCTCGCGCGGCTCCCCGAGCTCGACGCCGAGGACACGATGGTCCTCATGGGCGACTACGTCGATCGCGGCGGCGACAGCGCCAAGGTCGTCGAGTTCGTCCGCCGCGAGCTGCCGCGCCGCGTGCCCGGGAAGCTCGTCTGCCTCCGCGGCAACCACGAGGACGGCTGGCTCCGCGTCGCCTCCGGCGGATGGCCGGAGTTCGTCATCCCGCTGGCGAACGGCTGCCTCGCCACGCTCCGCTCGTTCCGCGACCAGCCGATCAAGGACAACGAGCTCCCCACGCGCGAGGAGCTGCTCACGATGCAGCGAGGCGATTTCCTGCCGGCCGACGTCGTCGACTGGATGAACACCCTCCCCCACTTCTACGAGGACGAGCACGCGATCTACGTGCACGCGGGCCTCGTGGAGAGGGACGGCCGCTGGCTGCACCCGTCCGAGACCGACAACCCGACGCAGCTCCTCTGGGTGCGCACGATGCGCTTCTTCCAGGGCTACCGCGGCAAGCGCGTCGTCTGCGGGCACACCGCGACCGAGAACCTCCCGCCCGAGCTGTCGCGCTTCACGCCGGAGGATCCGCTCGACATGTGGGTCGGCGAGGACGTCGTCGTCATCGACACGGGCTGCGGGAAGGGCGGCTTCTTGACGATCCTCGAGCTGCCCGCGCTCAAGACCTACGAGTCGCGCTGAGCGATCTCCGGCGAGGCCCTCCGACACCGATGAGCGACGACACGACCAACCCGAAGGCCGGCTACCGCGACAACGCGAGGCCTCCGCCGCTCGAGAAGTTTCCGCCGACCTTCTACTACGCCAACGCGATCGAGCTGTTCGAGCGCATGGCGCACTACGGCTTCTACATCGGCCTCGCGCTCTACCTGAGCACGGTCGTCGGGATGAGCGACATCGAGGTGGGGATGACGCTCGGCAACTTCCGCTTCGTCGGCTCGCTCGCGCCGATCCCCTGCGGCGCGATCGCCGACCGGATCTCGTTCAAGCGCTCGCTGATCATCGCCTTCTCCGGCTACGCGGCGGCCTACGCGACGATCCTCTTTTTGCCCCACAAGGGCTTCGTCGTCGCCGCGCTGATGGTCGCCGCCGTCTCCGGCGGCTTCATGAAGCCGGTCATCACGGGCACCGTCGTCCGGACGAGCCCGCCGGGGCGCCAGACCGAGGGCTTCGCCGTGTTCTACCGGATGGTGAACGGCGGCAGCGTCGTCGGCAAGACGATCGCCTACTTCGTCCGCTGGCTGGTCGGCATCCGCTTCGTCGCGACGACGTCCGTGATCGCGAGCCTCGCCTCGCTCGGCATCGCCGCCTTCCTCTACGACGAGCCGGCCGACACGGCGGCGAAGGCGGACGCCGGCGCCAAGAAAGACGCCGGCGCCAAGAAGGACGAGGGCCCGGCCTTCGGCGACGTGCTCCGCGGCTACTGGGACGCGCTGAAGAACCCGAGGTTCACCGCGTTCCTGCTCATCTTCGCGGGCTACTACTTCATGATCGAGCAGTTTTACATGACGTTCCCGCAGTACATGACGCGGCACATCGACAAGGACGCGCCGCTCGAGATCATCACGCTGATCAACCCGGCGACGATCGCGCTCGGGCAGGGCGTCGTCACCGGGATCATGAAGCGCTTCTCGCCCGTCACCACGATGATCCTCGGCGTCCTCATCGGCTCGCTCTCGATGCTCACGATGGGCCTCTGGCCGACGATCGCGGGCGCGTGCCTCTCTGGCGCGATCTTCGCCGTCGCCGAGATGACCTTCAGCCCGCGCTTCTACGACTTCATCGGGAGCTTCGCGCCGAAGGGGAAGGCCGGCATGTACATGGGCCTCGCGTTCGTCCCGAGCGCGATCGGCGCGTGGATCGGCGGGCAGGTCTCCGGCCCGCTCATCAAGGAGTACCTCCCGAAGGAGGGCCCGCGGAACCCGCTGCTCATCTGGTCCATCTACGCCGGCCTCGGCCTCGTCTGCGCGGCCGGGATGCTCGTCTACCGGCAAGTCACGCTGCGCCCCGCCGCGACGACGCCGAAGGACTGAACCCGACGCGGAGGAGCGCGCCCGAACGCGCGGCGCGGCGCGCGGCTCTCCCCGCGGGCCGCGCCACAAAACGCGCGCGCCGCGCTCACCCCGGAGGAGCGAAGCGCGGCGCGGAGGAGCGCTCGGAGCGAGCGGCTTACTTCGGCGGCTGCGGCTCGACCTTGTCGTCGGAGACGCACGCCGAGAGGTCGAAGAAGAGGAACTCGACCGCCTTCTGCTGGGCGTTGAGGCCGCCCGAGCCGATGGCGCAACGGTTGATGGACGTCGGCGCGGCGTCGGTCGGGTCGACGACGTGGAGCCCGGTGACGACCGCGCGGCCGCACTGCTCCTCGGGCTCGGTGGCGTTGCCGTCGTCGCGCAGGATGGGCGTGTTGACGGTGAAGTAGACGGGGTTGCCGTTCGGCGCCGTGATCCACGCGACCGCGGGCTCGTTCACGCCGGTGGCGCGGATCGCCTCGTCCTCGAGGTTGATCTTGCCGAGGGTCGACGAGGCGCCGATCTCGTGGAGCCACTCGGCGAGCTTCTCGCCCTTCGGGAAGCTCTGGTTCACGTCGTAGCTGGAGCCGCCCGCCGCCGACGACGCCCACGTCGCGAGCTGCGTGAACTCGGGCGCGGGGGAGTTCTTGAACCACACGTCGTGGTAGTGGGTCGCGAAGACCTTGCCGCCGGCGTTCAGGTACTCGTACATCGACGCGCGCGCGCCGGGCGTGCTCCCGCCCTTGTTCTCGAGGTGCTCGCTGGCCTCGCACGAGAGGAGGACCATGTCGTACCGGCGGAGCTGCTCGCTGTCGTTCCAGAAGTCCTGCGCGGGCGTGCCCATGCCGCCGCCGGAGCCCTTGAAGACGTGGACGTGGCCGCCGTCGTCGTGGCCCATCACGAACTCCTTGTCGTCGATGCCGATGCCGCGGAGGAGGCACTCGAGCGCGTCGTAGCTGCCGCTGGTCACGGCGATCTGGGGCATGTTCCCCTCCTCGCCGTTCTTCGGGAGCTTGAGCGTCTTGTCGGCGACCTTGTTCTCCTCGCACTGCTTCGTGACGTCGACGTGCAGGAGGCGGCGCCACTTGCCGACCTGGATGACGATCGGGACGTCCTTGTCGACCGGCACGTCCTCGAGGACGAACTCGCCCTTGCCGTCGGTGAGCGCGCTGCGGAGCGGGTTGACGATGACGCTCGCGCACGTCTCGCAGGCGATGCCGTCCGGCTCGACGGTCGAGTCCTTCATCGGCGGGAGGTCCTCGGGGTCGTTGCCGCCCGGGATGTAGACCATCACGTTGTAGAGGGGGTTCGAGCCGGCCGGGTCGTAGACCTTCCCGCGGAGGGTCGTCGTCTCCCCGCCCCCGCAGTCGACGATCTTGCACTCGAGACCCTCGCAGGGCGTCTGGTCGGGCGTGAAGCCCTGGCTGCCCTCGAAGCCGGCGTCGTTCCCACCGGTCGGATCGAACGCGCTACGCCGCTCCGCGCCACACGCAGCGACGATGGCGGCGGTGATGGCAATCGGAGCGACGACGAGGACTCCCTTACGCATGTGCCTGTCTCCTTACAGAGCTCGAGAGAGAAAGAAAGTCGCCGGGACGCACCTACCTACATGGCCCGACGAAGGCCCTCGTATTGATGCCTCCATGACCCACGTGCAACATTTTTCTACGTCTCTTCGACCGGTTCACGGGACGGGCGGGACGTCGGCGCGCGCCGACGACGCGGCCGCGACGGTCCGCCCGGAGCGCGCGGGCGCACCGCCTGCGACGGGACGCCGTTCGGACCGCCTCGACCGCGAGGGGAGCGCGCGGCAGAGACCGGAGCTTTGTCGCGCAAAGCCGCCGGCTTGGCCATCGGCCGCGGCACTCTTCCGGCGATCGCGCCCGCCCGTTGTAAGGTCTTTCGATGGGTCACGGCGACGAGCACGACCGCGGGAGCCGGCGCCGGTTCCTCCTCGGCCTGGCGGCCGGGCTCGCCGGCGCGTCGGCTCGCCCGCGCGCCGCCAGGGCCGACGGCCCGCCGACGAACGCGTTCGATCCCGAGGCCGACCTCCGCAACCTGAAGCTCGTCGACGCGACCGAGGCCGGACGGCGGTTCGTCCTCCTCACGCCCCGCTGGCAGAACCCCGACAGCCCGGTCCCGCTGGTCGTCTTCCTCCACGGCCTCGGCGAGACCGGCGATCCGCGGCTCGGGGCCTACGCGTGGCTCGAGCGGTACGGTCTCGGCAGCGCGTGGCAGCGGCTCAAGCGGGCGCCGATCGAGCGCACGAGCCGGCGCGGCGAGTGGACCGACGCGCGGCTCGACGAGGTGAACGCCGAGCTCGCCGCGCGCCCGTTCCGCGGCTTCGCGATGGCCTGCCCGCACATGCCGAAGCCGCGCGGCGCCGCCGACCACGACGCCTACGCCACCTGGATCGAGCGCTCGCTCCTGCCGCGGTGCCGCGCGGAGGCGCACGTCTTCGCCGATCCGGCGCGCACGTACCTGTGCGGGGTGTCGCTCGGCGGGTACGTCTCGCTCGAGGTGCTCGTCCGCCTGCCGCACGTGTTCGGCGCGTGGGCGGGCCTCCAGACGGCGATCGGCACGTGGGCCGCGCCGCGCTACGCGGAGAAGATCGCGCGCTCTCCGGGCAAGCCGATGCTCGTCCTCACGAGCACGCTCGACCACTGGAAGTCGTCGAGCGAGGCGCTCGTCGCTGCGCTGGACGACAAGAAGGTCGCGAACACCTTCCGCGTCGTGCCCGGGCCTCACGATCAGCCGTGGCTGCGCGAGGCGGGGACGATCGAGGCGCTCCACTGGCTCGATCGGCGGACCCCCGCGGCGCCCTGAAGCGCCGCCCGCCCGCGCCTCGTCTCGCCGGCCCGCCGGGCCACGAAGGGCGGCTCGAGGCCGAACGTCGCCGCTCGGCCCGCGCGTCTCCCGCGCCCGAGCGACGTCCTCCGACGTATTTTTCCGCCCTGCCTCCAACGCCGCGCGGCGGGGAACTTCGGCCTCGCGGGGCGGTCGACCTCCTGCGTCGCGGAGGTGTCCTCATGGCGGGTGTAAGCGTCGAAGGTGGCGAGGGCGGGCGGCGATCGACCGACTCGGAGATCAACATGATCCCGATGATCGATCTGCTGATGGTGACGATCTCGTTCCTCCTCATCACGGCGGTCTGGGTGCAGTCCCAGCGGCTCGAGGCGGACGTGCAGGTGCCGGGCCCGCCGACCGCGCCGCCTTCCTGCGGCCTCGATTGCAAAGAGGAGGCGCGCCTCCACGTGGAGACGTCGGATCCGACCAAGTTCGTCCTCGCGTGGAAGGAAGGCCGGACGGTCCTCCGCAGCACCGAGGTCCCGCGCGAGTCGAGGCGGGCGGGCGCCTACCCCGCCCTCGCCGCCAAGGTCTCCGAGGAGTGGAGAGCGAGCGGGAGCCACCGCGACGCGAGCGACCGCCGCTTCGATCGCGCGGTCGTCCACGCCGCGAACGACATGCCCTACTCCGAGCTGATCGCGGTGATGGACGCGGTCGCGCACGCGAAGCGCGGCGTCTCGGCCGGGGGCAAGCTCGTCGAGCGGACGGCGTTCGACGTGACGTTCGCGACCGACTGAGGGCGCGCCGCGAGGGGAGCGCGCGGCGCCTCAGTCGGCGAGCTCGCGGGTCAGCTCGAGCATCGTCGTCCGGAACCCGACCCGCGCGAACAGGCGGTGGGCGGACTCGTTCTGCGCGGCCGTGAGGAGGACGACGCGCGGCGCGCCCTTCGCCTTCGCGCGCCGGAACGTCTCTCGGAGCAGCGCCTCGCCGACGCCGCGCCGGCGCGCGCGCGCGTCGACGTAGATGTCGTGGAGCTTGGTGCACGCGTCGAGCAGCTCGTTGTAGCTGCGAGGCTCCATCCGCGCGTAGACGTACCCGACGACGCCCTCGGCGTCGGCCGCGACCAGGAGGATGGTGTCCTCCGCGCCGAGCTGCGTCGCGAACCACCGCTCGTAGCCGCGCTCCGGATCGACGGGCTCGAGGAAGCGCTGCGCGTCGTACGCGTGGTGGGCCCGCACCAGGCGCCCGGCGAGGATCCCGACGGCCGGAAGATCGGCGGGCGACATGGCTCGAATGAGGACGTCGCTCACGCCGTGACCTTAGTCCCGGACCGAGGCCGTGTCTCGCCTCGCCGCGGCCGGGCTCGCG
>JAHBWF010000320.1 GCA_019637105.1 Labilithrix sp.
AGCCCGCCGGCGCCTCGATCGACGGATCCGTGAGCGCGCGGGCGAGGACGGGGTCGATCCCGTCGCGGCTCGCGAGGTTGGCGACGACGCGCGCGCCGTCGCTGGGCCCGATGCGGATCCTCGCGACGACGGCGCTGCCGTCCCGGTCTCCGCCGACCACGTGCGCGGTGTCGAGCTGTCCGCCGAGCGACGCGAGCGTCGCCGACACGCGGCCGCGCGCGAGCGGCCGGACGCCCGACGACGTCGCGCTCGAGCCGTACGCCGCGCCCCCGGCCGCCGCGATCTCGAGCGCCTCGCGGCGCCCCCAGCGACCGAGCGTCGACGCGAAGCCGGCGTCCGCGATCGGCGCGGTCCCCGAGATCGCCGCGAGGCCGCGCCCGGGCAACGAGCCGAGCACCCCGTCGCCGCTGGCGTGGAGGATCGACGCCTCGGCGAACGGCTCGACGACGTGGACCAGCGGATCGTTGCGGTCGTGGGGATCGTCGTCGCCGGGGGCGAACGCGCGTGCGAGCGGGACGCCGAGCCGGAGCCGCGCCGTCCCCGCCCGATCGCCGCCGTCGCGCCGGCCCTCCGCCGCCACGTTCGCCGCGCCGCGCGCCGTCACGGCGGCGGCCAGCGGGCCGAGCGTCGTCGCGGCGAGCGCGCCGACGTCCGCGCGCGCGTAGCTCACGGAGTCCGGCGTGATCGCCGGAGGCTCGAGCGCGGCGAAGCTCGCGGCGGGGCCGGAGACGCGCACCGCGCCGCCCTCCAGGGTCGCGTCGTAGGTCACGCCGGAGGCGATCGCGCCCGAGGAGCGGAGCGCGGCGAACGGCCCCGACGCCTCGACCGCGACGAGGTCTCCGCCGCGCCGGGTCACGGCGCGGAAGCCCGTCTCGGCGACGACCGGGCCGACGTGGAGCGCCCCCGACGCCGACGCGCGGTCCCAGGGCTTCGCCGCGGCGTCGAGCTCGCTCGTCGCGGCCACGCCCCGGCGCCCGCGGATCACGTCGGCGTCCCACGCCACCGTCGTCCCGTCGCCGTGGCTCGCGCCTCGCGCGTCGACGAGCAGGCCGTCGTCGGCGTCGTTCGCCGCGGAGGGCCCCAGAAGGACGGGCGCGCGCGCCCCCGGGAGGCGATCGAAGCGCACCTTGGTCCTGCCGACCGGCGTGCGGAGTCGGACGTCCGCGACGAAGCCGCCTTGGAAGTAGGCGCCGCCGCGCAGATCGAGCGACTCCTGCGCGCCGCGCTCCTTCCACGGGAGGTGGACGCCTCCGCCGGCGAACACGCCGTCCTGACCGCGGTACGCGACGTCCGGCGGCAGGAGCCCGACCTTCTCGTCCGAGCGCATCCAGAACCACGGCAGGTACATGACGGGGACGCCGTAGATCTCGAGCTTCGGGTCCTTCAGGATCAGCTCGCCGGGCGGCGCGACGATGGCTTTGTCGAACTCGATCGTGATCGGCGTGCCGAGGCACGGACAGAACGCGAGCCTCCCCTTGCCGTCCACCTCGATGCCGTAGCGCGTGCGCGACAGCGTGATGCGCTGGCTGCGGAGGTGGAACGGCGGAGAGTCCACGCGGACGTCGCCCGAGAGCTCGATGCTGCGGGCCCTGGCGTCGAAGCTCACGGTCTCGGCGCGGGTCCGGACGAGCCCGCGCGTGCCGAAGGCTTCCTCCTCCAGGCCCTCGACCGTGTCGTCCTCTTCGTGGAGCGCCCCGGCCTCGCGCGCCGCCGCGACGCGCGGGGCGACGACGGCGAGGACGACGAGCGCTCGCGCGGACGCGCGCGTCAGCCGGCAGCTTCGTCGTCCACGTCGCACGCTGCCCTTATAGAGCATCGAGGCCGCCGACCACGCGGCGCGTTCTGCGCGGCGGCGCGGCGGATCGGGATCCGCGGCGCCGCCGGATCGCGCTTACGGCGCGGGATCGCTCGAGGGAGGCGGGGCTCGTCGGCCGCCGCGCCGGATCGCGCGGGGCCCGGGCTCCGCCGGGCGTCCGTCGGCCGCGCCGACCTCCCCGCCCGCCGGCAGGTACTCTCCCTTGGGGAAGTCGATCGTGAGGGTCGACGTCTTGTCGGTCGACTCGCTCATCTTCCACGTCGGCGTCGCGGCGGACCGGAGCTCCACGATGAAGTGGAGGTCCTGGCCGCGCGGGACGAGGCGCGCGCGCGCGACCGGCGTGTTGAAGTGCACCGTGACGAGCGCGTTCGTGTTGTTCCACACGCGCGGGCTCGCGCCCTTGAGGACGTAGGTGATCGATCCCTGCGCCGCGCGCTCCTCGACGGGCACGCTCTGCGAGAGCTGCACGAAGAGGCGCGAGCCCCCGTCGGCGGTCTGCTCGAAGCCCGGCATGTTGACGACCGGCCCTCGCGATCGGTAGCGCGTGCGCGCCACGCGCGAAGACGCGGTCGGCTTGTCGCCGTAGGCGTAGCCCGCCATCGGCGTGGAGGGCGCCTTCTTCTCGGGCACCTCCGACGCCGGACCGCTCCCGCCGCCGGCGCCGTCGGCGTTGTCGGCGGGCGGGGGCAGCACCTCGGGCGTCTCCCTTTGCTGCGCGAGGCCGGGCGCCGCGAGCGCGAGCGCGCCGAGCACGAGCACGGACGACAAAACGGATCGGGGCAACATGCAGTCATTAGAGCACGCGCTCGTAGCCGGCGACAAACCGCGCGCCGCGGGGTCGAACGGAGGCATGGCGCTTCGATAAGCGCCGCGCCCGCCGCTCGAACGCGCGGGGCCCGCGCGACCTCGGGCGGGCCCGCGCCGGACGACCTCTCGCGCGGCGAATCCATGACGATCCGATTGCCATGGCATCGCTCCGCTGCTACCCGAAATCCCAGCATGGACGCACTTCCTGCCACGGAAATCACGGCGCTCCTCGGCCGCGGCACGCGCTTCGAGGGGAAGCTCTACTTCGAGGGTCGCGTGCGCATCGACGGCCTCTTCAACGGCGAGATCAAGAGCGACGACACGCTCATCATCGGCGACGGCGCCGAGGTCCACGCCGAGATCGACGTCGCGACGGTGATCGTCCGCGGCGGCTCCGTCCACGGCAACGTCCGCGCGAGCCAGGCGATCGAGATCCACGCGCCGGGCAAGCTCATCGGCAACATCAGCTCGCCGTCGGTCTTCATCGAGCGCGGCGTCGAGTTCCAGGGCTCGTGCCGGATGGACGTCGCCGAGGACGAGAAGCTCGCCGAGGCGCGCCCCGCCCGCGACGGCGCCGCCGCGCGCGCGTGATCGCCGGAGCGCCGCCGTAGCCCGCATGGCGCGCGCCC
>JAHBWF010000321.1 GCA_019637105.1 Labilithrix sp.
CAACGCGCTCCTCGTCGCGCTCTCGACGCTCACCTCGCTCGGGATCGCCCACGTGCTCGTCGGCGGCGCCGGCGACGCGTCGCTCGCGCACGCGGCGCTGCTCCTCGCGACCAACGGCGCGGCGGCGAGCGCGGTCCTCGCCGGCGCCGCGATCGACCTCGAGCACATGATCCTCCCGAACGAGCTGACGCTCGGCCCCGCCGTCTTGTGCCTCGTCACGTCGCCGTTCCGCTCGGTCGGCCTCGTCGGCTCCGTCGTCGGCGCGCTCGTGGGCCTCGCGATCGCCTACGTGCCCTTCCTCCTCTACAAGCGCATTCGCGGGCAGAGCGGCATGGGGCTCGGCGACGCCAAGCTCGCCCTGATGGCGGGCGCGTGGCACGGGGTGGCGGGCGCGCCGTTCGTGCTGTTCCTCGGCGCGACGCAGTCGGCCCTCGCCGCCGTCGTGATGCGCGTCCTCGGGGTCGAGTACCGAGAGCCCGAGAGCGTGACGGCCGAGATCCGCGAGCTCCGCGCGCGCGCGGCGGCGGGCGACGAGGAGGCGAAGCGCGAGCTCGAAGACGATCCGATGGCGGGCGAGGCGCGCGAAGGGACGCTCGGGATGCGCCTCCCGCTCGGGCCCTTCCTCGCGCTCGGATGCATCGAGGTCCTGTTCCTCCGGCGCTGGCTCGTCGAGAACGTGCTCGACTGGCTGATGCGCTGAGGCCTCGGGGAGGAGGAGGCGTCGAGGCGCGAGGATTGCTTCGCGATCCGAGCGGAGGCCTCGCCATGATCACCTTGCAGCTGAGCCTGGACGACGCGCGTTTCCTCTGCGGTCAGCTCGAGCGGCAGCTCGCGCGCGTCGACGACGAGCTCGTCCACACCGACAAGCGCGAAATGCAACGCGAGCTCGCGCGCGACGTCGCCCGGCTCCGCGCGGTGCTCCGTCAGCTCGAGAGCGCCACGCGAGAGGGCGCGACCGCCCGCTCCGTGACCGCGCACTGACCCGTCGACGGGCGGCCGCGACGCGGACGGCGGCAGCGACGCCACATCGTACGCTCCGTTCACGGCGCCGCGCGCGGCGGCGGGCTCATCGATCGCGCACAGTCCGGCGCAGCGTGAACGTCCCCGCCTCCGAAGCGCTGCCGCTCGGGTCGTAGGTCCCGTCGACGGCGATCAGCGTCAGCCGCGCGTCGCTCAGGCGGACCCTCGCCTCGCCCTTCACGACCATCCGGAGCCCGCTCCTCCCCGTCGCGTCGATCGCGAGCGCGAAGACCGCGTCCCCGTCCTCGACGCGCGCGAGGACCGCCGAGCCCGCGTCGAGCGTCCACGCGCGCGGGTGGATCACGGCGAGGACCGCGCCGGCGAGCTCGTCGCGCGCGTCGCCGACCGCCATCGCGGCGTCCGGGAGGACCTGGTCGATCCGCGTGCGCGTCCCGAGGTCGGGGAAGACGTCGAGCACGCGCTCCGCCTCCTCCTCGGGGACGGGGCCGCCCGCGTCGTCGTGGACGTAGGGCGGGACGTCGTCGACCACGTAGGTCTTGCCGTCGATCGACGTCGCCGTGTCGAGCCCTTGGTATCGGTGCACGTTCTTGTCGAACGTGAGGCGCACGCGGGAGGGCGCGGGCCCGTTCGTCGCGAGGACCTCGACGGAGTACGACGAGAGGTACGCGGAGCGCTGCGTCCCACCCTGAGGATCGGGCGCGACGCTCCGCGCGTCGACCGAGACGTGCCATCGCGCACCTACCGCGGGCGCGGATCTCCCGAAACGTATCCCCTGGGTCGACGGCTCCGCGCCCCCGCCGTCGATGCGAGGCACGTCGAGGCTCGGCTCCGCGACGGGGTGCGGGCTCACCGCCGGGGCGCAGGTCGCCGTCATCAGCGCGACGGCCCCTGAACGGACGATGCCCCCCAGCGCGCGCGCGCCGGCGCCCTCTATCCGGAAGATCACCGCCACGAACCCCACGCGTCAGGTGTAGCCTTTCTTACCCCGAGAGGCGCTCTGTCGCGCCGGGACCAGGACGAGCAGCCGGAGGAGAAGGCGTGGCGAAGCCGAGGAACGATCGCAACCAGGCCGTGACGAAGTTCTGTCTGTCCATGGAAGAGCATCGGCGTACGGAGGTCGGACGGGTCCGCACCGCGCGGGAGTTCGTCGCGAACTTCTTCCCGTACGACGACAACGGAGCGACCGACAAGGTCTTCAACACGATGCCGAACGACGTGCGCGGCCCGATCCTCTCGAACTGGGGGATCCGCGGAGGCAAGGCGGCGCTGAAGGACGACGACGCGAAGGTGAAGAACGTCGTGCACGACGCGCTCGTCGCCGGCGACATCGACGAGGCCATCTTCGAGGAAGGTGTGACCGCGCAGGTGCTCGTGGATTGGATCGCGCTGACGGATTGGTGGAGCTTCTGGCGCCACGGCAAGCTCACCGGCGTGGCGATCCAGAAGGCGCTCGCCACCGCGCGCGAGCTCGAGCTCATCGACGATCGATGGTTCCTCGCCAACGTCCAGGGCCGCGGCGGGAAGCTGAAAGGCACCGACGTCGTCTGCGACACGCTGAGCAAGGACCAGATCGTCGCGTGGGTGCGCAAGCTCCACGAGTCGGGAGACGGCTCCCCCGCCGGCCTCGTCAGCGCGCTCGGCTGGGAGACCATCCTCGCGAAGACCGCCCAGGACGCGCTGCTCTTCGCGCTCGACGCCTTCGCCAAGAAAGCCGGGCTCGTCGCCGAGGCGCCGGAGGACAAGGACAAGAAGGAGGAGCCGCTGCCGGCCTCCGCGGCGGCGCCGCAGGAGGCGCGCACCGAGGCGCCCGCCGCTGCCGCGGCCGACGACGAGAAGGGGCCCGACTCCGGTCTGCCCGTCGCGATCCCCGACATCCCGGCGATCGACGCGGCGGACGACGACGCCCCCGCGACGCCGAGCGCGCAGGACCCCGGGGTCTGGAGCGGCTCGGAGAGCCCGAAGCTCGTCGAGGCGCGCGCGAAGATGATGGAGATGCTCGGCACGCCCGGTCCGGACGCGGCGCCCGCGTCGGTGCAGGAGGGCTGGGCGGCGTCCGACGTCCCCGAGAAGCCCTCGGCGCTCGAATGGCCCGAGCCGCCGCCGATCGTCTCGGACCAGCCGAAGCCCGGCGCGCCGCCTCCGCTCCCGAAGAAGGGCCCGGCGCCCACGCCCGGCCGGAGCTGAAGCCC
>JAHBWF010000322.1 GCA_019637105.1 Labilithrix sp.
CGGCCCCGCGCCCTCGGCGTCCGCCGGCGGCTCGGCGGACGCCGGCGGACTGCCCTCGGCGTTCGCCTGCCTCGCCGAGCGCTACGCGGGCCGCGCGGTCGCGAGCGCCTCCGGCTGGGCGCTGGAGCTCCCCGGCGGCGCGCGCGTCCCGTACGACGACGGGCGCGCGAAGCGGACCGCCGAACGGATCGCGTCACCGGACATCGAGGACGTCTTCGCGCTGGGCTACCCGACCGGCCCGATCGTCCCCGTCACCGATCCCGAGGACGACCCCGGGCGCGCGCGCGTCGAGCCGATGTTCCGCGCGACCTACGGCGCCGACGCGCGCGCCGTCTCGGCGGCGCTCGTCCCGGTGAGGCTCGCCGGCAAGACGGTGCGCTTTCACCGCCGCGCGGCCCCCGCGCTCGGGCGCGTCGGCGTCCGCCTCGACGCCCTCCTCGGCGCGGACCCCGCGTTGGGGCGCTTCTTCCGCGAGCTCGGCGGGACGTTCGCCCCGCGCGCCATCGCGGGGACCGACCGCACGAGCGCGCACGCGTGGGGGATCGCGATCGACATCGACACGTCGCTCGCCGACTACTGGCGGAACACGCCGAAGGGCGGGTGGCGGAGCCGCGTCCCGCAGGCGATCGTCGACGCGTTCGAGGCCGAGGGCTTCGCGTGGGGCGGGCGCTGGTTCCACTACGACACGATGCACTTCGAGTACCGGCCCGAGCTGTTCGACGCGCGCTGCCGCGCGCCCCGGCCCGGACGCTGAACGTCCGCGGGGCGCGCCGGCCGCGTCGCGTCGGACGCCGAGCGCCCGCCGCGAACGTCAGGCCGTCACGGCTTGGTCGCGCAGCCCGAGGTGTTGAGGCACGTGGCGAAGGCGGCGCAGTCCTGGTTCGCGTTGCAGGCCGTCAGGACCTCCTGCCCGCACGCGGTCTGGAGACCGTTGACGCACGTGTTGCACGCCTGGTCCGGCTGCGCGGGCGTCGCGGCGCAGGCCGTGGCGGCGCACTCGGTCTGGCAGTTCTCCGCCTTGCAGGCGCAGGCCAACACCGCGTTCGAGTAGACCGCGGCGCCCGCCTGGTTCGTCGCCGCGCAACACTGGGCGCACCCTTGCTGGGTCGCCTCCCCGCCGCAGCCCTCTTCCTCCTCCTCTTCTTCCTCTTCCTCCTCCTCGTTGCCCTTGTCGTCCTCGGCCTTGCCGTCGGAGGCGCCGCCGTCGGAGGCGCCTCCGTCCGTGCCACCCGTCGTGGTGGTGGTCGTGGTGGTGGTGCAGGCGATGGCGAGGAGCGCGAGGGTGACGGCGACGGCTGCGTACTTCATGTGAACGGGCCTCCCAGAGAAGGCCGGCACCTTCGTCGCGATCGACGTCGAACGCAAGCGCTCTCGCGACGCGCGCCGTCTCCTTGGCGTCTATCCTGCGACGTGAAAGGCGCGGCCCGACCGCGTCGGGCTCCCGTTCAGGGCAGGTTGAAGTCCGCGTAGATCGCGGCGTGGTCGCTCCCGGCGAAGCCGGAGTTGCCGTCGCGCAGGACCGTCGCGCTCTTCGCCACGTACGCGGTCGCGCGAGAGGAGGTCGTGTAGATGTGGTCGATCGCCTGCTTCTGGCCGCCGAAGGTGTACGTCCCTTGCTGCGCCTCGGGCAGGTCCTTGGCGACGCGAACGAGCGCGTCGCCCTCCTCCAGCACCTCGAGGGTGTCGGACCCGGGGACGTCGTTGAGGTCGCCGCCGAGGAGCACCACCGCGCCGGTGTTGGCGGTCGCCGCCGCGAGCAGGATCTCGCGCGTGGCCTTCGCCTCGGCGAGGCGCCGCCCCGGATCGTCCTCGGCCTTCGATCGGAAGTGCGCGGCGAACGCGATCACGCTGTTCGAGCCGAGCGTGAGGTGCACCTCGGGCAGCTCGCGCGTGAACTGCGTCTTCGAGCCGTCCTCGCGCGTGAGCGGCGTCTCCTTGCGGTGCGTCGTCACGCCCTCGAGCTTGCCGCGCGCGAGGACGCCGACGTTCATGCTCCCCGCGACGCCGATGTCCGCGAGGTGCGCGACCGGGTACTCGAAGCCCGCGGCCTTGAGCTTCGCCTGGAGCGCGTCGAGGCAGCCCTGGTTCTCGACCTCGGCCAGCGTGATGACGTCCGCCTCGAGGCGCGACAGGCCCTGCGCGAGCTCGGTGGTCCTCGCCTCGAACGCGTCCTCGGTCACGACCTCCTCGAAGCCGCCGGACTCGCATCGGCCGGAGTCGCACGTGGTGTCGAAGTAGCGTCGCACGTTGAGGTGGCCCAGGCGGAGCACGCCGGGCCGGCGCGTCGTGGCCGGGTCGCCCCAGCCCACGGGAGAGGCGCCGCCGTCACGCGTCGTGGTCGGCGTCGGAGGGACCGACGGCGTCGCGACCTTTTGATCCTCGCAGGCCGTCAGGACGACGAGGATCAAGCCAGAAGCAAGAGCTCTCCACACAGCTCAACGTTAGAACGTTTCGGGGGCCTCGTCACTCCGCCCGCGTCGCGCGCCGCGTCAGTCGGTGCAGGCGGGATCGCGGACGCTGCGGACGTCGTCGATCGAGAGCAGCCCCGAGGCGCACGGCTCGTCGGCCGACGTCGTGAGCTCGATCGAGGCGGGGAAGCCGCCGCGGCGCGCAGGGAAGCACACACGCGACTTGGTCCAGTCCGCGGCGGGGGGGAGGGCGGCGCCGTTGGCGGAGTAGGTGATCCCGGTGGCGGCGCCGGCCTTGTAGAAGAACTCGATCGCGGGGCCGCCGGCGCCCGCGCTCGCGCCGGCGAGCGTGGCGGTCGCGCGGACGCTCGTGGACTTCGCGCACGTGGTCTGTCGTACGGTCGCGAAGCCGCCGCCCGTGTTCGCGCTCGCGGGCGCGTTGCGCCGGAAGCTCACGAGCCCGCCGTCCTCGGACGCGAGCCAGTAACGCGCGGCGTCGGCGCGCTCGAAGCCGCCCGCGACGAGGAGCGGGTCGTCGCAGGCGGCGTCGTTCTCGAGCGCGAGATCGTCGACCACGAACTCGTAGTCGTCCGGATCGCCGCAGGCGCCGTCGGGGCGATCGTCCTCGAGCGCGAACGCCAGGGGGCCG
>JAHBWF010000323.1 GCA_019637105.1 Labilithrix sp.
GGCGCGCTCGCGGGCGCGCGGCTCGGGACGCGCAGCTCGACGAGCGCCGCGCTCGGATCGATGCGCGCGATCGCCTGCGTCGGGCACGACGCGACGCACGCCGGTCCGCCGTCGACGCCCTTGCACAGGTCGCACTTCACCGCGACCGCCGGGTACGCCGCCGCGTCGCGGCGCGGCGCCATCTGGATGTTCTCCCACGGACACGCCTTCGCGCAGCTCCCGCACCCGGTGCAGAGGTCCTCGCGGATGAACACCTCGCCGCGCGCGTCGCGTCCGATCGCGCCCGTCGGGCAGTCGATCATGCAGCTCGGGTTCTTGCAGTGCTGGCAGCTGTTGGGGACGAGGAGCGGCGCCGTCCCGCTCCCCCCGCCCGCTTCGTCGACCGACGCGCCGTCGCGGACGACGATCTTGTCGCCGCGCCGGACGAGCCGGCTGACGCCGTCGTCGTGGGCCTCGGCGCAGCTCCAGGCGCAATGACCGCATCGGAGGCACGCGTCCTGATCGATCACGAGGAGCGATCGCGCGATCCGCATCCGGTAGAGATCGCGGAACACGTGCGCGGTCGTGTGCCCGCCGGGGCGGAGGTGCTCGAGCGCCGAAACGCTCTCACTCCGCAGGCGCCGGGCGGCGTCGAGCCGGCCAGGGTCCTTCCGCGCGACGGCCGTGAACACGTCGCGCGGGATCGCGACGAGCCACGTCGGCCCGCCGGCGACGACCGCGACGGCGCGCGGGGCGCGCTCGGCCAGCTCCTCGTCGCCGAAGAGATCGCCGCGGCCGAGGTACGCCTCGACGCGCGGCTTGCCGTCGTCGTCGCTCTGCGCCTGGAGCAGCCCGTCGGCCACGAGGAACGCCTCCCTGGCGACGTCGCCCGCGCGGTAGACGTGCTCGCCGCGCGCGACGTGGACGTGCCGCGCGGCGTCGAGCAGGACCTCGAGATCGGCGTCCGCGAGCTCGCGGGTGAAGCTCGTCGTGCGGAGGAGATCGAGCGTGGCCGCGCGCCGCAACGCGCGCTCGACCTTCGCCATCAGCTCGGCGCCGCCCGCGCGCGTCGCCGCCCGCTTCAGGACGACGATCGGGACCTCGGCGACGACGGCGGGCGCCTCGCACCGCGCCTCGAGCTGGCGCGTCGAGAACGCGGCGACCGTGGCCTCCTCGCCGACGACGTCGCCGGCCCGCGCGCGCCGGATGACGGCGGCGGCCGCCTCGCCGCGGCGCACGCCCGAGAGCGCCAGCGCCCCGGACGCCACGACGTGGAGCGCGTCGGCCGGGTCGCCGGGCGCGAAGAGGACCTCGCCGGCCGCGAGCCTCCGCAGGCGCCCCGCGGCCTCGATCTCCGCGCGCGCGCGGGCGTCGAGCGCGCGGAGCATCGGCGCGTCCCACACGACCTCCGGCCACGACGACGAGGCGACCGCGCTCATCTCAGTCGATCTTCGCGCTCGCCTCGGCGAGGTCGACCGGGTGGTTTCGCGCGAGCATCGCCGCCGTGATCTGCGGCCCGCTCGGGCGCAGCCCCTCCCTGGCCTTCCGCGCCTCGTAGTCGGCGAACGCGCGGAGGAGGAACGGCGGGAACGGCCGGAAGCGGAGGCGCGCCCGGACCGTGAACGGCCCCGCGCGCCCGGGCGCGTCGATCTCGTAGACGTAGCGGAGGACGACGCCGGGAGCGGCCGACCGCTGGTCGAGGATGGCGTCCGGCGCCTTCGCGACGCCGCGCGAGGCGTCGAGCGAGCCCACGGGGAAGTACGTCTCGAAGAACGCGTTCGTCCCGGAGAGGTTCGAGCGGCACTCGCCCGTGTCGAGGTCGTAGGCGCCGTCGTCGAAGCGATCGGCGCGCGTCCTGCCTTGCCCCGGGCCGGCCTGGCAGCGCCCCTCTCGATCGACGACGCCGATGCATTTCACGCAGCGGAGGAAGCCGTTCTGCATGTTGACGAGGCCCTTGCCGCGGAACGTCGTGCCGCCGAACGTCGGGTTGGGGGTCCACTCCGGCGCGTCGGGGCCGTCGACGATGTCCGCGCCGAAGACGCCCTCGGGCCTGCCCCGGGCGTCCTTGAGGTCGTCGCGCGTCGTCACCCGCAGGAACACCTTGTCGGCGAGATCGGCGTCGTCGCTCGCGATCTTGCCGACCTCGTAGACGACGTCGCCCCGCCCGTCGCGCACCGTCATCTCGACCCAGGTCTCGCGCTCCTGGCTGAACCCCGCCGGGACGCGGTGGCCCGCGCCGACGTTCTGGATCTCGATCGGGATCTCGAGGCGCGCGCCGATCCGCGCGCCGCGCCCGATCGAGAAGGCGAACGTGTGCCGGAGGAGCTGCTCGCGCCGGGCCTCGAGCCCCACCGGCACGCCGCTGGCGTCGAGCGCGGTCTCGTTCGCCCAGGCGTCGGGGAACTCGGTCGCGAGCGGGAGATCGACGCTCGTGAACCAGTGCGAGCTCATCGGCCGCGGCTCGACGGACGACGACGCGATCATCCCGCGGGCCTTGTCGCCCGGCGAGCGCTTCTCGAAGTGGAACCCGGGCGGACACCCCTCGCCGCCCGTGGCCCCCTTCGCGGTCGCCCCGGCGTCCTTGACGCACACGCCGGGGTAGAGGCTCATGTGGCAGTCCTGGCAGCTCGCCGCCTGGCGCCCCGCCGATCGCTCGGCGTCGGCCCACGTCCTCCACTCCGAGTAGGCGTTGCGGAGGCGCTTGAAGTGCTCGCCGCGCTCGCGCACGCCGATCGCGTCGGTGCCGAAGAGCCGGACGTCGTGGCACGCGCCGCAGAACTCGCTCGAGCGCATGTAGCGCGCGCTCTCGTCGGGGACGCGCCGGTGGACGATCGGGTCGCCGGCGCCGCCGCGGCCGAGCGACGAGGACAGGAGCACGTTCGGCTCGAGCAGGTAGCCGCTGTTGCCGATCCCGCGGACGCCCGCGCCG
>JAHBWF010000324.1 GCA_019637105.1 Labilithrix sp.
GAGCAGCAAGCCCGACCGGCGCGGCGAGCCGGCGTCGCGGGGCGGCGGCCGCAAGGGACCGCCGGCGCGCAAGGGCAAGGGCGGCCCGGGCCCGGCGCGCCCGAAGAAGAAGGGCGGCAAGAAGCGCCGCTGACGGCGCGCGGGCGGACCGCCGGCGGCGGCCCGACGTCGACCGCGGCGCGCCCGTTCGTCCGGCGCGTCCGCGTCACCAGGCGACGGGCGTCGGGGCGGGCCTGCGCTCCTTCGTGCCGTCGCCGATCTGTCCGAAGGCGTTCGACCCCCAGCAGAGCAGCTTGCTCTGCTTCGTCAACGCGCACCCGTGGGCCGAGGCGAGGCAGACGTCCTCGACCGCCGTGAGCGCCGTCACGCTCGCGGGCCGCTCGTCGGACGAACGCGTCCCGAGGCCGAGCTCGCCCTCGCCGTTGGAGCCCCAGCACCGGACCGCGCCGTCCGCGAGGAGCGCGCAGGTCGAGGCCTCGCCGGCGACGAGGCGCGCGACGCCGCCGACCCCCGGGACCGTGACGAGCTGCTTGTGGGGATCGATGTCCGGCTTGACGCCGAGCTGCCCCGCGTCGTTCATGCCCCAGCACTGGACGCTCCCGCTCTTCGTGAGGACGCAGCCGTGACGATCGCCCGTGACGATCTGCACCGCGCCCGCGACCGAGGGCTTGGCGAACATCCCGCCCGCGCCCCAGTCGCCGGCGCCGCCCCAGCACGTCACCGCGCCCGCGGCGTCGAGCGCGCACGCGTGCGTGAACCCGACGGCGATCTGCTTGAACGCGCCCTTCGGCGGGACGCCGATGGTCTTCTCGTCGGCGCCCCAGCACGCGACGCCGCTCGCGCTCCGCGCGCAGGCGAGCGCCCCGCTCGCCGCGAGCTCTTCGACCTTCTCGACGCCGGAGACGGCGACGGGCTTCGCGTCGCTCCACGCCTTGCCGTCGTTCGCGATGCGCCCCGTGCCCCAGCACTTGACCGTCTTGTCCTCGAGGACCGCGCACGCGAACTTGGACGCCAGCGCGACCTGCCTAGCCCTCCCGAGGCCGGGGACGAGCCGCCGCTCGAGCTGCTCGCCCTGCCCCTTGCCCGCGCCGAGCTCGCCTTCCTTGTCGCGGCCCCAGCAGCGCACGAGCCCGTCGGACGCGATCGCGCACGTCGTGAAGTCGCCGCAGTCGACCGCCCGGGGCGGCCCGGCCGGCGCGCCGTCCGACGTCGAGCCGCTCGCGCTGCCCGGAGCGTCGCCGTCGCCGGAGGACGGCCCGGCAGGGCCCGGGGCCGCGGCGCCGCCTCCTCCTCCGCACGCAGCGACCACGAGCCCGGACAGAAGAACGTGCACGAGCGCGGCGCGCCCCAGCGAGATCATCGAAGGCCCAGGGTACACGAACGGAAGAGGCAAGCGTTCACCTCGGTGGACGGACGCGGCGCTTTTGTCGGGCGCGTCGACCGCTCGACGTCGCGCGTCAGCGCGTCACTGACCGAGGTCGACGTCGAGGTGCTGGCGGAGGTTCGGGTCCTCGAAGCGCGCCAGATCGTCGATCACGCGGCCGAGGTCGGCGGCGTCGCGATCGTTCCGCGGCTTGGGGACGTGGACCATGAAACGGATGTAGAGGTCGCCCTGAGGCCGGCCCTTTCGGCTCACGCCCTTGCCACGCACGCGGAGCACGGTGCCGCTCTGCGTGCTCGGCGGCACCTTCACGGAGATGGGGCCCTCGAACGTCGGCACCTTCACCTTCGTCCCCCGGACGGCCTCGCTGACGCGGATGGGGACCTCGAGGTGCAGGTCGTCCCCTTCTCGCTTGAACAGCGGGTGCGGGCGGACGTGGATGACGAGGACGAGGTCGCCGCTCGGTCCGCCGTTGGGCGACTGTCCGCCCTGACCGGGGATGCGCACGCGGCTGCCCTCGTCGGCGCCGGGAGGGATCCGCACGGTGACGGCCTCCTGCGCGTCGGGGCGCCGGAGCTGGAGCGTCGTCCCGCGCACCGCGGTGTCGAAGTCGACGGTGATCTCCTGCTCGAGGTCCGCTCCCTTCATCGGGCCGCGGCGGCGCCGCCCGAAGAGGTCGCCGAAGTCGGCATCCCCGCCCGCCGAATAGGCTCCGCCGAAGAGGTCCTCGAGGTTCACGGCGCGCCCGCCGGCGAAGCCGCCCGAGCCGCGAAAGCCGTTGCCGCCCTGGCTCTGCCACTGGCGGTAGGTGCGCGCCTTGTCGGCGTCGAAGCCCTCGCGGAGCGCCTCCTCGCCGAACTCGTCGTAGAGCGCGCGCTTCTTCGGGTCGTGGAGCGTCTCGTACGCGCGGTTCACGGCCTTGAAGCGCGTCTCCGCGTCCTTGTTCCCCGGGTTCTTGTCGGGGTGAAGGTCGCGCGCGAGCTTCCGATATGCCTTCTTGATCGCATCGGCTTCGGCGTTCTTCGGGACGCCGAGGACCGAGTAGAAGTCATCCGCCATGACGATCCGAACCTAAATCTCCGCCGAGATCCATGCAATGGCCGTGCACGCCGGCCGGCCGCGCCACGGCTGTGATCACGTGCCGTGAGCCTCCGTCGCGGGCGTCCCGCGAGCGTCCGTTCCTCTCCCGTCCCGCGCCGGACGAGCCCGACGCGTCGCCGCGCGACCTCGCCTCCGCGGGAAAGCGGTCTTCGCCGCCGGACGTTGTTAGGATCGATCCCATGGCGCGCGCCCAGCCGACGCGACGGAACAGCCTGATGCCGGCGCCTCGGCCGAAAGCGCCCGGGCGCGAGGAGACGCCCGCCCGCCGCGCGGCGACGACCGCGCGCCCGGCGTCGACGGCACGGCGCGTCCCGCGTCGTCTGGCTTCGGCGGCGTG
>JAHBWF010000325.1 GCA_019637105.1 Labilithrix sp.
TCGTCGCGATCATGTCGTCGTACGAGCCCCAGCCCGCCTGGCCCGGCTTGAAGTCCCAGCCGCCCATCTTCGCCATCGCCCCGGGCTCGATCACCGACGGCGCGAAGAGCGACCACCGGAGGTAGGTCGCGCGCGCGGGATCGTCGACCTTCGGCGCGAGGCGCCCGTACGCGTAGCGGTCCGCGAGGTAGAGCGCGATCGCCGCGCCCTCCGTGACGACGGTGTCGCCGTCCGTGAGGACCGGCAGCTTTCCCATGCCGTTGAGCGCGACGATCTCCGGCGCCTTCTGCGCGCCCTTCAGGATGTCGACGAAGCGGAGCTCGTACGGGACGCCGGCCTCCTCGAGCGTCCACACGGCGCCGGCCGCGCGAGAGAACGGGTGATGGTAGAGGACGACGCCCATCGATCAGCCCTCCGTCCCGTAGAAGAACTCTTCACGGACGATCTTGTCGCCCTGGACGGTGAAGAGCGCGGCCTCCTCCATCTGGAAGCGCCGGCCGCTCGCCTTGTGCGTCATGTCGTAGCCGAATCGAACGATGAATCGGTCGCCGCTCGGCCACGGCCCCTCGATGCGCGCCGAGTGGATCTCGTGGCTCTCCGTGAACTGCTTGCCCTTCTCGACGACGGCCTTCACGCCGCGCACCTCCCTCGAGGCGCCGGCCGGCGCGGCCGGCTCGACGCTCACGATGTCCGGCGAGAAGAGCGTCTCGACGATCGTTTGCTCCTGGTTGGCCTTGCACAGCTCGACGTACTTCTTCGCGATGATCGTCGTGGACATTCGAGGTCTCCTTGTTCGAGGTCGGGGCGTAGGCTCTCCCTGCTCACCGCGACGGTCAACGGCCGGCGGCGGAGGCGCGAGCCTTCGCTGACATCCCGCTGTCAGGAATCGGCCTGGCGCGCGGCGGGCTCGCGCCAGGCCCCGTCGGCGCCGATCGCGACCTTTCCGTCACGCCCGCCCGCGGTATCGTCTCGGGGATGGTGCACGACGGTGACGGCGGAGCGCGAGGGCATCGGACCTTCTACATCGCGGCGCTCGGCGCCGGGTCCGTGGGGGGCGCCATGAGGCAGACCGGCGTCTTCGTGTCGCTCGCGGCGGGCGGAGGGATCCTCTTCGCGGGCGTCCTGGCGCTCCTTCCGGACGGCTCTCCGCGGTTGCAGCGCGGCGTCGTCCTCGCCTACGTCGCGTTCCTCGCCGTCGCTTGGTGGGTAGCCCGAGCGAGGACGCGCGTCGACGTCGGACCGGACGGAATGCGCCTGACGCGCTTCGGAACGTCGCGCTTCATCCCCGTGGCCGCGATCCTCGGGACGAGCACGTCCGAGCATGCGATCACCGTGTTCCTCGATGAAGCGCTCGTCGGTCAACCGCAGATCACGCTCGTCTCGAGGGCCCGGAGGGCCACCGATCCGACCTATCGCACGCCCGATCCGGAGCTTCGCGAGCTCGCTGGGTGTCTCTCCTCGGCGATCGACGCGTTCGGGGGAACGCGCGGCCGCGCCCAAGGCGGCTCGTCGAGGACGAGCGCGTGACGAGGCTCGGTGCTCCGACGACGGCGGTGTGCCGCCGGCGAGCACGCGGCACGCTCGTCGCCGGCGAGCGCGTCGTCGGGGAGGCGAGCGCGTCGTCGGGGGCGGGGAGGAGCGCCTGCTCGTCGACCGCGGACGGGGGCGGGACGTCCGTGTCGGCCCGACCGGCGCCGTCTGGGGTCTGACGGACGAGGACGACGGCGGGCCGCTCGAGCTCGTCCCGATGCGCTGAGGTGGCTCCGGGCCGGGCTCGAGGAAAAAAAGAGCGCGCGTCTGTCGAATCCGGCCGGCCTCGTTTGACCTACGTCGGAAGGCCCCGGGCGACCTCCGTCCGAGGCCCCGGGCCTGCATCGGCAGGTCAGGCCCCCAACCACCGAGAACTCCGAGGAGATCGCCAATGGCACGGACGAGCACGTACCTGAACTTCATGGGCAAGACCGAGGAGGCGTTCCGCTTCTATGCGTCCGTCTTCGGGACGGAGCTCTCGCCCATCTCGCGCATCGGCGACGTTCCGGCGGCGCCGGGCATGCCGCCGCTGAGCGACGCGGACAAGAAGGCCGTCATGCACGTCATGTTGCCCATCCTCGGTGGACACAAGCTGATGGGCACGGACACGCTCGAGTCGATGGGTCACAAGCTGACGTTCGGCAACAACATCAGCATCACGCTCGAGCCGGACACGCGCGAGGACGCGGATCGCCTGTTCGCGCGGCTCGCCGAGGCCGGCGAGGTCGAGATGCCGCTCCAGGTCATGTTCTGGGGCGATTACTTCGGGTCGCTCACCGACAAGTTCGGTGTGAAGTGGATGTTCAACTGCTCCGCGAAGGCGTGACCCGCGGCCGAGCGCGGTGAAGGACGACGCGCGCGCCGCCGGCGCTCAGCCGTGCGCGCGCTCGGCGGGCCGCTCTTCGACCGCGGCGAGCGCGACCCACTCCGACTCCTCGGCGGTCCGCGGCGCGGCGCGCGCAGCGAGGCGGCGAGGTCGTCCGCCGCGCGCGCGAGCCTGAGCACCGTGGCTCCTGGCGCGACCGTGACTCGAGGCACGCTCGCGTCAGGAGCGCGTCACGTCTTCAGCCCGTGCTCTTCGGCGACGGCCTTGTTCTTCGCGTCGGCGCGCTGGAGGGCTGGACGCGCGGCGAGGCGCTCGGCGTAGGCGGTGAACGCGGGCCTCGCCTCGATCATCTTCACCATCAGCATGTAGCGGATCGTCCCGCCGAAGATGACGTCCGCCATCGAGAACTCCTCGCCGAGCAAGAAGTCGCGTCCGGTCACGGCCTTCTCCA
>JAHBWF010000326.1 GCA_019637105.1 Labilithrix sp.
CGCGCTCGCCGGCGCGGCGGGGCCGCGGGCCGGCGCGCCGGAGGAGCTCGAGCGCGGCTTCGATCGCGACGACGCCGCGCTCCGGCTCGCGCGGACCTTCGAGGAGCTCGGGATCGAGCGCTTCGCGCCGCTCGTCTTCGTCGTCGGTCACGGCGGCTCGACGCGCAACAACCCCCACGCCTCGGCGTACGACTGCGGCGCGTGCGGGGGCCATCGCGGCGCCGCGAACGCGCGCGTCTTCGCCGCGCTCGCCAACGATCCGGGCGTCCGCGCGGCGCTGCGCGCCCGCGGCGTCACGATCCCGGGCGAGACCTGGTTCGTCGGCGCGTGCCACGACACCACCACCGACGCGGTCGCGCTCTTCGACCTCGATCTCGTCCCGGAGCGCCGCCGGGCGCTGCTCGCCGAGGCCCAGGCCGTGCTCGAGCGCGCGCGCCGCCTCGACGCTCACGAGCGGTGCCGCCGCTTCGAGGCGTTCGATCTCGACGGCGACCCCGAGGACGCGCTCGCGCACGTCGAGGCGCGCGCGGAGAGCCTCGCCGAGCCGCGGCCCGAGCTCGGGCACTGCACCAACGCGATCGCCGTCGTCGGACGCCGCGCCCTCACCCGCGGCCTCTTCCTCGATCGGCGCGCTTTTTTGGCCTGCTACGAGCCGGCGCGGGATCCCGACGGCCACGTCCTCGAGCGGATCCTCGGCGCGGTCGCGCCGGTCGGGGCGGGGATCAACCTCGAGTACTACTTCTCGTTCGTCGACAACGAGCGCTACGGCGCGGGGACGAAGCTCCCACACAACGTCGTCGGGCTGCTCGGCGTGATGAACGGACATCAGAGCGATCTCCGGACGGGGCTGCCGTGGCAGATGGTCGAGGTCCACGAGCCGGTGCGTCTCCTCGTCGTCGTCGAGACCACGCCGTCGACGATCCTCGCGGTCGCCGGCCGCGCCCCGGTCATCCGCGAGCTGGTGGTCAACGGCTGGATCCAGCTCGCGACGATCGACCCCGTGACCGGCGACGTCTCCGTGATGACCCGCGACGGCTTCGAGCCGTTCACCCCGGACGAGCGCGCGCTGCCCGTGGCGCGCTCGTCGACCGCGTACTACGGCGGCCGGCGAGGCCACCTCTGGCCGGCGCGGATCGTCGGCCGCGGCGGCGGGCCGAGGCGCCCGCGGCGCGGCGCGAGCGCGGCATGACTCCGGCGCTCTTGCTCCCCGCCGTCGTCGCCGGCCCGCTGGTCGCGCTCGCCGTCATCGCGACGCAGTCGTTCCGGGGCGCGGGGGCGCGCTCCGAGGCCCGCGTCGCGCGCGCCGCCGAGCTCGGCGTGCTCTGCTCTACCCTGGCGGCGGCGGGCGCGCTCGCGGCGACGGCGGCGAGCCCGACCCACGAGCTCGTCTTCGGGCTCGCGCCCTGGCTCGAGACGCCCGGCCGCCGGCCGACGCTCGTCCTCGACGAGCTGTCGGCGCCGTTCCTCGGGCTCACCGTCGTGCTCTCGTCGGTCGTGGCGCGGTTCTCGGCTCCGTACCTCCACCGCGAGCCGGGCTACGCGCGCTTCTTCCTCCTCTTCAGCCTGTTCGTCGCGGGGATGACGCTGCTCTGCCTCGCCGGATCGCTGAACCTGTTCTTCGTCGGCTGGGAGCTGGTCGGGCTCACGTCGACGCTCCTCATCGCCTTCTTCCACGAGCGCGCCGCGCCGGTGCGGCACGCGCTCCGCGCCTTCGTCGTCTATCGGACGTGCGACGTCGGGCTGCTCGTCGCGGTCCTGCTCGAGAAGAACGAGGCCGCCACCGGCGCCGCCCACGACGCGTTCGCGTTCGCCGGCGCGCACGCGACGGTCGTCGGGGCGCTTTTGGTGGTCGCGGCGATGGGCAAGTCGGCGCAGCTGCCGGTCGGCGGCTGGCTCCCGCGCGCGATGGAGGGCCCGACGCCGTCGAGCGCCGTCTTCTACGGCGCGCTCTCCATTCACTCCGGGCTCTACCTGCTCGTGCGGACGTCGCCGTGGATGGCCGAGCTCCCCGGCGTCCGTGCCTTCATCGGCGTCGTCGGCGCGGCCACGGCGCTGTACGGCGCGCTGCTCGCGCGCGTCCAGGCGGACATCAAGAACGGCCTCGCGTACGCGGCGATGGCGCAGGTCGGCGTCATGTTCGTCGAGGTCGCCGCCGGCTGTCCGCGGCTCGCGCTCCTCCACATGGTCGGCCACGCCTGCCTGCGGACGTGGCAGCTCCTCCGCGCGCCCGCCATCCTCCACGACGTTCACGAGATGCGCGACGCGATCCGCGGGCCGCTCCCGCGCGTCGGCGCGCACTGGGAGAGGCTGCTCTCCTCGGAGCTCCGCGCCCGCCTCCACGCCGCCGCGCTCCAGGGCTTCTTCCTCGACGAGCACCTCGACGCGCTCGTCGTCCGACCGCTCTTCGGGATCGCCAAGGTCGCGGTCCGGCTCGAGGCGACGTGGACGTCGCTCCTCGTCGGGAGGGGCGGCGCGCGCGAGGCGCCGGGCGGCCCGCGGGCGACCGAGGACGAGATCGGCGCGCGGTCGGAGGTGGTGAAGTGACGCCGGCGCCTTGGTCGACGCTGGCGCTCGCGGCGCCGGCCGTCTTCGCGTGCCTCGCGCTGGCGCGGAGGAG
>JAHBWF010000327.1 GCA_019637105.1 Labilithrix sp.
GCACATTCGCCTGGTCCTCCCGCAGCCTCTGCCCGACAAGCTCGCGATCCGCGTCGACGATCAGCTCGTGCCGGCGGACCTCTACTCGGCCGAGACCGTCGTCTTCACGCGCGACGCGCGGGTGCACACGGTCACGGTCACGGCTCCGGGCTACGAGGAGCGCCGCGAGGTCGTCGAGACCAAGCACGTCAAGCCGATCGAGCTCCGCGCGGCGACGACGACCGCGCCGTCTCCCACCCCGCCGCCCGAGCCCGGCGGCTGGACGTGGCAGCACTGGTCGGGCATCGGCGTCTCCGCCGTCGGCGTCGGGCTCCTCACGGTCGGCAGCGTGATGTTCATCTCGTACGCCATCGAGGAGAACAGCCTCTTCGACCAGTACGACGCCGCCGGCGCCTGCGCGAAGGCGACCCCGAACCGCTGCACCGACGCCGATCGGGACGAGCGGACGCGCCTGCGCCGGCAGTACAACGACAACGAGGCGAAGGCCCAGGACAACGCCCCGATCATGCTCGGGACGGCGATCGGCGGCGCGCTCCTGATCGGCGGCGGGATCCTGCTCGTCCTCACGGCGCCGAAGAGCTCGACGTCGAGCGCGGCGCACGTCGGCGTCGTGCCGATGGTCGGCGCGACCACCCAGGGCGCGGCGCTCACCGGCACGTTCTGACGCGCGCGCGGGCGCCTGGACGTCAGGCGCGCTCGACGGCGACGACGCCCTGCACCTTCTGCAGGGCCTTCATCACGTTCTTGAGCTGCGTGAGGTCGGAGCAGACGAACGTGAAGACGTTGATGGCCTTGCCGTCGTCGCCCGCGCGGCAGTTGGCCTCGCTGATGTTGATGCCCATGTGGCTGAACGTGTGACCGACCGTCGCGAGGATGCCGGGGCGGTTCGCGGTGACGACGCGGAGCTGGACGGCGCGGTTGATCTTCGCCTTCGAGTCCCACGTGATCTCGACGCGGCGCTCGGGGTCCGTGTCGAACGCCTTCGGGCAGCCGCGCCGGTGGATGGTCACGCCCCGCCCGCGCGTGATGAAGCCGAGGATGTCGTCGCCCGGCAGAGGGTTGCAGCACTTGGCGTAGCGGACGAGGACGTCGTCGATCCCGTTGAGGCGGATGCCGCCGTCGTCGCCCTTGATGACCTTGCGGACGAAGCCCGCGATGCGGCCCTCGCGGAGCTGCTCCGGCGGGATGCTCTCCTTGCCGTCGATCGACGGCGGCGCGAGCACCTCCAGGACGTCCTTGGGATCGATCTTCCCGTAGCCGATGCCGATGAAGAGCTCCTCGACGTTTCCGATCGCGAGCACCTCGAGCACCTTGCGGAGCTCGTTGTCGTTCCGGAGGAACTTCGAGAGCGAGACGGTCGCCTTCTGGAACTCGCGCTCGAGCAGCTCGCGGCCGAGGCGGAGCGACTTCTCGCGCTGCTCGGTGCGGAGATAGTTCCGGATCTTCGCGCGGGCGCGCGTCGTGACGACGAAGTCGAGCCAGTCCTTGCTCGGCTGCTGGTTCGTGTTCGTGACGACCTCGATGACGTCGCCGTTGCGGAGCTTGTAGCGGAGCGGCTCGAGCTTGCCGTTCACGCGCGCGCCGGTGATGTGCTCGCCGAGCTGCGAGTGGATCGCGAAGGCGAAGTCGACGGGCGTCGAGCCGCGCGGGAAGACGCGGACCTCGCCCTTCGGCGTGAAGACGTAGACCTCGTCCTGGAAGAGATCGACCTTCACGCCCTCGAGGAACTCGGCCGGGTCCTTGAGGTCCTTCTGCCACTCCATCAGCTGGCGGAGCCAGCCGAACTTCTGCGCGTCGCTCTCGGCGATGCCGCCGCCGTGTTTGTCCTTGTACTTCCAGTGGGCCGCGATGCCTCGCTCGGCGACGCGGTGCATGTCGTGCGTGCGGATCTGGATCTCGATGCGCTCGCGCCCGGGGCCGATGACCGTCGTGTGGAGCGACTGGTACATGTTCGGCTTCGGCAGCGCGATGTAGTCCTTGAAGCGGCCCGGCACGGGCGTCCACTTCGAGTGGATGACGCCGAGCGCGGCGTAGCAGTCGCTCACGCTCTCGACGAGCACGCGGAACGCGATGATGTCGTGGATCTGGTCGATCGACGAGTCGTTCGCCTTCATCTTGCGCCAGATCGAGTAGAGGTGCTTCGCGCGGCCGGTGACGTCGGCGGCGAACCCCTGCTCGGCGAGGCGGCTCGAGAGCGTCTTCGACACCTCGAGGATGTACTTGTCGCGCTCCTTCTTGGTCTTCTGGACGCCCTCCTTGACCTCGGCGTAGCCCTCGGGCTCGAGCCAGCGGAACGAGAGGTCCTCGAGCTCGCTCTTGAACGCCTGGATCCCGAGGCGGTTCGCGAGCGGCGCGTAGATCTCGAGCGTCTCGCGCGCGATGCGCTCCTGCGCCTCGGGCTTCATGTGCTCGAGCGTCCGCATGTTGTCGACGCGGTCGCAGAGCTTGATGAGCAAGACGCGGATGTCGCGCGCCATCGCGACGACCATCTTGCGGAAGTTCTCCGCCTGCCGGTCTTCCTTCGA
>JAHBWF010000328.1 GCA_019637105.1 Labilithrix sp.
CGGCCGGGAACGGGCTCGCCGTGTCGCGCAGGCGGAGCTCGCTCTGCGAGACGAACGAGTCGCCGCGCTCGCCGAACAAGGCGACGCCGATGACGCCGACGTTGCGGGCCGAGCCGGTCTGCGCGGCGTACGACTCGCCGACGGCCGCGAAGCGGAACGCCGCGACCGCGTTGGCGCTCTGGCGGAAGCCCTCGATCTCGAGGGTCGCGAACGGGAGCAGGACGTAGCCGCGATTCTCGGCCGTGCCCGGCTTGCCGTTGATGACGTCCAGCCCGTCGACCGTCACCACCGACTCGAAGCGGTGGCTCGTGTGGTTCGTCAAGACGACGGAGTACCGCTGGCCCGCCTGGCCGACGACCATCGTGCGGTCTCCGACGCGCACCGCCTCGAGCGGGTTGCCGCTCGCGTCCTTGATCGCGATCGTGACCGCGCCGCCGCCGGCGGCGACGTCGCGACGGGTCTCGCGCTGGGCGTGGAGGCTCGCCATCGCGTCGACGCCGCGGCGATCGTTGTAGTGCAGCGTCGCCAGCGCGAACGGCCGGCTCGAGTCGCGGACGAACGTGACGTCGTGCACGCGCGACGTCCGGGTCTCGCCCCACTCGGTCCCGAGCCCGGGACGGCTGTCTGGCGAAGGCTCGCGCGCGGACGTCGACCGCTCCTGGCTCGGCAGCGGAGGCGCGGCCGAGGGCTCTGCCCGGTCGGCGTCGACGAACGCCGCGGCCGGGGCCGGGGGCGCGTTGGACTCGGCCGCCGGCTGGCGCGGGGGGGCGTATCCCTGCGGCGTCGCCTCCTCCCCCGACGAGCTCCCCGCGCTCTTGGCCCTCTCGCCGCCGAGGCCGCCGCCGCAACCGGCAAGGAGCATCAGCAAGGAGAGGAACAACCCGATCTTCTTCTTCGACACCATCGCGGCCTCCAGTGCAGGAGCAAACGGAGGCCGCGCGGCGGTCTTACAGCGATCGGACGAAGATCGACGCGGCCCCGGCGGCGTCGACCGATTTCGGGGTTCGCGCGCCCGGGTGCGGGCTCACGCCCCGCGGCAGACGCCCGCGAGGTGTCGCCCTCCCGCCGCCGCGCGCCGGCGCGGCCGGGGACGACGCCGGCGCCGGCGTGAGGGCCGAAGGGCGCGTCAGCGGAGGGTGAGCAGGAGGCTCTTCATGTGGGGCTCGCGCCCGCCTGCGCCGGGGAAGTCGGGCGCGTCCGGGAGGTCCTTGAGCTGCACGACCTCGCGCCCGGCGGCGCGCGCGCCTTCGTGCACGAGGCGCCGGAGCTTCTGCCGCGCCATCCCGCGGTGGTTGCAGCACGCGAGGATCCGCCCGCCCGGCGCAACGATCGCGGCGGCGAGCGCGACGAGCTCGTCGTAGTCGCTCTCCGCGACGAAGCGGCGCTTCTTCGTCGACGAGTAGCTCGGAGGATCCACGATGACGAGGTCGAAGCGCTCGTCCTTCTTCGCGGCCTTCACGAGCCAAGAGAACGCGTCCTCACCGAAGAACGCGTGATCGCGCCCGAGCTCCACGCCGGCGAGCGCGTAGCCGGCGCGGCCTCGCTCGAGCGCCGCGAGCGAGGCGTCGACGCTCACGGTCCTCCGCGCGCCGCCGAGCGCCGCGACGACGCTGAACGCGCACGTGTACGAGAACAGGTTCGCGACGGCGGCGCCGCGCGAGCTCCGTCGGACCGCGCGCCGGTTGAGCCGCTGATCGAGGAAGATGCCCGTCGAAAGGCCGTCGCCGAGGCGCACCGCGAAGGGCGCGCCCTCTTCGAGGACGACGAGCTCGCCGGGGGCCGCCGCCCCGCGCACGGGCGCGCTCGGCGCGAGGTCGTCGCGCCGCGTGTCGACGAGCACGTTCGCCTGCTTCGGCCGGAGCTTCAGGTAGACGCCGTCGAACCCGAGCGCGTCGAGGGCGTCGAGCATACGCTCGCGCCGGCCCGGGACCTCCCACTCCTCCGAGACGTAGATCTGCGCGACGAGGTGGTCGCCGTAGACGTCCACGGCGAGCCCGGGGAGCGCGTCGCCCTCCTCGTTCACCAGGCGGAACGCGGTCGTCTTGCGCTCCTCCGGATCGCGGTCGAGGCTGCGCCCGAGCGCCCAGCGCCGCTCGACCGCCAGCGCGAGCGCGCGGTCGAGCGCGGCGCGATCGTCGTAGACGCCGTACCCCGCGTCGCCTCGCTCGAGCCAGGCGTCCATCTCGACGCGCGCGAGATCGTCCCGCACGACGAGCCGCCGGTTCGTGCGCGGGTGCGCGAGCTCGAGGGCCGCGGCGTGGAGCATCAGGCGCGGGGCGGCGGCGCCTCGGTAGAGGACGTCGCCCGCGATCGGCGCGCCGGCGTGGGCGAGCTGCACGCGGGCCTGATGCGTGCGCCCGGTCGCGAGCACGAGATCGAGCAGCGCGCGCTCTCCTCGACTCGCGCGGAGCGCGACCTCGGTGACCGCGCGCTGGCCGCGC
>JAHBWF010000329.1 GCA_019637105.1 Labilithrix sp.
CGGCGAAGACAGGCCGACGCTGATTCAGAGCATTTTCGAGGAGATAGGCCGAAGGCCGGTCGGGCCGCCGAGCGGCGCCGAGGACCGGCGCAAACGGTTCGTCAATCCGCCGAGCACCACTACCGCAAGGCGAGCTCGTCGAAGTGGACGACGCGGCGCGGGAGCCCGACCGGCCCCTCCGTGACGCGGGCCGCGACGCGACGCGGGAGAGCGAGCGCGGTGCGTCCGAGCGCCCGCGCGACCTCGCGGGCCTTGCCGGCGCTCGGGACCACGGCGCGCCCGCCTCGGACGTCGAAATGCCGCGCGGCGAGCACGTCTCCGATCGCGGCGTAGACGTGGCGCGCGGTCGCGATCGCGCTGGCGTCGCGGAGCGAGAGCGCGAGCAGGCCGCGGTCGGCGCTGGCGTAGTAGTGGTCGGCGACCGCGAGCAGGCGCGCGACGGCGTCGGCCGTGGGGGCCGCGAGCGCGTCGGGGAAGGGCCCGCGGACCTCGCGCACCTCGGGCAACCAGGAGCGCGGCAGATAGAGGCGGCCTCGCGCCCAATCCTCGCTCACGTCGCGGGCGATGTTGGTGAGCTGCATCGCCCAACCGAGGTGGGCCGCGGGGACCAGGGCGTCGTCGTCTCGGACGCCGAGCACGTGGCACATCATGAGGCCCACGACGCCTGCGACGCGGTGCGCATAGCGCAGGAGATCCTCGAGCGTCTCGTATCGCGTCCCCTCGACCGCGGGAGCGTCGGCGTGGTCGGCGGGGTTGGCGTTGGCGGAGTCGGCGTCGGGGCCCACGTCCATCGCCATGCCGGCGAGGAGCTCTTCGAGGTAGAGGCGCGGGATCCGTCGTCGCGTGACGACGACGCGCATGGCCTCGCGGAGGAGCGCGGGATCGAGCTCGGCCATCGCGGGCGCCGGTCCAGTAGTGGGGGCGCCAGTTGGGGCGCCGGGGGTCGGGGCGCCAGTCGGGGCACCGGTTGGGGCACCGGCGGTCGGGGCATTGGTTGTGGGAGCGCCGGCGGTCGGGGCGCCCGTGTAGAGCGCCTCGAGCTCTTCACGGAGCGACCGCAGCGCGATCCGCGCCTGCGCGGGCGGGACCTCGTCGACGGCGTCGTCGACGAAGCGGCACCACGCGTAGAGCACGGCGGCGTCGTCACGGCGCGCCGGGGCGAGCAGGCGTGCTGCCAACGCGAAGCTCTTCGCGTGACGCTCGAGCACGCGCCGGCACGCTCGCGCGGCGTCGCGCTCCGGATCTGCCGATCCGCCCGAAGCGCTCACGTCGACGACTTCTTGCTGAAGGCGAACCTCGCCTTCAAGCGGCTCGCGTAGCCCTCTTTGTTGACCTGCTTGGTGCGGGACATCGCGAGCGCGTCGTCGGGGACGTCGCGCGTGACCGTCGAGCCGCTCGCGACGTAGGCGCCCTTGCCGACGCGGACGGGCGCCACGATCTGCGAGTCGCTGCCGATGAAGGCGCCGTCGTCGAGGACGGTCGTGTGCTTCTGGAAGCCGTCGTAGTTGCAGAAGATCGTCCCGGCGCCGACGTTCACGCCCTCGCCGAGCACGCCGTCGCCGACGTAGGAGAGGTGGTTCACCTTGGAGTCCTTGCCGACGATCGTCTTCTTCGTCTCGCAGAAATTGCCGACCTTGGCGCCCTCGTGCAGCACCGTCGCGGGGCGGAGGTGGGTGAAGGGTCCGACGTGCGCGGACGGCCCGACGCGGCTGTCGGCGGCCACGGTGTACGGCAAGAGGTGCGCGCCGGCGTCGACCTCGACGTCCTGGAGGACGCAGCCCACGTCGATGATCGCGCCGCTGCGGACGACGCAGCGCCCGCGCAGGTGCACGTTCGGTGCGATCGTCGTGTCCGGCTCCACGACGGCGTCGGCGTCGACGTAGGTGCACGCCGGATCGACGATGCCGACGCCGCTCGACGCGAGCGCGTCGTTGATGCGCCGGCGGAGCACCTCGCCGCAGAGGGCGAGCTCGCGTCGATCGTTGACGCCCCTCAGCTCGCCCATGTCGCCCGGAACGTCGATCGCGCCCCCGGCCTTCGCGGCCATCGCGACGACGTCCGTGAGGTAGAGCTCTCCCTGCGCGTTGTCGGTGGTGAGCGCGCCCATGGCCTCGCGGAGGAACGCGGCGTCGATCGCGTAGAGGCCGGGGTTGACCTCGTCGATGGCGAGCTCGCGCGGGGCGCAGTCGCGCTGCTCGCGGATGCCGACGACGGCGCCTCCTTCCCGGAGGATGCGGCCATAGCCGGTGGGGTCCGCGAGCGTCGCGGTCACGAGCGAGAGCGGCGCGCGCCCGCGG
>JAHBWF010000033.1 GCA_019637105.1 Labilithrix sp.
CCGCAGCGGCCGACGCGATGGCCCCGGGCGCCTCGTTCGAGCCGGCCGCGGCCCCGCCGGGCGCCTCGTTCGAGCCGGCCGTCGCGACGACCGAGCCGGCCGTCGCGGTCACGTCGGAGGCGGCCGGAGGCGGCGCCGCGGAGGCGGAGATCGACGCGGAGCGCGCGCCGACGTCCTCTCCCGGGGACGGCGCGAGCTGCCGCACGAGCAGCAGCGCCGCGCCGACGACGCCGAGCGCGACGAGCAGCGCGAGCGCGACGGGCCGCCGCGCCCGGGCCTCTCGCTTCGTGTCCGACGTGATCGCGAGCTCGGTGTTCGTCAGGCCGAGGTTCAGCCGATCGGAGCTGACCGCGGACGCCGGCGCGATCGAGACGGCGGTGGCGCCCGCGTCGCTCGCGCGCAGCGCGCCCTCGGAGGCGATGTCGCCGATCCGCTCGGCGAGGACCCGATCGCGCGGGTGGGCGAACGGCGCGAGGGCCGCGGCGAGCGCGCCGATCGTCGCGAACCGGTCGCTCGGCTCCTTCTCGAGGCACCGCAGGATCACGCGCTCGAGCGCCTCCGGCAGGTCGGGGCGGTGGCTCCGCGGCGACGTCGCGGGATCTTGGCTCGCCTTGAGGCCGATCTCGAGCGCGCTCGAGGCCTCGAACGGGAGGCGGCGCGTGAGGAGCTCGTAGAGCACGACGCCGACCGACCAGATGTCCGTGCGCTCGTCGACCACCTTGGAGGACCGCATCTGCTCCGGGGACATGTACGCGGGCGACCCGAACACGGTCTCGGTCGTGGTCAGCGACGCGGGCGCGGCGCCCGTCGACGACAGCTTCGAGATGCCGAAGTCGAGCACCTTCACGAGCGCGCGCCCGTCGTGCCCGCGCGCGAGGAAGAGGTTCGCCGGCTTGAGGTCACGATGCACGATGCCGGCGGCGTGGGCCTCCGCGACCGCGTCGCACGCCTGGAGCACGTAGCTCGCCGCGTCCTCGATCGGCAGCGCGCCGCGGGCTTCGAGCTCGGCGTCGAGGTCGCGGCCCTCGAGGTACTCCATCACGATGAAGGGCGCTCCGTTGTCGAGCCGCCCGGTGTCGAGCGTGCGCGCCACGTGAGGGCTCTTCAGGCGCACCGAAGCGCGCGCCTCGCGCGCGAACCGCTCGACGACCGCCGGCTGCTCGAGGGCCGACGGGAGCAGGAACTTCAGCGCCACCTTCTGTTCGAGCTCGACGTGCAGGGCCGCGACGACGACGCCCATCCCGCCCATCCCGAGCACCCGCTCGACCCGGTACTTCGACGCCAGAAGCTCACCGACCTCCACGGGAGCGGCTTGTCCAAGCCCGTGCACGACGTTCAATCCCGGCCGTGAGGATACGCGGGGGCCTCGGGCGCGGCAAGGCACGCCACGGCCCGCGGCGACGGTCACGCGCGGACCTGACGCGCAGCGTCGCGCGCGAGAGGACCGAAGAAGAAGGGGCGGCCGCGTCGACGGCCGCGCGCGCTCAGCGCCCCGGCGGCTTGAGCGGCAGGACGGACGAGGAGAGCGGCGGCGGCGGGATCTTCCCGCTCGGCCGCGCGTCGGGCGTCACGCCGTCGCCGGCTTCGATCGACATCAGCGCCATGAAGATGCGATCCATGCCGAGCTCGAGGGCCGCTTCCTTCTGGAAGAGGCTCGCGATGCGCACGAGGCGGAGCGCGGTCGTCTTGCCGAGCTCGGCGGTCTCGCGCTCGAGGAACGCCTCGAACGTGCCGAAGCCCTTCGCCTCGAAGAGGCGACGCGCCTGGATGTCCTTGAGGACGATGCCGACGTCGTAGAAGCCCTTCGTGAGGTTCTTACGGAAGGCCTTGATCTGCTGGAGCGCGTTGTGAAGATCCGCGATCTTCGCCTTGATGGCTTCGGCCGTCGCCGGCGTGCGGATCGTCGCGCGCGCGCTGCCCGGGAGGGGCGGCTCGGCCGCGCGGGCACGCGCCTCGGCGGCGTGCTTGGCCGCGTGGCGGGCGGCCCAGGGGGCCGCGCCCCTCAGGCCGAGCTTGCGCTTCGGCGCCTCGGCCGCGCCGGCCTTCTGCGCCGACGCCTTCGCTCCGTTCTTACCAGCGCCCTTGGACTCGGGCTTCCCCTTAGCGAGCTTCTTTGTGGCCATCTTCGTCGTCGCGCTCTTAAGTGTCCGCAAGAGAGCGCCACCTACCATTTGTCTGAGCGTTTCGTCCACGAATACTTGTAATGGTTCGGGTTAGGATGCGTCTCCGGCGCGACCTGCGAACGGACCCTTGCGGTCCCCCTCCGACATCGCACAAGGTGGCCCCCGAGCGCTCACGAGGCGATTTCGCATGGCAATCCTGACCGTCCCCACCGAAGCGGAGCTCGCGTCTTTCGTCGCGGCCTATCCGCTCGGATCCCTCGAGAAGGTCAGGGGAATCGAGGCCGGTACCGTCAACACGAGCTACGCGCTCGAGCTCGCCGGCGGGCAGCGCTGGTTCCTCCGGATCTACGAGGAGCAGGACGCCGCCGGGGCCGGGCGCGAGGCGGCCGTCCTCGCGCACCTGGCCGCGCACGGGGTGCCGACGCCCGCGCCGCTCGTCGCCGCGGACGGCGCGTCGACGCGGAGCCTCGCGGGCAAGCCCGCGGCGATCTTCCCCTGGATCGAGGGCGAGATGCTCTGCCAGCGCGCGGTGACCGAGGAGGCCGCCTCCGCGGTCGGCGCCGCGCTCGCGCGCATCCACCTCGCCGGCCACGCCCCCGGCGCGGCGCTCGACGCCGGCCGCTTCGATCCGGCGCACCTCGTAAAACGCTGCGAGCGCGTGGCGTCCTCGCGCGACGCCGACGCGCGCGCGATCGCCGGCGAGCTCCGCGACGCCGTGGCTCGGTTCGCGGCGTCGCGCCGGCGCGACGTGCCCCGCGGGCTCGTCCACGGCGACCTCTTCCGCGACAACGTCCTCTGGCGCGCGGAGGCGTCGCCGGCGGGAGGCTGTAGTAGGATCGCCGCGCTCCTCGACTTCGAGAGCGCGCACGATGGCCCGTTCGCCTACGACCTCGCCGTGACCCTCCTCTCCTGGTCGTACGGATCGCGCCTCGACACGGACCTGGGCCGCGCGCTCGTCCGCGGTTACCGCGAGGTCCGCGAGCTCGAGCCCGGCGATCGCGAGGTCCTCTACGACGAGGCCCTCTTCGCGGCCCTCCGGTTCACCATCACGCGCATCACCGACGACGCGATCCGTGTCGGCAAGCGATGGCAGCGCTTCGTGGAGCGGCGCGAGGCGATCGAGCGGCTCGGTCGAGCGGGCTTGGCGGAGGCGCTCGGCCTGTGAGTCGCCGCTCCGTCCTCGTCGGTCTCTCCTGCCTGGCCGCGGGCCTGCTCGCGGGTGACCAGGCCCGCGCCGACGCGGCGAGCTCCGTCCCCGATCCGGACGTCCACCACGCGCCGCTCCCCGACACGCGCCTCGGCTACCAGCCCGCCGCGCCGCGGCCGACGCTCGCGTGGGCCGCGTTCCAGCTCGTGCCGAGCCCCGAGATCGCCGTCGGGCGTCAGCGCCACGTCGGACCCGCCGGCGACGTCGACGCGGGGCCGCGCGCGGCCTTCGGCCTGCGCTGGCAGCTCACGCCGGTGCTGTGGTCCTTCGGCGTGCACCCGAGCCAGTCACGCTGGCGCACCTTCGTCGTCGATCCGCTCGCGCGGCAATCGGGCTCGATCGAGCTGTCGGCCTCCTTCGAGTACATCGGAGGACACGTCGACCGCGTGCTCGCGCGCCCGGGGCTCCGCGTCTACCTGCCGGTGGCGCACAAGGGCGAGTACCTCTCCGTCTCGCTCGGCACCTCCGTCTACGCGTACGAGGGGCTCCGCGTGGCGTACGACGTCGGCGCGTACATCCTCGCCGGCACCCTCGGCTTCCAGATGACCGTCGCGCCGGCGCACGCGCCGCTCGCGGGGATCGCCACCGTCCGGCTGCGGTACTTCTGATGCGCGTCGCCTCCTCGCTCACGGTCGCCTCGTCGCTCGTCGCCGGCGTCCTTTCGCTCGGGGCGTGCGACGACACGGGCGCTTCGCTGAAGATCACCGGCGCGCGCGTGCATCGCGCGGGAGACGCGCGCGTCGTCGTCGAGATCGATCTCGTCGCGTCCGAGGGCCTCGGCGGGAACATCGGGACGTACTGCACGCGCGCGACGTTCGCGGGCCAGGCCGAGCCGGTCGAGCAGTGCGCCGCGGATCTCGAGGACGGCGACACGAAGACCGTGCGCCTCGTGTCGACCAGCGACCGCATCTCCGAGGGCGCGGCCATCGCGGTCCGCGTGCGGCTCGGCAACGTCGACGTCGGGAGGAGCCTTGCGGCGCCTCGCTGAGCTCGCGCTCGTGGCCGCGCTGACGGCGGCGGCGCCGGGCTGCTTCGTCGCGCGCGCGGGCGGCCGAGCGGTCGGCTCGTTCTTCTCGAGCCCGCGCGAGGTCGTCAAGGCGAGGCGCCCGGTGGGCCCGGACGCGCGGCTCGCGGTCGTGTGGGTCGGTCACGCGACGGCGCTCGTGCAGATCGACGACAAGGTGGTCCTGACCGATCCGGTCTTCACGAGCACCGTCGGCCAGGTCTCGAAGCGCCTCGTCGAGCCCGGGATCGATCCGAAGGATCTGCCGCCCGTCGACGTCGCGCTCGTCTCGCACCTGCATTTCGATCACCTCTCGCTCGGCAGCCTGGAGATGATCGAACCGAAGGTGAAGACGCTGCTCCTCCCGCGCGGCGGCGCCGCGTACCTCACGGGCGGCTTCGCGTTCCCGGCGTACGAGCTCGGGACGTGGCAGGCGTGGGAGAAGGACGGCCTCCGCGTGACGGCCGTCCCGGTCGACCACGTCGGCTGGCGCTACGGCGTCGACGAGGCCTGGATGCGCCACTCCTTCACCGGCTACGTGATCGAGTACCACGGGCTCAAGGTCTACTTCGGCGGCGACAGCGCGTACGACCAGCGGCTGTTCGTCGAGACGGGGCAAAGGTTCCCGAAGATCGATCTCGCGCTGTTGCCGATCGCGCCGATCGAGCCGCGCGGCTTCATGCGCCGCTTCCACATGGACCCGCAAGAGGCCGTGCAGGCCTTCGTCGACCTCGACGCCGCGCGCATGGTGCCGATCCACTACGGCACGTTCGTCGCCTCGACCGACGAGCCGAGCGACCCGCTCACCGAGCTCGCGAAGGCCCAGAAGAAGCTCGACCTCGGGCCGCGCGTCGTCGCGGTGCTCGAGGTCGGCGAGCGCCGCGTCTTCGTGAAGGCGGGGGAGGGGCCGGAGCTGCCGCCGGAGCCGACCTTCGCGCCGCCCGCCCCCGCGCCGCCGCCTGCTCCCGCCCCGGCCGAGGTCCCGCCGCCGCCCGCGATCCCCGACGACGACAGCTTCGAGTAGCGCCGCGTCGACGGGCGTCGTCGCCGACCGGCGCTCGCGAAACGAGCGGCGGCGGTCTGCCTTCGACGACGCCCGCGCGCCCGTCAGTCGGTCGCGGCCAGCTCGGTCTGGCTGTCGGCCACGCGGACCTTGTCCCGGGGGGACCAGATCTCGGCGCGCAGGTCCGCGACGCGCTTGTTCGCCTTCTCGAGGCGCTCGCCCTGGGCGTCGACCTCGGCCTTCGCCTTGGCCTCGTCGTGATCGGCCTTGGCGCGGGCGTCGCGCGAGGCGTTGAGGACCTCGAGGACCTCGCGGTAGAGCTCCTCGCCGGCGGTCACGACCCAGGCGTCGAGCTTCTTCGCGAACTCCTCGATCATCTCGTCGATCTTCGGGCCCACCTGCTTGGCGGCCTGGCGGAGGACCTCGGGCGCCTGCTCGACCGCCCGCTTTTTGTACTCGGCGTCGATGCGGTCGCGCAGGACGAGCGCCATGATCGGGGCCGCGATCGTGAGCAGGCCGCCGACCATGACGTTGACGAACATCATGCCGAGGCCCAGGACGAGGACGGCGGCGATGCTCGCGTCGTAGCGGAAGGTGTCGATCTGGATGTCGAGCTTCTTCACGTCGCCGCCGAGCGCCTCGCCGACGCGCTTGGTGGCGTCGTGCGCGTCCTCCTTGATGAGGGCGATCGTCTTCTCCGCGAGCTGCTCGAGCTTCGCGGCGATCTCGGTCGACTCCGCCTCCGCCCACTGGCGGAAGGTGTCCTCGAGGAACGCGGGGAGGAACTTGCGGAGATCGTCCTGCTTGGCCGACTCGATGACGTTCGGGAGCTGGCGGATCGTGTCCTCGACGAAGCGCTCGAGATCCTTCTGCGCGCCGACCTTGATGCCGCTGATCTCCTCGCGGATCTTCATCCGGCGCTGCTCGATGGTGCCGGCCGTCCCCTTCAGGTCCTCCTCGAGCGTCTTGATGCGCCGCTCGAGCTCCTCGGTCTTCATGCTGAGCGAGCGACGCCGCGCGTCGACGCCCTTCGAGAGGAGGTTCCCGACGTTCTGGCCCTCGCCGAGCGCGTTGTCGAGCAGGATGCGCCCGCGCTCCTCCGCCAGGAACGTCGTCAGGTGCGCGAGCAGCTCGGGCACCCCGGACTTGTCGCGGTGGCCTTGAAGCGCCGTCTCCGAGCTGATCGGGAAGACGACCGGATCCTTCACGAGGTTCGCGAGCTGCGTCCGCGCGTAGGCGAGCGCTTCGCTCTTCTCGTTGTCGTCGAGGATGTCCCACTTCGTGATGACGAAGACGATCTTGTCGCGCGAGGCCTTGAGGAGCTTGTCGTTGAGGAACTGCCGCTCGCTCTCCTTCAGGATCTGCCCCGCGTCGAGGAGGAACAGCACCGCGTCCGCCCGCGGGATGTAGCTGTAGGTGATGTCCGCGCGCTGGAGCGAGAGGTCGTTCACGCCTGGCGTGTCGACGAGGAGGATGCGCTCCTTGAGGAGCGCGGCCGGGTAGCCGACCTCGAGGTAGTCGACCTCGTCTCGCGCCCCGCCTCCGGCGGATCCGCGACCGCCATCGTCCGGAGCTCCGTCGGGGCCCAAGCCGCCGCCGACGGCGAACTTCCGCGTGTCCTCGAACGGGATCGACTCGCGCTTGCCGGACTGGAAGACGACCGTGGCCTCCGCCTTCTCGGCGTACTTGAGGTGGTGGATCGCGGCGGTCGTCGGGGTGACGCCGACGGGGAGCACCGTCTCGCCGAGGAGGGCGTTCACGAACGTCGACTTGCCGTGGTTGAACTCGCCGACGACGACCAGGTGGAAGCGGTCCTCCTCGAGCTTCTTCACGAGCTCGCGGTCGAGGCGCTCCTTGAGGCTCTTGGCGCCGAGCCCGGAGGCGATCTCGCCGAGCTCCTGCAGGGCCACGGTCACGTCGAGCTTTCGTTCACGGAATCCTTCGAGCATGGTCTTTCCTTCGGCTTCCTACGGGCGTGTCCCGGGTGCGATCCCCAGGGCGAGCGCTTCCTCGAAATCGACTCGGTTCGCGTCAGGCCTCGCCCTTGAGGAGCGCTTTGACGCGATCGTCGACCTCGGTCATCGAGAGGCCGCCCGCCGGGACGACGTTGGCGGTCTTCTTGTAGAGCTCGCTCTGGGCGAACACGCGCATCGCGAGGACGCGCTTCGGGAGGTAAGGGTGCGTCGCGAGCGCCTCCATGTACCGGCCGATGCTCTCCTTGCCCTCTTCGTACTGCTCGAGGAACGCGTCGAGGTTGAACTCGTCGTAGAGCTTGCGCGACCCGAGCACGAGCTTCGTCAGCGCGCGCGCCGCGACCTGCTCGTTCTTCGAGCAGAGCATCCCGGCGCGGTCGCACGTGATCTCCGCGCGGCGCGACAGCTCGTTCAGCGGGATCATCGCGGGGTAGACGATCCACGGGATGAACGCCGCCGCGATGGTCTTCAAGTAGTGGAGGGTCGTCAGGTAGACGACGTGGGCGTTGTGGATGTGCCCGCACTCGTGGCCGATGACGGTCCGGAGCTCCTCGTCGGAGTAGTGATCGACCAGCGCCGAGTGGACGAGGATGAACGACTCCTCGTCGGTGCCGAAGGTGCCGGCGTTCAGGTGCGGGCTGTTGACGATGTAGACCTGGGGCACGCTGATGCCGAGCTGCTCGGAGCACTCGCGCGTGAGGCCGTGGATGCGCGGGAACTGGCGGTCCGAGACCTTCACGGCGCTCCCGAGCAGCTGCCCGCGCCAGACCTGCTTCCAGAGGCGGACCGTGCTGCCGACGGCGAGCTGGATGGGCCGGGCCGACTCGACGGCGGCCCGCGACTGCCGGTCGAGCACGAACGAGTAATCGTGCTCCCCCGTGGACGCGCCTCCCGCGCGCTCTGCTCTCTTCCGTGTGACGTACGCGTTGAAGTCGAGCGCCGGGGCGTCAGCCATCGAATACCTCTTTCCGGGAGACAGCCTAAGCGCGGCGAGGTGCCTGCGCAACGTCGGACGAGCCGAAGACCGCCGTGGGTCGAAGATAAAATCGCCCTGAATTACAGGGACAAAATAGGGAAGGCCCCCCGCCGCGGGTGCGTCGGGGAGCCGCCACAGTTGCAGCTTTCACATGGTCGCTAGGGTTGGGGGATCGGCTGTGAGAACCTCCTGGACGTGAAGGGATCGGGGGTGTGTCGGGGGAAAGAGGGGTACGGATCGAGGGAGTTGGCGAAGGCGAGCTCTGCCTCTTCGGTGCCGCAGGGGCCGGGGGGCTGGAGGCGGCCTTCCTGCGTCGTCTCCGGCGTCGCCGCCTTCGTGGATAGCTACACGCCAGCTCGAACTTCTCTTCCCGCCGACGCGCGTCCTTCCGACGCAGCGACCAGCGCGGCGGATCGGACGGCCCGGCGCGCGGTACGGGCTCCGCGGCGCCGGGTGCCGACACACAAGCAGAGCTGGTGGCCTGCCGGTCGCGGTCGCTCGACCGCGCGGCGGTGGCGCGCTCCGGCCGGCGCGGCCTACTCCTGGCGGGCGCCGCCGACGACGAACCGCGGCTCGACCGGGCGCGCCTCGAAGACGCCCGTGGCGATGAGCGCCACGGAGGTCGCGGTGGCCGCGCCGATCCCGACGATCGCCCACGTCGCCCACGCCGGCCAGCCGGCGCGCCGGTCGTGCGGCTGCGGGGGGCCGTAGGTCGGCAAGCGCTCGACGCGCCACTCGAGCAAGGACCCGCACACGTCGCGCTCGCAGCGCGCGACGAGCACGCTCCCGCGCCGCTCGCCGGGCGCGGCCGCGATCCAGCGGGGGCACGCGATCCCCGGCGCCTCGATCCGTCCGTCGCGCCTTTGCGCGCGTCCGAGCTGCTCGCGGCTGCACGCTCCGCGGGTCGCGACGGAGACGCGCAGAGGCGCGGGCGCCGCGCCCGCGATCGCGATCCAGGACGCGAAGACGGTCCCGCCCTCCGACGTCGCGAGGAGGTGATGCTCCGCGGGCGCCACCTCGAGCGCGTAGGTCGCGCCGCGCGCGTCGCGCGACGTCGGCTGGAGAGGCGCGCCGTCGAGCCAGAGCGTCACGTCGTCGCCTCCGGTCACCACGAGCGTGGCCTCGACGGCCTCGCGCGGCGGGAACGCCGTCTCGCCGATGCCCGGCGCGCGCCCGCCGTCGAGCGCGGTCGCGTTCTCCCACGCGGCGCGGGCGCGCGCCTCGTCGCGCGGCTCGACGCGCAGCCAGCGCGCCGACCACGTGCGCTCGACCTCGGCGCGGAGCCAGGCGGCCTGGGGCAGCTCGGGGTGCTCGCGGAGGAGGCTCTCGCTGCGGGCGAGCGCGCGCTCGGCGGTGTCCGCGTCCGCCGCCCCGATGGCGAGGCGCGCGCGATCGAGCTCCCGCTCGGCGCGCTCGGCGAGCGTCGGATCGAAGGGGATCGCCGGCGGGCTCGCCTCGAGCGACTCGAGGCGGATCCCGCGCGCGCGCGCCCACTCGCCGAGCGCTCGAGCCGCGTCCTCGCGGGCCTCGCCGTCCTCGAGCCAGACAACGGGCGCCGCGTCGCTCACTCGCGCGAAGAGCCTTTCTTGGGGGAGCGTTTGCTCGGCGCTCTCCCGGCGGCTGGAGCTCGCTTGGGCGCGGCCGCCCTCGTGGCGGCCGGAGCTTTCTTGGCCGGAGCTCTCTCGGCCGGAGCTCGCTTGGCCGGAGCTCGCTTGGCCGGAGCTCGCTTGGCGGCCGACGCTCCCTTGGCCGCGGGCGCGCCGGTGAGCGCGGCGAGCACCGCGTCGGCGTGGCCGTCGACCTTCACGCTGGGGAAGACGCGGACGATCTTGCCGTCCCGCACGAGGAAGGTGGTGCGGAGGACGCCCTCGACCTTCTTGCCGTACATCGTCTTCTCGCCCCACGCTCCGTACGCCTTGTGGACGGCGAGGTCCGGATCGGAGAGGAGCGTGATCTTGAGCCCACACTTCTCGCGGAACGAGGCGTGGCTCTTCAGAGAATCGCGCGAGACGCCGACGATCGCGCCGCCGGCGCGCTCGATCGCGGCCTTGGACGCCGTGAACGCCTGCGCCTGACGCGTGCAGCCGGGGGTGTTGTCCCGGGGATAGAAGTAGAGGACGAGCGTCTTGCCGCCGAAGTCTCTCAGCGAGACCTTTTTGCCGGCGTCGCTGTCCAGGTTGAACGAGGGAGCCTTGTCGCCTTCCTTGAGCACGCGGCCATGATACGATCGTTTGCGCCTTGCAGCTGAATTTCGCCGCACGAGAGGTCGCCATCAAGCTCGTTTATTACGGGCCTGCGCTGAGCGGGAAGACCACCAACCTCAAGGCGCTCCACGAGCTGACGCGGACCGACAGCCGCGGGCGGCTCATGACGCTCGAGACGAAGGACGACCGCACGCTCTTCTTCGACATGCTGCCGCTCGTCTTCAAGGCGGAGACCGAGGGCGGCGCGATGAACCTCCGCGTGAAGGTCTTCACCGTGCCGGGGCAGGTGGTCCACGCGTCGACGCGTCGCCTGGTGCTGCAGGGGGCGGACGCCGTCGCGTTCATCGCCGACTCGCAGGTCGCCGAGACGGAGAACAACGCGGCGTCGTTCCTCGATCTCAGGACGAACCTGAAGGAGCTCGGGCGCTCGATGCGCGACGTCCCGCTCGTCATCCAGTTCAACAAGCGCGACCTGCCGAACGTGCGCAGCGACGCGGAGATCGACGACCTCGCGCGGCGGGGCAAGGAGCCCGTCTTCAAGGCGTCGGCGGTCCACGGCCAGGGCGTGATGGAGTCGTTCTTCGGGCTGCTCGAGCGCGCGTGGCGCAAGCTCGACGCCGAGCACGACCTCACGCGCAAGCTCGGCATCCAGCCGGACGAGTTCTTGGCGAAGGCCGCGTCGAGCCTCGGCTACGAGGGCAAGGCGAGGATGCTGTGCGACGCGCACGTCGGCGGCTCCGGGAAGGGGGGCGCGTGAGCGAGGTCCCTCCCAACCAGGACGTCGTCGGCGATCAGCCGATCGCCCTCGAGGACGTCGTCGATCGCGACGCGCTCGACGACCTCTGCAAGAGCATCCACGCCCTCTTCGGCATCGGCGTGCGCGTGTACGCGTCGCAGGGCGCGCTCCTCGCGAACGTCGCGAACGAGCTCGAGCTGTGTCGCTACGTCAACGAGGTGCCGGGCTCGCGCGCGGCGTGCGGCGCGACCGTGATCGCGGCCAAGAGCGTCGCGCCGGGCGACGACGGCGAGGTCACGCACCCGTGCTTCACGGGGCTCGCGTACCACATCGTCTCGCTCGTGCACGAGGGCCGGCGCGTCGGTCGCATCGTCCTCGGCCCGTACGCGCCGGCGGGCCTGCGCGAGCCTCCGCCGTCGCTCGCGCAGGCCGACAAGCGGCTCGACGTCGCCCGGGCGAGCGACCTCGCCGCCACGGTGCCGCGCGTCAAGCAGGAGGCGCTCCAGCGGATCGCCGGCCACCTGAAGGAGACCCTCGAGCTCATCATCTTCTCCAGCCACAAGGCGTGGGTGACGAGCAAGCTCCACCTGTACAGCGTGCGCGAGAGCTACCGCGAGCTGCAGGACAAGACGACGCGCCTCGAGCAGACGCTCACGCGCCTCAAGGAGGTCGACCGGCTCAAGTCGAATTTCCTCGCGACGATGAGCCACGAGCTCCGGACGCCGCTCACGTCGATCATCGGCTACAGCGAGATGCTCGCCGAGGGCATCGCCGGGGAGCTCTCGGCCGAGCAGCAGGAGTACGTCCGCACGATCCACGCGAAGGGCGAGCAGCTCCTCCGCCTCATCATGGGGTTGCTCGATCTCTCCAAGCTGGAGAGCGGGACGATGAGCCTCCGCCAGGCGCCGGCGCAGATCGGGCCGATCCTCAAGGAGGTGATCACGACGCTCGCGCCGGTCGCGCGGAAGAAGGAGGTCGAGCTCGCGCTCGACTCCGACGACGCGCCGTGCGAGCTCGCGGCCGACGCCGAGCGCCTGCGCCAGGTGTTCATCAACCTCGTCGACAACGCGGTGAAGTTCACGCCGAAGGGCGGCAAGGTCACCGTGCGCGCGCGCGTGACCGCGGGCGCGGCGCCGTCGGGTGACGACGACGACGAGGCCGCGGGCGCGGCGCTGCTCGCGCCGCTGCTCAAGCAGGTCGAGGTCCGCGTGTCCGACACCGGCATCGGCATCCCGGCCGCCGAGCGCGTCAAGGTGTTCGAGGCGTTCTACCAGGTCGACTCGTCCTCGACGCGCGAGTACGGCGGGACCGGGCTCGGGCTCTCGATCGTCAAACGGATCGTCGACGCGCACGGCGGTCAGGTCTCGGTCGAGGGCAACGAGCCGAACGGGACCGTGTTCGTCGTCGTCCTCCCGTCCGCGCAGACGCGCCGCGCGGCGCTCCCGTCTCGCGTCCCGCCGGCGCTCGCGTGAGGCGGAGGCGGGCCGCTCGCGAGGGCGCGAGCCGCGGGACCGAGGCGGCGCGCGTCGCGCTGCTCGCGAGGCGCCTCGGCGTCCCCGGCGCGTCCGGGATCGACGTCGGGATCGGCGACGACGGCGCCGTCCTCGCCCCCGTCGACGCGTCGCTCGTCTGGACGATCGACGCGCAGGTCGACGGGACGCATTTCCGGCTCGACTGGCTCGGCTGGGAGGACGTCGGCTGGCGGAGCTTCATGGCGGCCGCGAGCGATCTCGCGGCGATGGGCGCCACGCCGATCGCGGCGCTGTCGGCGCTCGCGCTGTCGGACGCGGTCGACGACGCCGCGCTCGACGCGCTCGCGCGCGGCCAGGCGGAGGCGGCGCGCGCCGTCTCCGCGCCGGTCGTGGGGGGCAACCTGGCGCGCGGGCGGGAGACGTCGATCACGACGACGCTGCTCGGTCGAGCGGAGCGCCCGGTCCTCCGGGGCGGCGCGCGCGCGGGCGACGGCGTCTACCTCGCGGGCGTCGTCGGGATGGCGGCCCTCGGCCTCGCCGCGCTCCAGCGCGGCGCGCGCCTGGACGATCCGAGCGTTGCGGCGTGCGTCGGAGCCTGGCGCCGCCCGCGCGCGCTCGTCGACCTCGGCCTCGCCCTGCCGGGCCGCGCGAGCGCGGCGACGGACGTCTCGGACGGGCTCGCGCGCGACGCGGGGCACCTCGCCGAGGCGAGCGCGGTCACGCTCGTCTTCGACGCAGACCTCCTCTCGCGGCGGAGCTCGGGAGGGGCGCTCGAGCGCGCGTCGGCGCTCCTCGGGCGCGACCTCCTCGACGCCGTCCTCTACGGAGGGGGCGAGGACTACGCCTTGCTCGCGACGAGCCCGTCGCCGCTCGCGGGCTTCGACCGCGTCGGCGCCGTCGAGGCGGGGGGGCCGGGCGTGGCGCTCCTCCGGGGCGACGGCGCGCGCGCGCTCCTCGATCCGCGCGGGTTCGACCACTTCGGCTGAGCGCGAGGGCGCGGGGACCCGGCCGGATCCCCGCGCGGGTCGGAGCTCAGAAGCCGGCGCAGACGGCCGGGATGGTCCGGCCGGCGAGCAGACCGCGGAGCACGCCGAGCTCGGGCGCGGTGCCCTTCGGGCCCGCCTGGGCGGCCATCGTGCTGCACTGGGCGGCGGCCGTCGAGAACATGCCGGCCTCCGGCGAGGAGCCCATGCGCTTCGCCTCGGCGGCGAGCTGGTTGCAGCACTGCTTCAAGCGAGCCACGTTGGTGTTGACCGCCGGGCCCGTGTACTTCACAGGCGCGTCGACGCCGGTGTCGAGCTCCTCGCCGGCGTCCTCCTCCATCAAGAGGAGCGGCGCCGACACGTCCTCCTCGGGCGGCGGCGGCGGGCCGGCGTCGAAGACGGGCGTCTCCTTCTTCGGGCAGCCGGCGAGCAGCAGCGGGACGGCGCCGCAGACGGCGAGCGCGAAGAGGGTGCGACGCGCCGCCCGACCTCGGGCGCGCTCTTCGATCACCGGTGAGCCTTCTCCACGCTTCGATTTACGGGAAAGCGACATCCTCGATCTCCTTGACCGGTCGACTCCTGGGGCCGCCGTGCGGAGCTCACACGGCGCGCTCTTCGAGCCTCGTGGAAGCGCGTCGAGCAGCGCTAACCTACAAGGATCCGGCCGCCGATGGTAGAAGCCAGCAAGGCGGTTTCGACCGATGCCCCTCGACGAGGCCACACGCCAGCTCGCCGTTCTCCTCCAGCTCGAGCTGCGCCGGCTGGTCGAGCGCGCGCGCGCGCGCGTGGATCGTGGCGAGGAGGTCCGGTACGACTCGGTCTCCCGGATGGCGACCTGGGAGACGCGCCGCGGTGACGTCATCGGCCGCTGGTACGGCGACGTCCTCGCGCGTTACGTCGTGCGGGACCGCATCCTCCGCTGGGACTGGGCGGGGCGCTCGTCGATCGCGACGACGACGCACGCGGAGGTCATCTCGCGCGAGGGGCAGTCGCGCGGCGTCCCTCAGCTCTCGATGAGCGTGGTCGGGGACCTCGACGAGGCGGACGCCTGCACGCTGGTGAGGCTCGGCGTGCTCGTCGCGCGCGGCGAGGGCGTCGAGCTCCGCCGGACCGAGGACGAGATCACCTTCGTCGGCCTGTTCGACTCTCCGCGGCCGCGCGACGGCGAGGCCGTCGATCCGTCGCGTTACTCGGTGCCGCCTCCGCCGGTCGCGCGCTCTTCGCCGTCGGCGTCACCGGCGGTGAGCTGGCCGCCCGCCGCGGGCTGGCCCGCGCCGGAGCGCCGCGCGCCGGCCGCGACGGGCGCGCGATCGTCGCTCCCGGCCGGGAGGAGCTCCACGCCTCCGCCGTCCGCGCGGCGCTCCTCGCGGCCTCCCGCGCACCGCTCGCTGCCGCCCATTCGCGAGGTCTACGGACCGCGGACGTCGCGGAGCACGCCGTCGCGGTCGCCCGAGCGGAGGATCCGAGAGCCGTCGCGGAGCATCTTCTTGCCGGTCGCGAGCGCGGTGCTCGCGGTCTTCGCGAAGGCCGTCCCGGGGTACCAGCAGGCGCTCTTCGTCCTCCGGATCGAGCCGGACGGCGCGCCCGGAGCGGTCGAGCGGCGGAGGCTCGTCGTCCTCCTCGCCGCCAACGACGCGTCGGGGAGCCTCCGCGCGATCGACCCGTCGCCCGAGCTCCTCGAAGCGGCGGCGCGCCTCGTGGAGGCCGATCAGAACGACGGCAACGGTCCCTGGACGAAGCTTTCGGCCCGGATCACGCCCAAGCCCGACGGTGGAGCGACGCTGAACGTCGACGTGATATAAGGCGCGCCATGCGAAAGACCCTCGTCACCGCCGCCACGCTCGTCACCGCCGCCGTCGTCGTCGCGGCGTGCTCGTCGAAGAAGCCGAACCCGCCGGTGACGCCGACCGCGACGCCCGACGCGGGCTTCGAGCCCCTCGAGGCCGGCGCGCCCGAGGAGGCCGGGGCGGCCGCCGAAGACGCCGGCCCGACGTTCTTCACCGGCGACGACGCCGGCGCGCCGGTGGCGCTCGGCGAGGCCGCGCTCGACTCGGCGATCGACCTGGCCGTCACGACCGCCGCGCCGAAGCTCGCGCCGAAGATGGACAAGGAAGGGACCCCGGGCCGCGCCACCCTCAAGGAGGGCGAGCACTTCGGGATGATGATCACGCTCGCGCCGAACCGCTGCTACACGATCATCGGCAACTCGCCGCCGGGCAACGTCGAGAAGCTCGACGTGAAGCTCTACGGGCCGCCGCTCTTCAACGTCGAGGCCGGCAAGTCGGGCGCGAACGACAAGAACATGCCGGTCATCGGCAAGGGCACGACGGCCCTCTGCCCGATCGTCCCGATCGCGGTGCCCTACAAGCTCGACGTCGCGGCGACGAAGGGCGCGGGGCGCATCGGCGTGCACGTGTACGCGCGCAACAAGTGACCGCGCGACGCGGAGCCCGCCTCCGCGTCGACGAACCGGGCGAGCGCGCTCGCCGAGCGGAGCGCGCTCGGCCGGGTCAGTAGACCTTGCTCACGTACGCCTGCGGGACCCACACGCGGCGTCCGTCGGGGAAGGCGACCTCGATCTGGCCGCCCTGCACCGCGGCGACGGTCCCCGGGTAGCGGTTGCCGTCCGACCACTGGACCATCACGCGCGCGCCGAAGCCGAACCCGCCGACCGCGTTGTCGACGAACGATCCGACCGCGTTGCTGAACGAGCTGAACGCGCTCTCGAACTGCGCCCCCGCGCTCTGCGCGTGCGGGTTGTAGTGCCCGTGCTGCGCGTACGGGTTCGGCTGCGCGTACGGGTGGGCCGCCGGAGCGCCGGGCTGCGCGTACGGGTGGGCCGCCGGAGCGCCGGGCGCCGCCTGCGGCGCGGCGGCGCCGAGCGTCACCGGCTTCGGCTGCCCGCCCGCGCGGATGCGGGCGGACTCCTGCTGCACGAGCAGGCCGTACTGCATGTACTGCGGGTTCGTCGGGATGACGGCGTTCCAGTGTCCGGCGATCATCGTCCACTGCGCGGACGTGACCTTGTAGTGTTGCAGCATCCCCTCGTAGCCGATCACCGGGACGCAGCCGCTCATCGCGACGTAGTCCTCGAAGCTGATCTGCGGGGCGCCGCCGGACTTCTTCGCGAGCGCCGCCTGGTACAGCGGCATGTAGCGCGTCGCCACCTGGCCCATGAGCGACATGTCCTGCATGCGCGCGGTCCAGCCGGACTTCGCGGCCTCCCAGTCGGGGCGCGCGACGCCGAGCTTCCCCACGATCTCGGCCTGCTTCTCGGGGTCCTGCGTGTCGGAGACCTCCGCGGAGAGCTCCGCGTAGCGTTCGAGTGAGATGCCGTTGATCGGCGCCCAGGGATCCATGGCGCGCATGGTCCCCGCGCCCGCGCGGGAGTGAAAGCGAAATGTGCCGGTCGAGCGTATTTCGGCGCCTCGCGCGCGCTCGAGGTCGTGCCTCGCGACGCCGCATCGTCGCTCGGCGGAGGCCCCGCTCGCGCGCGTCAGCGCGGCCGCGGCGCGCCGTGCTCCGCGCGGACGTCGGCCATCGCCTCGTCGAACCAGCGGTCGATCGCCCGAGGAAACGGCCACATCCACCCGTACTCCGGGCCGACGAAGCGCCGCTTGATGTGTCCGCGGAGGCCCTCGGCCGCGTCGACGCCGTAGACCTCGGCGGTCGCGCGGAGGGTCTCGACGTACGCCTCCCACTCGATGCGCGCCCGGCCGTAGGCGAGGAAGAGCGGGAAGAACGGGACGAGGTAGACGAAGCTCATCGCGGCGTCGCCCATGCGCGCGCGCTGGCGGAGGTGGACGCGCTCGTGCCGGAGCAGGACGTACTTGTCGTCGTCGGTCATCGCGTCCCAGGCGTCGGGGACCCAGAGCGTGCCGAACAGGACCGTGTGATAACGTGTAAGGTACACGCGCTGCCCGCCGAGCGTGATCACCGCCAGCGCGACGTGGATGGCCTTCTGCAGCGCGCTCGTGCGCTTCTTCGGATCGAAAGCGGGGGAACTCCTTCGCGAGCTCCGCGTGGAGGCAGAGGCAGTCTTTCGGCGGGCGCCTCGCTCATGGCCGCGCCTCCTCCTCGCGCACGCTGGAGCCTGCTGGCGTCGGGCACGCGCGTACGTCGAACGTCCGGGGAGGGGCCCGAGAGGAAGCGGACGATCGGCGTCCGGCAGCGGAGGCACGCGCGCCGCGTCCGTAGACAGAGCCGCGCGCCGCCGAGGACGGACGCGTCACGCGAGGGCCGTCGCCGAGGTTCGCGCGGAGGAGCGCGCTCGCGCGCCGGAGGAGCGCGGAGAGCTCGCCGTCGTCGAGCTCCGAGAGGCGCGCGCGAGGATCGACCCCCTCGAGGAAGCACACCTCCGACTTGTACACGTTGCCGATCCCGGCGACGGCGCGCTGGACGAGCAGCGCCTCGGCGATCTCGCGATCCGGGAGCGCCCGGAGGCGCGCGATCGCCTCGGGCTCGTCCCAGCCTTCGGCGACGAGGTCGGGCCCGAGGCCGGCAAGGTCGGGCGCGCGCCGCTCCGCGGACGCCGACAGGATGCGGAGCACCGGCAGGCGCCGCCCTACGATCGCCGCGCCGGCGACCGCGAGGCGCATGTCCGGCTCGCCGCGCGGCGGGGCCCAGAACGCCGAGCGCGGGCGCTCGACGAAGACGCGCCCCTCCATCTTGAGGTGGACGTGCAGGACGCGCGCGCGCGTCGTCCCGAAGCGGACGAGAGGTTCTTGCCCTTCGCCGCGACAGGAGACGACGCGACGGCCGACGAGCGAAGCGCGCCGCGACGTCGGGGGAGGCGGCGCGCGCTGAACGCGATCACCTCGCGGCCCTCGAGCACCGGCGCGAGCTTCGCGGCGAGGCGGTGGAGCGAGTCGCCTTCAGGCATCAGGGTGCACCCTCGCCCTCGTCGAGAAAGGGCGCGTCGTCGATCGAGCTCGTCCGAAACGTCGTCGTCAGCGACGATCCGTCGTCGCCATCGGGAAATCGAACGTGATGCCCACGTCCTCCTCGCGCGCCCACCCGGCCGTCGAGGACGGCCGCGTCCGGCGCCCGCGCTCGGGAGGTAGACCATCGAGCCTTGCCGCGCGACGAACCCCGTGCTCGGCGAGCACGGACGGCACTCTCCGGCGCCGCGACTCCGTCGATCGTGGCGAGCATCGTCGTCCGCGGCCCGTGCGCGCGCGGCGCGCCCGACAGCTCCACGAGCGCGGCCGCGAGGCGATCGGCGTCCTCGCTCCGCGCGGGCTCCTCCTCGGCCAGGAACGTCGCGACGTGGTGGCCGCCGCGCGAGAGCCACGCGAGGAGCCTCCCGTCGAGGAGGACGACGCGCGCGCCCGGGGCGCGCTGCGCGGCGCGGCCCTTCGCGAGCGGCCACGGCAGGAGCGAGCCCCACGGGTTCGCCGGATCGGTCGCGGCGAGGACGGTCGCGCGCGCCGGCTCGTCGTCGGGGGCCGGAGACGGCGCGCGGAGCCGCTCCTCGGCGCCGGGGAGCGCGAACTGCGTCGCCCCGCGTCCGGCGACGAAGTAGCCGCGGCGGAGGCGGCCTTGCTCTTCCATCGCGCGGTAGACGTCGTAGACGTAGCCGAAGCCGCCGGGGAGCCCCTCGGCGGCGGCCGCCTCGCGCAGCACCACGCCGTAGCGCTCGAGGAGCGCGCGCCCGGTCGCGGTCGCGCGCTCCGTCGGCGTGGGCTCGCGCTCCCAGCGCGATCGGCGGAGCGACCAGCGGCCCTCCGACCCCGGAGGTCCGCCGCGCGGCCGCGCCGCGCGCGCCCGGCGGCCTTCGCGGGCGCGGCTCGACTCGCGCGTGAGGCTGCGCAGCGGCTCGAGCGAGTCGTTCGTGACCTCGCCGCTCCAGACGAGGTCCCACAGCGCCTCGAGGACGTCGCCGGGGTAGCCGCCGACGGTCCGCGCGATCTCGGCGAAGAAGACGGCGCCGCGCCGCTCGAACAGATCGCGGATCTTCGCGTGGAGCGCGCCGCTCGGGAGCGCGTCGACGAGCGGCGGCGCGAGCAGGGCCTCCCGCTCGGTCCGGTAGAGCGCGACGCGCCCGTCCGTCGATCCGATGGGGGACACGCCCGCCCAGACGACCTCGCCGGTGGCGAAGAGCTGATCGAGGTGGTGCGGGCGGAACCCCGGGACGCGCGCCGGGAGCACCTCGCTCTCGAGGACGGACACAGGGATCGGGCAGCCCTCGAGCCGCGCGACGACGTCGAGCAGGAGATCGAGCGGCCGCGCGCGCGACGGCGCGCGCGGATCGACGATCCCGTGCCAGTCGGCGAGGAACCGCGCGAAGGCGTCGCCCGAGACGGGCTCGATCGCCTTGCGCAGCCGCGCGAGCGTCTTCTGCTTGAGGGCGCGCAGCACCTCGACGTCGACGTACTCGACGCGCTCGCCCGCGCGGGGGCGCTCGCCGGGCGCGAGCGGCGAGAAGGCGCCCCGCGCGAGCTTGCCCTTCGCGACGAGCGCCTCGAGCGCCGCGGTGACCGCCGGCTCGCCGATCCCCCAGCGCGCGGCCACCGCCCCCGCGGTGAACGGCCCGTGGGTCCGCGCGTAGCGGCCGACGAGGCTCGCGAGCGCGCCGGTCGTCTTCTGGAGGAACACGTCGGGCAGCCCGCGCTCGAGCACCACGCCGAGCGCGTCGCGGTAGCGCGCGGCGTCCTCGACCGCGAAGACGCGCGGCTCTCCCGCGAGGCGCGCGCGCACGACGCGCTTGTCCCGGACGAGCTCGCGGAGCCACGCGTCCTCGGGGCGCGTCTCCGATCCGTCGTGGTGGACGCGCCGCGCGATCTCGCCGGCGGACAGGTCGCCCACCCACAACAAGAGGTCGTGGAGGGCGTCGGCGTGCTTCAGCGGGCGGTCCTCCCGCTGGAGCTTTCGCTCGTGCTCGAGGACGACCTCGGGATCGAGCAGCTTGCGGAGCTCGGCCTCGCCGAGGAGCTCGCGGAGCTGCGCGTGATCGATCGTCAGCGCCTGGGCGCGCCGCTCGGCGGCCGGGGCGTCCTCGTCGTAGATGAAGTTGCCGACGAACGCGAAGAGCAGCGACGCGGCGAAGGGCGAGGGGACCGGCGCGTCGACGGTCGTGACGCGGATCTTGCGCGACTCGACGGCGCCGAGGAGCTCGACGAGGCCGGGGAGGTCGAACGCGTCGCGGAGGACCTCGCGGTACGTCTCGAGGACGATCGGGAACGCCGGGAACTGCGAGGCGACGGCGAGCAGGTCGGCCGAGCGCTTGCGCTGGGCCCACAAGGGCGTGCGCTTGCCGATCGCGCGGCGCGGGAGGAGCAGGGCGCGCGCGGCCGCCTCGCGGAAGCGCGCGGCGAAGAGCGACGACGCCGCGAGCTCGCGCGTGACGACGTCCTCCACCTCGTCCGGCGACGGGAAGAGGAGCTCGACGGGCGGCGGCGCCTCGCCGCCCGGGACGCGGAACACGATGCCGTCGTCGGACCAGACCGCCTCGATGTCGCCGGCGCGCGCCTCGCGGAGGCGCCGGAGCGCCGCCATCGCCCAGGGCGCGTGCACGCGGCTCCCGAACGGCGTGAGCAGGCAGACGCGGAGATCGCCGAGCTCGTCGGGGACGCGCTCGACCACGATCGTGCGGTCGCTCGGGACGGTGCCGGCCGCCTTCGTCTCCTCGCCGACGTAGGCGACGAGGTCGGCGGCCGCGCGCGCGTCGAGGTGGTGCTCCTTCGTCAAGAGCGCCAGCGCGTCGGCGTACGCGGACTCGGCGATCCGCCGCGCGAGCTTGCCGATGCGCGTCCCGAAGGCGACGGTGCGCCCCGCCCGGTCGCCGTGCCAGAAGGGCATCTTCCCCGGGACCCCGGCCGCGGGCGTCACGAGGACGCGGTCGCGCGTGATCTGGTCGGCCCGCCACGACGAGGCGCCGAGGAGGAAGACCTCACCCTCGCGGAGCTCGAACACCATCTCCTCGTCGAGCTCGCCGACGCGCCGCGACGGCTTCCCCTTCGTCGAGCCCTTCGCGACCTCGCCGTCCGCGCTCGAGTCGTCCGCGAGGAAGACGCCGTAGAGGCCGCGGTCCGGGATCGTCCCGCCGTTGAGGATCGCGAGCCGCTGGGCGCCGGCGCGCGGCGCGATCGTGCCTCCCGAGCGATCCCACGTGATGCGCGGGCGGAGATCGGCGAGCTCGTCGCTCGGGTAGCGGCCGGAGAGCATGTCGAGGACGCCGTCGAAGCTCGCGCGCGGGAGGTCCGCGAACGGCGCCGCGCCGCGGACGAGCGACCAGAGCTCCTCGACGTCGGTCTCGACCGGGCGCTCGTCGGCGCGGCGGGAGGCGCGCCGCGCGGAGGCGCGCGCGGGCGCCTGCCCGAGGCCCACCGCGGCGATCGCCACGATCTGCTGCGCGAGCACGTCCAGCGGGTTCCGCGCGTAGTACGTCGCCTCGACGTCGCCGTCCTCGATGCCGGCCGCCGCGGCGGCGCAGGCGAGGAGATCGTGCTTGTGCTTCGGCACGAGCACGCCCGACGGCACGCCCCCGACGTGGTGGCTCGCGCGGCCGATGCGCTGGATGCCCGACGCCACCGACGGCGGCGCCTCGACCTGGATCACCTGGTCGACGGCGCCCATGTCGATGCCGAGCTCGAGCGAGGACGTCGCGACGATCGCGGGGAGATCGCCGGCCTTGAGCCGCTCCTCGGTCGCGCGCCGCGTGTCCTTCGCCACCGAGCCGTGGTGGGCGAGCGCGATCTCTTCGCCGGCCGTCTCGTTCAGCGCCGTCGCGAGGCGCTCGGCGAGGCGCCGGCTGTTCACGAAGATCATCGTCGAGCGCGCGCCGCGCACGCGCTCGACGAGGCGCGCGTGGACCTGGGGCCAGATGCTCTTGGTGTCGTCCGCGCCGAGGTCGTCGAGATCGAGGCCGCCGTCGGGGGCGGGGGCCGCGGCGATCGGCGGCGGGACCTCGACGGTGATGGACAGCGTCTTCTTCGCCGAGGCGTCGACGATCACGACCGGGCGCGGGACGACGCGCTTGCCCCTCGCGTCGCCGCCGCCGAGCAGCCGCGCGATCTCGTCGAGCGGGCGCTGCGTCGCCGACAGGCCCACGCGCTGCAGACCGCGGGTCGCGGGCTCGGCCCGCCTCCGCAGCGCCTCGAGCCGCTCGAGCGACAAAAAGAGGTGCGCGCCGCGCTTGCTCGCGGCCATCTGGTGGATCTCGTCGATGATGACCGTCTCGACCGACGCGAGGATCTCGCGCTGGCTCGAGGTCAAGAGCAGGTAGAGCGACTCGGGCGTCGTGATGAGGACGTCCGGCGGGGTCCGGATCATCTTCGCGCGCTCGGGCGTCGGCGTGTCGCCGGTGCGGACGGCGACCTCGAGCCGGCGGAGCTCCGCGCCGAGCCGGCCGCCGACGGCCGCGATCCCGGCGATCGGCGCGCGGAGGTTCCGTTCGACGTCCACCGCCAGCGCCTTGAGCGGCGAGACGTAGAGGACGCGGAGGCGGCGCTTGGGGTCGGGCTCGGGCGAGCGCGACAGCCGATCGATCGCGGAGAGGAACGCCGCGAGCGTCTTGCCGGAGCCGGTCGGCGCGAGCAGGAGCGTGGTCTTGCCCTCCGCGACGGGCGGCCACGCCAGCGCTTGCGCGCGGGTGGGCTCGCCGAGCGCCGCGCGGAACCACTCCGCCACGGCCGGATGAAAGGCGGCGAGCGCGTCGACGTTCGCCGACGCTCGCGCCTTCGTGCTCTTCGCCGCGCTCTTCATCCGAAGCGCACAAATGTTGCTCGGCAGGCCCGAAATGAAAAGCCCTGGCGGCGGCGCCCGGGGCCGCCGCGCGCGTGTACCTGTCCGCGGGCTGTCAGGTTTCGGCTCGATCCAGGCCCGCTCGACGCCGCTCGATCCCGGCCCGCTCGACCCGGGCCGGGCGCGCGGGTCCGGGGATCAGGTCCCGACGGGCGCGCCGAGGACGTCGCCCTCGGCCACGCCGCGGCCGGCGAACCAGTCGTGGGCGCCGATCGCCTTCTTGCCCTCGAGCTGGACCCGGAGGAGCTCGACCGCGCGTTCGCCGCAGGCGACGACGACGCGCGATTTGTCCGCGAGGACCACCGTGCCCGGCGCCGCCGCGCCGCCGCCCGCTGGGAGATCGGTCACGCGGGTGGCGTGGACCTTGAGGCCCTTGCCGCGCGAGGTCGTGAAGGCGCCCGGCCACGGGCTCATCCCGCGGACGTGATCGTGCACGGCGCGCGCGGGCTTCGTGAAGTCGATCCGGCCGTCCTCCTTCTTCAGGATCGGCGCGGCGGTCGCGCGGGCGTCGTCCTGCGGGATCGGCGTGTAGCCGCCGGCGACGTACCTCGGCAGCCCCTTGCGGACCGCCAGCGCGCCGAGCGCCGAGAGGCGCTCCGACAGATCGCCGGCGGTCTCGTCGGCGACGATCTCGGTCGGGAGCTGCTCGAGCATCGCGCCCGTGTCCATGCCCTCGTCCATCTGCATCAGCGTGATCCCGGTCTCGGGCTCGCCGCGCACGATCGCCCAGGTGATCGGCGCGGCGCCGCGGTACTTCGGCAGGAGCGACGCGTGGACGTTCACGCAGCCGAGGCGCGGCGCCTCGAGGACGTCCTTCGGCAGGATGCGCCCGTACGCGACGACCAGCGCGACGTCGGCGCTCTGCTCGCGGAGCCACGCGGCGAACTCGCCGGTCCGGAGCTTCGTCGGCTGGACGACGGGGATCCCGAGCTCGAGCGCGCGCCGCTTCACCGGCGGAGCCGCGAGCTCGAGCCCGCGCCCCTGCGGCTTGTCGGGCTGGCAGACGACGGCCGCGACGTCGGCGATCTCGACGAGCGCGTCGAGGCAGGGCACCGCGAACTGCGGCGTCCCGAAGAACACCGCGCGGAAGGCCTCGCTCCGGGCGTCGGGCCCGGTCGAGTCGGGCGCGATCGCGTCGGGCGCCTCGCCGGAGCCGGCGCTCGCGGGCGGATCCGCCGTCACCCCCGCCATCGATGGAGGCCCCGCGCGGTCACTGCCCGACCTCGATCTCGAGCGCCGGCGCGCTCACCTCGTGATCGCCGCCCTCGTAGACGCCGATGAGCGGCGTGACGACCTTCACGGTGTACTTGCCCTTCGGCAGGTTGCCCGCCGGGACCCGCGGGTAGCCGCGCTCGACGGCGGTGCCGCGGACCTTGTCGGGCGCCCACTTCATCTTCACGGCCTCCCAGGGGACGCGGACGCGCGCGCTCCCGTTCGGCGCCACGGTCACCCGCGCGACCTTCGGCTCGGCGGGCGGCGGCGGGGTGTGCCCCTTCGGCGGCGGCGGCGGGCTGCTCGAGGGGACGTCGACGCGCTTCTTCTTCGCGTCGTAGGCCTCGGTCTCGAAGCGCGCCAGCGGGTCGATGCGGAAGCTGAGCGGGAGCGGCTCGGCGGTCTTGTTGGCGAACGTGACGAGGAGGTCGACCTTGCCGCCCGGGATCACGCGCGTCGGGCTCGCCGTGAGCGTGACCTCCAGCTTGCCCTTCATGTCCGGGTTGTCGACGGTCTCGGGCCTGGCGTCGGGGACCTCGCAGTCGCTCTTGGCGAGCAGGTCCTCGAGGTTGCCGATGTCGAAGCCGTTGCAGGCGTCCTTCTTCGCCGCGTTCTCCGCGCCGCCGTCGCCGTTCTCCTCGTCGTCGTCGCCGGCGTCGGGGCTGGCCTTCGCGGTCGGATCGTCGGGGTTCTTCTTCCCTCCGCAGGCGGGCGCCGCGGCGGCGGCGGCGAGGATCGAGAGGCAGAGACCCATCTTCGTCAGTCGATGCATGCTTGCCACGTCTCCGGGGTGGGGGCCTTCATCGCGCAGCGGTACTCGCTCTTCGAGATCTCGGACTCGCACTGGCTCTCGACGCGCGCGTACCCGGGCTCGGCCTTGCGGAGCGCCCGCTTCATCTCGCGCGCCGCGCGGGACTCTTCGGGCGAGAGGTCGGCCAGCGTCGGATCGCCGGCGATCGTCATGTCGACGTAGCGGTCGAGCATCTCGGTGCACTGCGCGCGCGTGGCCTTGCCGTTGCACGCGACGGCGAGCGTCAGCACGGGCGCAGCGAAGAGCAGGCGGCTCACGCGGCGCAGCATACAAGAAAACGCGGGCGTCCATCGGGGAAGCGCCGCTCGCTGTCGGGGGCGCCGGCGCCGGTGGTAGAGTCCCCGCCGATGAGCCGAGCGATGAACTTCAACGCTGGTCCCGCCGCGCTTCCCCTGGCCGCGCTCGAGCGCGCGCGCGAGGAGCTCCTCGACTTCGAGGGCTCCGGGATGAGCATCATGGAGCACAGCCACCGCGGGAAGGTCTACGAGAAGGTCCACGACGAGGCGACGTCGCTCGTGGCGGAGCTGCTCGGGACGCCGCTCGACGCGTGGGACGTGCTCTTCGTGCAGGGCGGGGCGTCGACGGCGTTCGCGCAGATCCCGATGAACTTCCTCGGGCCCGGCGCGACGGCGGACTTCGTCGTCACCGGGGCGTGGGGCGAGAAGGCGTTCGCCGAGGCGCGCACCGTCAAGGCGATCGGCGGGGGCGAGCCGCGCGTCGCCGCGAGCACCAAGCGCGACGACAAGAGCTACGTCCGCGTGCCGAGGCAGGACGAGCTCGCGTTGACCGGCGAGGGCGCCGCCTACGTCCACGTCACGAGCAACGAGACCATCCACGGCGTCGAGTACGCGCTCGGACCGGAGACGCCGTTCCCGAAGGTCGAGGCGCCGTTGATCGTCGACATGTCGAGCGACATCCTCGGCCGCCGCGTCGACGCCGCGCAGTTCGACGTGATCTACGCGGGCGCGCAGAAGAACATCGGCCCGAGCGGCGTCACGATCGTCGCGCTCAAGAAGGAGATGACCGCGCGAGGTCGGAGGGACATCCCGACCGTCTTCCAGTACCGGACCGTCGCCGAGAACCGCTCGCTCTACAACACGCCGCCGACCTTCGGGATCTACCTGGTGCGCAACACGCTCGGCTGGATGAAGGCCGAGGGCGGCGTCGACGCGATCGAGGCGCGGAACCGGAAGAAGGCGAAGGCGATCTACGACGCGATCGACGGCTCGGGCGGGTTCTACCGTTGCCCCGTCGAGCCGGCGTGCCGCTCGATCATGAACGTCGTCTGGCGCCTGCCGACCCCGGAGCTCGAAGAGGCCTTCGTGAAGGAGGCGGCGGCCGAGGCGATGATCGGCCTCAAGGGGCACCGCGCCGTCGGAGGGATCCGCGCGTCGATCTACAACGCGGCGGAGCTCTCCTGGTGCGAGGCGCTCGCCTCGTTCATGAACGACTTCGCGAAGCGCCGCGGCTGAGGCGCAGGCGCGTCGAGGCGGCGCCGCGACCGGCGCCGCGGTCGGATCCGCGCGGCGGTCGTCGAAAGCGGCGCGGCGACGAGGCCGTCGCCGCGACGGCGGGTCCGTCCTCCGCCCGCGCGAGGCGCGGGCGCGATCAGCCCTTCTTCTTGGCGAGGTGCGCGGTGACGTGCTTCTCGAGCGCCTCGGCGACGGCCGGGGCGACGCCGTCGCCGCGGGACCACTGCGACGCCTTCACGAGGGACGTCTGCGCGGCCGCGGCGAGGTGCGCGCGACGGTGCCGCGAGAGCTTCGCGAACGCGGTCTGGGTCTCGGAGGGAACGTTCTTGAGGGCGGGCTGAAGGAATCCACGCATGGCCAGCGCTTCATAGCAGGTCACATGCCGAAGATCGACACGCCGCACGTCTCCTTCGCCGTCCAGCTCAGGGTGGCCGCCTCCGGCGCGGCCGTGTCGTACGTCACGGCGCCGGAGGCGTCGACCGCGCCGGTCACCCGGAGCGCGCCGGTCGTCTGGCCGAGGGCCTGCAGGGTCGCGGCCAGCGGGCCCATGTTCTTCGCCTCGGCCCGGGCGAGCTGCTCGCAGGGCGTCGGGAGCGTCTTGAAGACGGCGTCGAGCTGGAACCCGCCGGCGTACGGCGTGACGGTCCCGGTCACGCCCGCGACGAACGGTCCGAGCGTGACGTTCGTTTTCGCCAGCTCGAGGGGCCTGCCGTCCGCGCTCGCCGCGGTGCCCTCCAGGTGGACGTCGATCGCGCGCGAGAGCCCCTTCGGCCGGAGGCCCCAGAGCGTCGCCTCGAACGTCAGCTCCGATCGCGCGCTCTCGGAGAGCGCGCCGCGGAGCGAGAGCTGGACGTCGATCGCGGGCTCGGCCGGCAGGCCGAGCGCCGACGGCTTGACGCCGAGCTTGTCGAACGACGAGCGCGGCACGTTGACGGCGAGCTCGGTCACGCCGGACCGCGGCCAGATGAGGAGCGCGCTCGGCCCGTCGGGCACCGGCGGATCGAAGGCGACGCGCACGCGCGAGGTCCCGCCGCTCCGCTCGAAGGTGCTCGCCCACGGGCCGAGCTCGGCCTTCGGCGTCGTGAGCTCGAAGCGGCCGACGCTCCCGTGGACGTCCTCGACGCCGGCGCCGTGCGACTCGACGTCGACCGCGACGTCGGAGGCCGCGAGGCGCTCGCCCGCGGGTCCTTCCCAGGTGAGGCGCGCGCCGACGATCGACAGGCGGCGCGGCTTCGCCGGCGTCCCGGCGAACCGGCGGCGATGATCGGCCAGGATGGCCGCGAGGCCGACCTCGAGGTCCTGCCGCGGTCCCTCGAGCCGGGCCTCGAGGCCGGCGACGCGCGCGTCCGTGGCCGAGAGGCCGGCGAGGTGGATCTCGCGGACCCGCGCCGAGAGCCCGGGGGTGCGGGTGGCCTTGGCGGTCACGTCGCGGAGGGTGACGCCGTCGAGGCCGACGCCGACGCGGTCGACGGTGAGCTCGAAGCCCGCCTCGCGCGCCTCCGCGATCGCGCGGGCGCGGACGATGCTGGGCAAGAGGAGGAGGAAGACCACCGCGCCGACGACCGGCACGACCGCGAGCGCCGCGACGACGCCGACGCCGTAGCGACCCTTCTTCTGTCCGGGCGCGCCCACGGTCGTGAGTATAGTGGTACTTTGGCCGCCCGATGCGCTCCGTGGTCGTAACGTCGACGATCACCCTCGCGTCCGCGCCGCCGGACGTGTGGCCCCTCATCACCGACACCGATCGTGCCAACAGGCTCGTCATCGGCAGCAGCAACGTCTACCGGCCCATCGAGCCCGGCTCGAAGAGCAGCGCGCGCTTCGTGGTCGAGGCGCGCGCGGCCGGCTTCTCGATGAGCTACGAGGAGGCGCCGTTCGAGTGGACGCTCAACAAGTCGTTCAGCGTCTACCGCAAGATGCGCAACGGGCCGCTCCACGCGTACACCTACGGCGTCACGCTCGAGCCGAGCCGCGACGGCGGGACGCGCGCCACGCTTCGGCTCGAGCTCGAGCCGCGCCACTGGGCGCTCCAACCCGTCGCGCGGCTCCAGGGCAAGCGCATCGTGGCCGGCATGGCGCGCCTCGCCGAGTCGATCGACGCCCACCTCCGCGACCACGCGCCGAGCCCGTACCTCAAGCCGTCGTCTCCCGCCAACGCGGAGCGCCTCGACTTCGCGCGCCGCGAGCTCGGCAAGCGCGGCCTCGACGCGGGCGTGGTCGAGGCGATCGTCGAGCTCATCCGGACGGCGCCGGACGCCGATCTCGTCCGCGTCCGGCCCTTCGAGCTCGCCCGCGACCGCGGCCTCGACGGGCGCGAGACGCTCCGCGCGCTCCTCCACGCCGTGACGCTCGGGATCGTCGAGCTCCGCTGGGCGCTCGTCTGCCCGAGCTGCCGGACGGCGAACGATCAGGTGACCTCGCTCGCCGACGTCGGGAGCGAGAGCCACTGCCAGCTCTGCGACCTGTCGTACGGCGTCGAGCTCGATCGCGCCGTCGAGGCGACCTTCGTCCCGCACCCGAGCGTCCGCGAGGTGACGAACCGGATGTTCTGCATCGGCGGGCCCTGGCGGACGCCGCACGTCGTCGTGCAAGCCGTCGTCGGCGAGGGCGAGGCGCGGACGCTCGAGGCCCCGTCCGAGCCCGGCCGCTACCGCCTCTTCGCGCGGGGCGGCGCGGTGGCCTCGCTCGAGGTCGCCGCGGGCGCGCCCGCGCGGGCCGAGGCTCGGCTCGAGGGGGGCGCGCTGTCCCCCGCGGAGCTCCGCGTCGCGCCCGAGGGGCAGGTGGTCGTGGTCAACGCGACCCCCGCGCAGCTCCACGTGAAGATCGAGCGCCTCGGCTACGCCACGCTGGCGGCGACGGCGCACGTCGTCACCACGATGACCGAGTTCCGCCGCCTCTTCTCGAAGGACCTCCTCAAGCCGAGCACCCCGCTGAAGGTCGCGAGCTCGACGATCCTCTTCAGCGACCTCACCGGCTCGACCGCGCTCTACACGGCCGCCGGAGACGCGGCGGCGTTCCGGCTCGTCGACGATCACTTCGACGTGCTCCGGAGGGTGATCGACGCGCACGGAGGCGTGGTCGTGAAGACGATGGGCGACGCGGTCATGGCCGCGTTCGTCGACCCGCTCGGCGGAGTGCGCGCGGCGATCGCGTGCCTGCACGCCTTCGAGGAGTTCCGCGTCGACGCCGCCAACGGCGAGCTCACCGGCATCAAGCTCGGGCTCTTCACCGGGCCCTGCTACGTCGTCACGGCGAACGACGCGATCGACTACTTCGGGCAGACCGTGAACTGCGCCGCGCGCGTCCAGCACTGCGCCGAGACCGGGCAGATCGTCTTCGAGGAGGACGTGTACGCGCGCCTCGCGGACGAGGACAAGGCGAAGCTCCGGCTGATCGAGCGCGTCGAGACGCGGGTGAAGGGCGTCGAGCACGCGCTCAGGCTCGTGCGGACGCGGCTCGCGGTCGACGTCGTCAGCGAGCGCGCCGCGCGCGCGGTGTGAGCCGGCGGGCGTTCGTCACGAGCGAAGGGCGCGTCGAGCCCGAGAGCGGTCTCGGGCTCGCCGGGGTCACCACGGGTAGGTGCTCGCGCGCCGGCCCTCCTCGGGGCGGCCGAGCAAGAACCCCTGGAGGTACTCGCACCCGAGGTCGAGCATGCACGAGAGCTCCTCGGTGGTCTCGATGCCCTCCGCGACGACGCGCATCTGGAGATCGCGGCAGAGGCCGGCGATGCGCCCGACGATGAGGCGCTTCACGCTCGACGATTCGATCCCGCGCACGAGCGACATGTCGAGCTTCACGATCTCGGGCTCGAACGTCGCGAAGCTCGTGAGGCCCGCGTAGCCCGCGCCGAGGTCGTCGATCGCGATCTTGTACCCGCGCTGCCGGAGCTCGGCGGTGCGCTGCCTGGCGTCGCTGATGTCGCTGATGGCGGCCCGCTCGGTGATCTCGAGCACGACCCGGTGCGCGAGCCTGGTGAGCGGGGCGTTCGCGTCGAACAGATCGTCGTCGAGCAGGTCCGCGGCGTGGAGGTTGACGAAGACGAGCTCGCCGCCGTCGGCCGCCTCGAAGGCGGCGGCGGTGCGCTCGCGGACGCACCGGCCGACGTCGTGGATGCGATCGAGCCGCTCCGCGGCGTCGAGCACGGCCCCGGGCGTCGGCATCGTCGGCTCGTTCGAGCGCATCAGCGCCTCGAACCCGATGGTCGTGCGAGAGCGCCCGTCGACGATCGGCTGGAAGGCGATCCTCATCGACGCGAGCGCCCGATCGAAGCTCGTCGTGAGCGCGGCTTGCTCGTTCGAGGCGTGCGATCCGCCGAGCCCGGCGTCGATGGCCTCGCGCTTCGCCCGGGCGAGCGCCGCGAGCTTGGCCGCGCGGGCGAGCGCGGCGTCGAGCACGCCGACGTCGAACGGCTTCTTGATGTACGTCAGCGCGCCGAGGTCCATGGCCTCGATCGCGCTGTCGACGTTGGGGAGGCCGGTCATCAAGATGACGGGGACGTCGAGGTCGGCGGAGCGGACGAGCCGGAGCAGATCGATCCCGTTCATCCCGTGGAGGTGGATGTCGCTCAGGACGACGTCGAACCGATCGGCCCTCAAGCGCTCCGCGGCGCTCGCGCCGTCCGCGAGCGCCGTGACCTCGAAGCGGCGCGCGAGCATGCGCACGAGCGCCTCGCGGAGCGAGGTGTCGTCCTCGACGAGGAGGAGCCGGGGAGGAGCGGCGGGCCTGGGGGCACTTCTCGGCGGGTGGGGCGACACGGACATCAAGGTCGGCCCCAGTAAAGCGCAGCTGTCATGGTTGTCGTTGCTCAATCGGGATGATCGACGATTGTCCCGAAAAAAATCCGGACGCGGCCGATCGAGATACGGCCCGAGCTTACTGCCATAATCGGGGAATTTACTCCCGATTCCTTGGCCCACGCGCGGCGGCGACGGTACCTCTACGCGGATGTCGCACGAAGCGCGCGCCCGCGAGAACGAGGCCCCCGAGTCCGGCGTCCGGCGCGCGAGTGAAGACTCGAGTCCGCACCGTTCGATGTCCCAAAGGCTGTGGGGGATCGACTGGAGGAGCGTCCTGCCGTGGCAGCTCGACGAGATCCGCGTCGAGTACGCGCGCCTCGCCGACGTGCTCCCGTTCATGGCTGAGCTCTTCCCCCGGACGTTCAACACCGGCAAGCAGTGGCTGGAAGAGGAGATGACCGAGGCGAAGCGTCGCTTCGGCGAGGAGATGGACGTCTTCGTCTTCCGCGACGGCGAGAAGATCGTCGGCGTCGTCACCGGCAACCCGTCGGACTGGTCGACCTACTACTGGCGCGTAGCCGGGATCCTGCCCGAGTACCGGCGGCAGGCCCTGCTCACCCGCTTCACGGAGCGCTGCTACGCGCCCTTCCGCGCGGCGGGCGTCCGGCGGATGGAGGTCGACACCTCGCCGGGCAACCGCGCGATGGTGCGCCACCTCAGCGGCCAGGGCCTCTTCGTGACCGCGACGATGAGCTCGGAGCGCTGGGGGCAGGTCCTCCGGTTCACGAAGTTTCTGGACGAAGACGCGGAGCGCACGTTCACGACTCAGTTCCTCGACATCAACACCACGCCGAACGCGGAAAGGAGGCAGCGATGAAGAAGTTTGCACGCGCGACTTTCTGACGAGCCGCGGGCGTGGCCTCGTCCGATCGAGGTCACGCCCCGCCCACCCTCCGTCGTCGTCCACCGAGAGAGAGATCATGATCGCTGACGCGCTCCGCGCCGACATCGAGACGTTCGCCAAGACCAAGTCCCGTCAGAACCTGCTCTTCCAGATGGCGGAGGGCGGAAACGTCGACGCGGTCTGCATCCGCGCCTACCTGACGAACCTGCACTACCTGCTGCGCCACACGCCGATCTGCCTCGTGCGCGCGCGCAAGCTCGCCCTCGCGCGCGGCGACCACGAGCTGGCCGAGCACTTCAAGCACAAGCTCGTCGAGGAGGCGGGGCACTTCCGCTGGGCGGAGGACGACCTCGCCTCGCTGCCCACGTCCGTCGAGGCGAGCCCCGGCGTGCTCCCGTCGATGGAGCGGCACGTCGCGTTCGTCGTCGAGACGATCGACGAGGACCCCACGCTCTTCCTCGCGTACATCCTCTTCGGCGAGTACTTCACGGTCGTCGTCGGGCCCGAGTGGCTCCGCCTCCTCGAAGAGCGGTGCGGGATCCCGCGGTCGTCGATGACGGTGATCGACAAACACATCGAGATCGACCGAGGCCACGTCGAGGAGGCGCTCGACTCCATCGACGACCTCGTCGGCGATCCGCGCATGCTCCCGCGCATGCGCGAGGTGCTCCGCGACTCGATGGATCACTTCTACGCGTTCTGCACGGAGCTCGCCGAGGTCCACGGCCGCGCGAGCGAGCCCGTCCTCCGCGGTCGCGCCGCCCATGTTCCGGCTGCCTGAGGGCTGGTCGCCCCCCGAGAGCTGCGAGGACGTCGTCGTCGCGGACGGCCTCGCCATCCGCCGCGCGGGGATCGCGAGCGTCGCGCCCGACGGCGAGGAGATCACCGGCTCCGCCGCGTCGCTCGAGCGCGGCGGCGCGCCCGACGACGCGACGCCCGCGTCGAGGAGCTGGTTCGAGCTGCTGGAGCGCGCGAGCGTCGTCGAGGCGCTGCGCGCTCCCGCGTCCGAGCACGCGCTCCGGACCGCCGGCGGCCTCGCCGTGCGGGCGTGCGCGCACCGCGAGCTCTTCCCCGAGAGCGACGAGCCGGCGCGGTGGCGTCCGGCGCGCTCGAACGGCGTCGCGATCCACTCGGACTGGTCCCGGGCGTGCCAGCGCGCCCTCTGGGAGCTGGCCGAGCGCGATCGCGTGCTCGCGTCGTGGTACGGCTACACGCGGCCCGAGCGCCTCGACGGCGAGGTCGTCGAGGTCGCGGGCGCGACGCCCAGCTACGAGTGGTCGACCTGGGCGTTCCCCGAGCCGCGCGCGGGCTCGTTCTCGCGCGGCCTCGAGGTCGTGGGCGTTTTCGGGTTCCCCACGCGATCCGGCGCGCCCCTCGCGCTCGGCTTCGCGGCGCGGCCGGAGCGGCGCGCCGCGGTGGACGCCGCGACGCGCGAGGCGATCCAGGTCCTCGGGTTCCTCTGGGGAGAGCCGATCGCGGAGCCGTCGCCGCGCGTGGAGCCGACGGCGATGGGGCACCTCGACTTCCATCAGGCGCCCTCGCGGCACCCGCAGCTCCGCTCGTGGCTCGCGGGAGAGCACGTCCGGTACGTCGCCGAGCGCCCTCGTGGCGCGACGCGTCGTGACGGCGAGGCGGACGACGGCGACGAGGTCCTGTTCGTCGATCTCACGCCGCCGTGGCTCGTGGGCGGCGCGCGCGTGGTGAAGGCCGTGTGCGCGTCGGCGCATCGGCTCCTCTTCGGCGACGCGCCGTTCGGCGCGCATCTGCCCGTGGAGCGGCGTATCCACCCGATCTCTTGATCGTCTCTCCCGATCGTCGCGGCGCAACGTTTGCGCGTTCCTCGAAGGCGCCACCCGGGGTAGCCTGGCCGGGCAGTGATGGCTCCCACCGGCCCGCAGCTTCCGGGCATCCACATCCTCGACGAGCTCGGACGGGGCGCGCACTCGGTGGTTTACCGAGCGGTCCAGGATGGGACCGCCTGCGCCGTGAAGCTGCCGAGCGTGAAGGCGCGCTGGACGCGCTGGATCTACCGGGAGGCCGTGGCGCTCGCCCGGGTCAAGCACCGCGCGCTCCCGGCGGTCCTCGAGGTCGGCGACATCGACGGCCTGCCGTACCTCGTCATGGAGCTGATCCGCGGCGAGACGCTCGCGAGCCGGATGCAGACGGAGCGGCTCGAGGAGGGCGTGTGCGTCGCCCTCCTGAGCGAGCTGCTCGACGCGCTCTCCGCGGTCCACGACGCCGGGCTCGTCCACCGGGACGTCAAGCCGCGCAACATCATCATCGAGAGCGGGACCGACGCGCTCAAGCTCGTCGACTTCGGCTTCGCGACGCCGATCGAGCGGCTCGGGCGCGAAGACGCCGCGGGCACGGCGGCGTACGCGGCGCCCGAGCAGCTCGTGATGCCCGGGCGGGTGGACGGGCGCACCGATCTCTTCGCGGTCGGGCGGGTCCTGCTCGAGTGCCTGACGGGGAAGCCGCTGTCGACGCGGACGGGCTTCGGTCCGTTCGGCGCGGACGCTCGCATGGAGCTCATCGCCTCTGCGGTGTCGGTCGGCCTCGCCGAGATCGTCGCCGGACTGCTCGAGCGCGACCCGGAGGACCGCTACGCCGAGGCGCGCGCGGTGAAGGCGGACCTCGAGCGGATGGCGCGCGGCGAGCCGCTCCTCGGGCCGGCCGGCTACGAGGTCGATCGCCGCGCCATCCCGCTCGTCGCGCGCGACGTCGAGCTCGAGCAGGTCGTCGACTTCCTCGGCGGCGGGTCCGATCGGCGCGCGAGGGGAGGCGACGCCGAGCCGTCGGCCCGCGACCGCGGCGTGGTCCTCGTCAGCGGCAAGCGCGGCGCCGGCAAGACGCGGCTCCTCTCGTTCGTCGCGGGACAGGTGCGCGAGCTCGGCGCGGTCATCGAGGTGAAGTGCACGAGGAACGACGCGCCGCTCTCGTCGCTGCGCCGGATCCTCGAGGCGCACGTCAGCTCGACGAAGCGGCGAAGCCGAGCGGTCAGCGCCGACGACGACTTCCTCGCGAGCCTCGGCAAGCTCGCGCCGGTCGCGACCGTCATCGCCCCGAGCCTCGGCGGCGCGCCGAGCGGAGAGCCCCGCGCCGAGAGCGTGCCGCCGAGCAACGCCGCCGGCGAGACGCTGTCGGAGGGCGCCGCGGAGATCCTCCTCCGCCTCGCCGGGGGCCGGCCCCTCTACTTGTTCATCGACGACATCCAGTGGATCGACCCGGCGAGCGCCGACGCCTTGATGCGCGTCGTTCACCGGATCGGCGAAGCGCCGGTCGTCTTGTTGCTCGGCGCGCGATCGGACAGCGGCGGAGAGCTGGCGGCGCGCTTCGCCGCGGCGCAGCCGAAGCGGACGCTGCGCGTCGATCTCGGGCCGCTGACCGAGACGCAGGTCGGCGCGCTCGTGGCCTCGCACCTCGGCGAGCCGACCGCGAGCGAGGCGCTCGTGCGGCGCGTCCACGCGATGGCCGACGGGACGGTCCTCGGCGTCCTCGAGGTGCTCGGCGCGTTCCTCGACGCGGGCGCCGTCCGGCCGCACTCTCGGGCGTGGCTGTTCGACGTGGCCCGCGCCGACCGCGTCGTCCTCCCGAGCGGGGCGCTCGCGCTGCTCGGCAGGCGGCTCGGAGAGCTCCCGGCGGCGACGCAGCGCGTGCTCGAGGCCGCGGCGGTGATCGGGACGTCGTTCGAGGACGAGCTCCTCGGTCGCGTGGTGGAGCTCTCCGTCGACGACCTCGGGTTCGGAATGGCGGCGGCGCGGCGCGCGGGGCTCGTCGAGCCCGACGGAGACGGCTGCCATCGCTTCGTCCACGACAGCCTCCGCGAGATGCTGCTCGACGGGATCGACGCGTCGACCCTCAAGAAGCTCCACCAGCGGGTCGCCGAGGCGCTCGCCGCCGAGGGCGCGACGAACGTCGACGCCTTGTGCGCGATCGCGCTCCATTTCGTCGCCGGCGAGATCGAGCGAGACCCCTCGCGAGCCCTCGACGCCTGCCGCGCGGCCGCGAGGGCGGCGCTCGAGCGCTTCAGCAACGAGACGGCGCTCGAGTTCCTCGAGCACGCGAAGAACGCGGCGGCGCGGGCGCAGCGGCGGCTCGACGCGCAGCACCACCGCGCCGTCGGCGAGGCGCAGCTCCGGCTCGGGAGGCTCGACGAGAGCCTCGCGGCGTTCGAGGCCGCGCTCGAGTGCTCGGCCGACCCGAAGGAGCGCGCGACGCTGCTCGGCCGGCTCGCGTGGGTGTACCAGACGCGCGCCGAGCCCGCGCGCGCCTCCCAGATGCTCGAGCGAGCCTTCCTCGCGCTCGGCGTGCGCATGCCGGTCGGCACCGTCGGCTCGGCCGCGCGGACCGCGGTCGCCGTCGTCGGCGCCAAGGCGCGGAGGTTCGTGGAGCGCTCGGCGCGCAAGCTCGGGCGCGACGAGCTCGAGCTGCTCTCCGGGCTGCACTACCAGAACGCGCGGCTCGGCCTCGAGTACGGAGAGCCCCTCCGCCTCGTGCAGAGCAGCGCCGAGGCCGTCGAGCTGAGCAAGCAGGGCGCCTCGGCCCGGGCCACGGCGCGCGCCCGTGCGATCCACGGCTTCGTCCTGAAGGCGCTCCGTCTCCACGACGCGAGCGCCCGCGAGTTCGCGAGCGCCGAGGCGATCGCGACGGAGCAGTACGACCCCGTGACGACGGTCTTCTGCCTCCAGCTCCGCTCCTCCGCGGTGCTCTTCGCCGGCGAGCTCGATCTCGGGATGACGCTGGCCCGCGAGTGCGTCGACATCTTCGGGCCTTGGCTCGAGCTCAACGAGTTCTGCTACCACATCGCGAACGTCGAGATGATCCAGTCCGGGCGCGGTCGGTCGCTCGAGTCGTGGTCGTGGCTCGAGCGAGGCCTCGATCGACTTCGTCGCAGCAAGACGCGGCCGGCCGTCGCCGAGTACCTCTTGCACCGCGCGCGCGCCACGATGGCCGCGCTGGGCCGGGAGCCGAACAGCGATTGGCTCGCGGAGCAGCTCGTGGCGGTCTCGCCGACCAACGCGGGGCAGGGGTTCCACCGCCTCCTCTCCTGGGGACCGCGGGCGCGCTGGTACGTCGAGCGCGGCGATCTGGGCGACGACTTCGACGACCTCGTGCGCGCCTTCGAGGGCGAGGGGTACGAGGCGAGATCGGTGCACCCCGTCGTCTCGGAGTACTACCTCGCGCTCGTCCACGCCCGGATGTTCCAGGCGCTCCGCGCGAGCGCCCTCGAGCGTGACCGATTCGTCCTCGCCCTGCGCCGCGCGATGACCGACCTGCGCTCCATGGCGAGGATCCCCGTGCTCCGCGCGCACTTGCTGCTCGCGGAGGGCTGCCTCGCGTGGCTCGAGGGGAACGATCGAAAGGCGGACAAGGCGCTCGCCGAGGCCGAGACGCTCGCCGACCAACAGAGCTGCCCGTGGGTGCTCTACGGCGTCGCTCGAACGCGCGCGCACAGGCTCCGCGGCGCCGGGCGCGGAGACGCCGCGCGCGACCAGGCCCGCATCGCCGAGACGCTCGCGCTGGAGCACGGCGCGGTCCACCGCGCGCGCTGGGTCCGCGAGGAGTTCGCGCTCCCCGCGCCGGTGCCGGAGGTCACGGCCGTCGAGCGCTCGACGAGCAGCCGCCGCTCGAGCCGGACGAACCGGCAGCTCGCGGCGCTCCTCCACGTGGCGCAGGCGCCGCGGCGCGACCTCAAGGCCGAGCAGCAGGCGGGCAGGATCCTCGACGAGCTGATGAGCTCGATCAACGCCGCCCGCGCGGCGATCTGGTTCCAGCCCGAGCCCAACACGACCGGCACGGCCGTCTTCCGGCACCGCGGCAGCGACCTCTCCGTCTCGGTCGGCGCGGACTCCCCGCGCGGCGCCCTCCTCCGCGCGGTCCACCAGTCGGGGGAGCCGTGGCCGCCGCTCGACGGCGGCTCGTGCGCGTCCGGCGACCACCCGTTCGACCCGACGCGCGCGCTCGCCGTCCCGCTGACCCTCTACGACAAGCCGGTCGGCGCGCTCTGCATCGAGCGCACGGACGGCGACCCGCCGTTCGTCCTGGACGATCGCTCGCTCCTCGTCCTCCTGTCGCACCAGGTGCCGATCACGCTCGAGATCGCGCGGCTGCTGTTCGAGCGCGAGCAGCTCACGACGTCGCTCCAGCAGGCGAAGAAGATGGAGGCGATGGGCCAGCTCGCCGGCGGCCTGGCGCACGACTTCAACAACATGCTCGCCGCGATGAAGGTCGCGCTGTCCGCGGCCCGCGAGCGCGCGGCGCTCGACGCCGAGCTGACGATCGAGCTCGACATCATCTCGCAGGCGACGACGCGCGCCGCCCAGCTCACGAGCCAGCTCTTGAGCTTCTCGCGTCACCAGCCGGTGCCGGTCGCGGTGCACGACGTCAATCAGCTCATCTCCACGCTCGAGCCGATGCTCCGGCGCGTCGTCGGGCCCAAGGTCATCGTCTCGACCGATCTCTCGCCCGCGGTCGACGCCGTCGAGGTCGATCAGGGCAGCTTCGACCAGGCGCTCGTCAACCTCCTCATCAACGCGCGCGACGCGATGCCCGGCGGCGGGACGCTCAAGATCACGACGCGCAACGTCGTCCTCGGCGAAGCCGAGGCGCAGCGGAACAGCCTCGCGCCGGGCGCCTACGTCGAGGTCGAGGTCGCGGACACCGGCGAGGGCATGAGCGCCGAGACGCTCTCGCGCATCTTCGAGCCGTTCTTCACCACCAAGCCCTCCGGCAGCGGGAGCGGCCTCGGCCTCGCGATGGTGTACGCCTTCGCGCGCAACTGCGGCGGCAGCATCGACGTCTCGAGCGAGCTCGGGCAGGGGACGCAGTTTCGCCTGTACCTCAAGCGCGTCGAGCGCCGGCGGCCTTCGCGTCCCGTCCGTCCGACGTCCAGCGTGGCGGCGCCGCCGATCGTCACGCACGAGGGGCCCGACACGATCCTCGTCGTGGACGACGACGATCTCGTGCGGCGATCGATCGCGAAGATCCTCGAGCGCCACGGGTACCGCGTCGTCGCCGCCAGCGGCTCGAACGAGGCGCTCGACGTCGCGCGCGAGCAGGGCGAGCGCATCGGCCTCGTCATCCTCGACGTCCTGATGCCGGGCGTGACGGGGCCGGAGCTCGGCCGGCGCCTCTACGATCTGAACCTCTCGGCGAAGCTCCTCTTCGTCTCGGGCTTCTCGCCGGAGAGCATCCCGATCGAAGAGGCGCACGTCGCCGCCGAGATGCTCCTGCAGAAGCCGTTCTCGCAGACCGCGCTGCTCGAGCGCGTCCGCCAGCTGATGCACCACTGAGGCCCCGGCGCAGCCCGACCTCGAAGGCGCGCGGTCGTCGACGCCTCGGAGGGGCTACCGACGTCGCCGCGTCGGGGCGCCGGCGCACCGCCGTCGGACCGGCGACGAGGTCTCGCGGACGATGACGTTGATGACCTCGTCGTCTTGCACCGTGAAGCAGAGGTCCGGCGGGGACGGCGCCGGCGCCGGCGTCAGGCACGGCTCGAGCAGGAGGCGGAGGACGAGGCCGACGCGGAGGCGCCGGCGCGGGCTCGTCGGGAGCGGCAGGACGACGACCACGTGACGATCCCGCACCTCCACCAGCCGACCGACGAACATCTCCAGCGACGTGCTGTTGGGCGGGCGCTTGCCGGGGCCGTTCACTGGACGCAACTCGGCGATCTCCCGCGCATGCCTCCCGACGGCCTCGCGGCCGCCGGCGGGAGCATACGTCAAATACGATTATATTAATCAAGTTGGTTAATTCGGTAAATTAAATGAAAGCTTTGGATGCGGCAGGTGGACGCGCTTGCGCTCCCCGTCGAGAGGCGGCCCGAGAGGCCGCTCGTCGGGTCTCGTCCGGCCTCGAGACGGCGACGTCGTACCGGCGGCTCGTCCCAGGGCCGCGCCGCCCGCCCTCACGCGCGACGGCGGCGTACCCACCGGCGCGCGAGGAGGGCGAGCGCGGCCGCCGCGAGGATCCCGCCGACGGCGAGGGAGGCGCGGATCATCGAGCCGCGCCGCTCCCTCCTTCGGCGGCGGACGATGCCCTCCTCCGGCCGCGGTCCGGCGGGACCCGCCGCGAGCTCGGCGGCCGAGGCGTCGGCGAACGTCCACCCCAGGCCCTCGTCCCCGCCCGCGAAGACGCGCACGACGACGACGCTCGTGCGCTCCCAGGTGAGCGTCGCGTCCGACTCGGGCTGCTCCGTCGGGACGACGTAGACGTCGGCCTCCACGCGCTCGATCGAGCTCATCGTCGCGCCCATCTCCGGCTGGCGTGCTTGACCATGGCCGCAGGTCCACGCGTGCAACCGTCGGACCCGCCTCTCGGCCGTCCTTCACGCGGACCGCGCGGGTACGCATCGTGCACCCCGACGGCGCGGAGGCCACCATGAAGCTCTCGGACGTCATGCATCGGAACGTAGAGGTGATCGCCGGCGACACGACCGTGCGCGAGGCCGCGAAGCGGATGAGCAACCTCGACGTCGGCTCCTTGCCGGTCTGCCTGAACCAGCGCCTCGTCGGGCTCCTGACGGACCGCGACGTCGTCGTGAGATCGATCGCGCGCGGCGACGACCCGGACGAGACGCGCGTATCGGACGTGATGACGAGCAAGGTCGAATGGTGCTTCGAGGACGAGTCCATCGAGGACGCGTCGCGCAAGATGAGCGGCCGCCAGATCCAGCGCCTCGTCGTGCTCGATCGGGAGAAGAAGCTCGTCGGCATCGTGTCGCTCGCCGATCTCGTCTGCGGGCACGGCGAGACGCCGGCCGTGACGCAGACGATCGAGGCGATCAAGGCTCCGACCAAGCCGTCCGCGGTCGGGGTCAGCGCGGGGCAGGCGGGGCGCTGAGCCTGCTGCGGCGCGCCCGACCACGAGCGCACGATCGAGAGCCGCGGAGCCCCCGCGGGCAGCGAAGGCGCTCGCCCGCCGTCGCTCCGCGGCGCGCGCGCGTCCAGGCCGACGCGCGCAGCTCGACGATGCGCGCACGACGGTTGCATTCGATGCGCGGATGGAGCCCCGGGGGAGCGCCGAAGACGTGGACCCCGATCGCGGGCTGTCCGAGGACGAGGCGCGCGCGCGGCTCCTCCGCTACGGCCCGAACGCGCTGCCGGAGAAGCGCCCCCCCGGGGTCGTGCAGCTCTTCCTGCGTCAGTTCCGGAGCCCGCTCATCTACCTCTTGCTCGGCGCTGCGGCGCTGGCGTTCGCGGTGGGCGAGCGCCGCGACGCCGGCATCATCGTCGTCGTCCTCTTGAGCAACGCGGCCTTCGGCATGATCCAGGAGCGCAGGGCGGAGCGCTCGATGGCCGCGCTGAAGGAGCTCGTGGCGCCGCGCGCGCGCGTCGTTCGCGGCGGCTTCGAGCGCGAGATCGACAGCACGGAGGTCGTCCCCGGGGACGTCCTGGCGGTCGCCGCCGGCGACGCGATCGTCGCCGACGGGCGCGTGCTCCGCGCCGAGGCGCTCCAGGTGAACGAGTCGGCGCTGACGGGGGAGTCCACGACGGTCTCGAAGGCGCGGTGGACGCCGGCGGAGCGGGCGGACGTCCTCGCCGAGCGCCCCGGGGTGCTCCACGCCGGCACGCACGTCACCGCGGGGCGAGGTCGCGCGGTGGTCTTCGCGACCGGGCCGGCGACCGAGGTCGGTCACATCGCGGCGATGACGGCCGGGACGAAGGAGCCGAAGACGCCGCTCGAGGCGCGCATCGATCGCCTCGGCCGCGTCATCGTCGTCGCCGCCGCGGTGCTCGCCGTGGCGGTCCTGCTCCTCGGGCTGGCCCGCGGCGTCCCGGTCTACGAGATGGTCATGCTCGCGGCGAGCCAGCTCTGCTCGATGGTCCCGGAGGGGCTGCCCGTCGCGGTCACGGTCCTGCTCGCGCTCGGCGTTCGGAGGATGTCCCAGCGCGGGGCGATCATCCGGCGCCTCTCCGCGGTCGAGACGCTGGGCTCCGTCTCGACGATCTGCACCGACAAGACCGGGACGTTGACGAAGAACGAGATGACGGTCGCCGCGTTGTTCCTCCCGAGCGGCCGGCGGCTCCGAGTCGGCGGCTCCGGGTACGCGCCCGAGGGGAAGATCGAGGACGAGGCCGGGCGCGCCCCCGCGGCGGGCGATCCCGACGTCTCTCCGCTGCTCGAGGCGATCGTGCTCTGCAACGACGCGCGGCTCGAGCCGCCGCAGGAGCCCGGCGGGCGGTGGCGCACGCTCGGGGACCCGACCGAGATCGCCCTCCTCACCGCGGCGCGCAAGGGAGGCGCGTCGCCCGAACGGCTCCGCGACCTCTACCCGCGGGTCGCCGAGATCCCGTTCGACCCGAAGCGGAAGCTCATGGCGACCGGACATCGCGGCGCCGACGGCCCGTTCGTCGTGGTCAAGGCCGCGCCGGAGATCGCGCTGGCGCTGTCGGCTCGTCACCTCCAGGGCGGGCGGCCCCTCCCGATGACGGCGCGCGAGCGCGAGGCCGTCCGCGACGCGATCCAACGGCTCGCCGGGCAGGCGCTGCGCGTGCTCGGGATCGCCGTGTTCCGCGGGCGCGCGCTCGAGGGCGGAGAGCCGGCGGCGAGCCTCGAGCGCCTGCTGGGACACGGGATCTTCCTCGGCCTCGTCGCCCAGACGGATCCCCCGCGGCCCGAGGTGCGCGACGCCATCGCGCGGTGCCGGGAAGCCGGGACCCGGATCGTCATGATCACGGGGGATCATCACGCGACGGGCCTGGCCGTGGCGCGCGCGCTCGGCATCGCCTCGACGCAGGACCTGGCGATCGACGGCGCCGAGCTCGACGCGATGAGCGACGCGGAGCTCCTGCGACGTCTGTCCGAGATCTCGGTCTTCGCCCGCGTGGAGCCGGCGCAGAAGCTCCGGATCGTCGAGGCGCTCCAGGCTCGCGGCGACGTGGTCGCGATGACGGGGGACGGCGTCAACGACGCGCCCTCCCTCGCGCGCGCCGACGTCGGCGTCGCGATGGGCCTCGCCGGGACGGAGGTCGCGAAGTCCGTCGCCAAGATGACGATCACGGACGACAACTTCGCCACGATCGTCGCGGCGATCGAGGAGGGGCGCGCGGTCCATCGGAGCCTCAAGCGGGTCTTGCTCTACCTCGTGTCCACGTCGGGCTCGGAGGTGCTGGTGCTGTTCATCGCGCTCGCGCTCGGCCTGCCTCCTCCGCTCGCGGCCGTCCAGATCCTCTGGGTCAACCTCGTGACCGACGGCGTCGTCACGGTCCCGCTCGTGATGGATCGCGGATCGAGGCGCGAGATGGGCCGCACCCCGACCCCGCGCGACGCTCCCCTCGTGGACCGCGCGTCGCTCGGGCGCCTGGCGGTGATGATGCCCGCCATCACGCTGTCGACGCTGGCGTACTACGCGGTCCGGCTCCGGATGGGCGTGCCCCCCGCGCACGCGCGCACCGAGGCGTTCACGATGCTCGCGGTATGCCAGTGGTACAACGCGCTCAACTGTCGATCGTCGACGGCCTCGGCGCTTCGCCTCGACGTCCTCGGCAACCCGTGGCTCGTGGGCGGAATCGTCCTCGGCAACGTCCTCCACGCCGCGGTGATCTTCGTCCCGGCCTTGAACGACGTCTTCCACACGGTGCCCTTGCCGCTGAGCGACGCGCTGGCCATCGGCGTCGTGGCGAGCCTCGTGCTCTGGGCCGAGGAGCTCCGGAAGCTCGTCGCGCGGCGGCGGCGGCGGCGCGCGAGCGCGAGGGAGGCTCTCGAGCGGCGGCCGCCCGAAGGCGACGCGTTGCCTTCGGCGTCGCGTTGATCCACGTCATCGGGCGAGGTCGCTCCGGCTCCCGCCGGAGACGACCGGAGCGCGACCGCGCGCGCGTCGAGCGCCGGCCGCGTGATCGGCTCACGGATGGGCGGTCGTCGCCGGGGGCTCGTCGCCGTCGCCCTTCTCCACGGCGTCGCTCTTCCGCGCCGCGACGAGCGCGTACGTCATCACCGGGCGCGCGCGCCCCTTCACGGTGATCTCGTCGATCGGGCGCGTCTCGAAGCGCGCGTCGAGGAGCGCCTTCGTGTCTTCGCTGATGAGGATGTCGGTGCCGAGCTCCTTGGTGGCGCCTTCGAGCCGGGACGCGAGGTTCACGGCGTCACCGATCACCGTGTACTCCATGCGGGCGTCGCTCCCGATGTTGCCGGCGACGACCTCCCCGGTGTGGATCCCGATCCCCGTGCTCAACGTCCGCGCGCCCCTCGCGGCGAGGCGCTCGTTCAGCTTCACGAGCGCCAGCCGCATGCGGAAGGCCGCGCGGACCGCGTTGCGCGCGTCCTCCGGCTTCGGGAGCGGCGCGCCGAACACCGCCATGATCGCGTCGCCGATGAATTTGTCGACCACGCCGCCTTCTTCCATGATGATCGTCACCATCTCCGTGAAGTACTCGTTGAGGAGCTGCACGAGCTCTTGGGCGCTCATCGACTCGCTGATGGTCGTGAAGCCGCGGATGTCGGAGAACAGGATGGTGACCGTCAGCGTCTCGCCGCCGAGCTCGACCTTCCCCTTCAAGAGGTGCTCGAGGACCGCCTGCGTCATGTACTTGCCGAACGTCGCGCGGAGCTTGTCGCGCTCGCGCAGGCCGTCGACCATCGTGTTGAAGCCCGCCGCCAGATCCTCGATCTCGTCGCCGGTCTTCACGTCACTGACGTGGACGTACTCTTCGCCTTCGAGCTTCTTGAGCGCGAGGGTGATGCGCCCGAGCGCGTGAGACATCACCCGCGCGAGCCGCGCTCCGACGACGACCGCCGCGAGCGCCGCGACGACGAGGACGCCGCCCGTCAGCAAGAGGTCTTCCCGGACGGCGTCGCGGAGATCCGTCACGTCGAGCGCGGCGATGACCGTGAAGCTCTTCCTGTCGCCCTCGAAGATCTTCGGGACGAAGCGCGTCATCGCCCACGCGTGGCCGCCGGCCTCGGCGACGCCGCTCCCGTCTCTCCACCGCGCCAGCGCGTCGACCGGGAAGCCCGGGGTCGCGTACCGAGCGCGGCCCGCCTCGTCGCTCACGGCGAGCTGGAGGCCGAGCTTCTCGCTCGAGCTCGTGAGGTAGGACTCGTCGAACGTCATGCACGCCATGACGAACCCCGCGCTGCCGACGCCGCGGACGATCGCGTACGCGGGGCGCGGCTCGGGCAGCGCGGCGCAACCCCTCCTGCGGACGAAGCGGGCCTCCTCCGCGCCGGCGAGCAGCTGCTCTTTGCGTGGGACACCCTCGCGCGCGTCGATGTTCGGGAGCCCCGCGTCGGCGAGCGGGCTGCCGTCCGGGGTGAGCGCCACGAGCCCGATCTCCGGGTAGTGCTCGTGAAAGACGCGAAGCGCCGCGTCCGCCGCGGGCGCGTCTCGATTCTTCAGCGCGTTCTGGAGCTCGTCGGACCTGGAGAGGGTCCGCACGGCGACGGCGAGATCCTTCACGTCGTCCGCGAGCTCGAGCTCGAAGCCGCGGACCGCGAGCGGCAGCTGATCGTCGACGATGTCGACGAGCTGACTCGACATCACGGAGTAGAGCACCGGCAGCGCAGCGAGCGTGGCGAGCGCCGAGAGCGCCACGAGCGTCGTGAGCTTCGCACGTACGGTCTTGAAGAGAACCATGGTTCGACGACGACTCTACAGCACGCGGGCAGGCTCGAGGCCGCCTCGCTCCGAGCGGCGTGACCGGCCGCGTCACACGACGCTGCCGGCGAGGGCCCGCGGGGATCGGGGCTCTCTGCCCGCGCACCGTCCGCGGGCTGAAGGTAGACTCGCGCGATGCCCATGTGGGTCTGGTGGCTCCTCATCGTCGTCGCGGTCGTGGCGACGCCCGGCCTGCTGCGGGTGCTGCACGCGCGAGCGCCGCGCGCGGGTCTCGACTTCAACATCATCGACGACGCGATCCACCACCTCGACACGGAGGACGAGCCGTGGACGGTCTTCATGGAGGTACGCGTCTCCGGCGCGATCGACGAGGCCAAGCTCCGCGACGCCGTCCGCGTCGCGATGGGGCGCCACGCGATGGCCCGCGCCTACCAGAAGCGATGGCGGCCGTGGCAAACGGTGTACGAGTGGGGAGTCGTCGAGGAGGTCGCCGTCGATCCGGTTCGCGTCACAGACGCCGAGCGGGACGCGGGGGCGCGCTTCTTGAGCACGCGCGTCCCGCTCGACGCCGCGCCGCCCTTCCGGATCCAGCTCGCCCGCGCGCCCGACGGCGACCGGATCCTCCTGTGCTTCAACCACGCCGCGAGCGACGGCGTGGGCACGCTGCGCTTCCTCACGTCGATCGCGAGGGCGTACTCGGGTCGACCGGACGAGGTGGACCCCGTCGAGGATCTCGCCATGCGCGACCTCGCGAAGAACACGGAGCCGCGAACCTGGATGGAGCGGTGGCGAAGGCTCACGATGTTGCGCCGCGCGTTGCTCGACGCCGTCATCGCTCCCCCCGCTCGGATCGCGACCGCGCGCGCCGGAGGTGCGCCGGGCTTCGGCTGCGTACGGCGCGTGATCTCGTCGGACGTCGTCGCGAGCAAGCCGTCCGGCGCGACCGTGAACGATCTCTTGCTCGGCGCGCTCCACGTCGCCATCCAGCGCTGGAACGCGGCGCACGCGCTCGAGACCGCGCGCATCGGAACGATGATGCCCGTGAACGTCCGCCCCCGGGAGCGCTGGAACGAGGCGGTCGGGAACATCGTGTATTTCGTCTCGGTATCGACCTCGGTCGAGGAGCGCGCCGATCTCGCGTCCACCGTGGGCGCGATCGCGAAGCAGACCCGGGAGGTGAAGGAGCAGGGGACCGCCGCGGCGCTGCGCGAGATTTTGTTCGCGAGCCCGACCCTCCTGGTCGAGGTGAAGCGAAAGCTGCCGGCGCTGCTCCCGCTCGGCGGCGAGCGCTTCGTCGACACCGCGGTCCTCTCGAACGTGGGGCGGGTCGACGCCACGCTCGTGTTCGGCGAGCTCGGGGCGGCGACGGAGCTCTGGTTCAGCCCCCCGTGTCGGATGCCGCTCGGGCTCGCCATGGGCGCCTCCACCTACGAGGGGCGCCTGTTCTTGACCTTCCGGTACCGCCACGCGCTGTGGAACGAGGAGGCCGCCGAGCAGTTCGCCGATCTCTATCAGAGCGTCCTGACGTCGTCGTGACGTTCGCCGCGTCCGCCGCTCCGCCGAGGACGGACACCGCGCGCGTGACGTAGAGGGGATCCCTCGCGGAGCCGCGGCCCGCGCGGAGGCGAGGGAGCTCCAGCGACGCCGCGCTCACCGGGCGAAGAGGACGATCGGCTCGCCGTCGACGCTGCGCAGGCGCCGGTCGCGCGCGAGCCCGTCGCGGTAGCCCTGCGGCGCCGGGCGGGCGACCTCGTCGACCCGCCCGTAGGCCGCCATGAGCTCGCCGTGGCGGAGCGCGCTCTCGAAGAACTGGTGCTCCCCCGCCACGCCCATGAACGCGGTCGTCAGGACGCCGTGGCTCCGCAAGAACGCCCGGAACGTGGGGTTCTCGTCGTTGAGGTGCGGGTGATCGGGATCGAGGCGCGCGGTCGGGACGGAGACGTGCGCGCCCTCGGGCTCGACGAGGACGCCGTCGCCGCGGTCGTCGACGAGCCAGAACGGCCGCGCGGACGACGCCTCCACGTCCGTCCTCCAGACGACGATCTCACGGCCGTGGCGGTCCTCGGTCCGCACCTTCGTGAGGAGGTGCACCGCCCAGAACGCGCAGGGGCGGAGCGAGAACGGCGCTCGCTCCGGCGCGCCGTCGATCGCGATCCGGCCGCGCACCTTGCAGGTCCGGCCCACGACCACGTCGCCGACGTCGATGGACGACGCGCGGCGCGCCCGCCGCACGCGCCGACGGGCGAGGACGCCGTCCACGACGGCGTCTCCGAGGACCAGCCGAAGCGCGCGCTCGAGCCCGCTCATCGACCCATGATAGGCGAGACGCCGCGATCGACCGAGCCTCGGGAGCGCGGACCCGCCGTCGGCTGGACGCGACGGCGTCGCTCCGGGCGCCGCCCGACGACCTCCGGCTCGCGCCTCGCGACGGCGTCGCGCTACGCGCTCATGACGACGGCGCGGGCGCCCCCGGGGAGGGCGCGCGGCCTCCCTGGCGCGCGCAAAGGGCGGCGTACTCCCCCGGCGTGCGACCGATCTGCGCCTTGAACTCGCGGATGAAGTGCGACTGATCGAAGTATCCGAGCTCGAGCGCGAGCGACGGCCAGTCGGCGACCTCGCCGCGCGCGACCCGCTCCGCCGCCTCCTGAACGCGGAGGCGGCGGATCACCCAGCTCGGTGAGACGCCGACGTGGGAGTCGAAGACGCGCTGGAGCTTCCGGACGGACGCGCCGGTCCGCGCCACGAGCTCGGAGACGCGCGTGATCGAAGGATCGCGCTGCGCCAGCTCGACCGCGCCGGCGGCGAGCGCCGTGTCGTCGTCGACCTCGACGTGGCGCGAGCGCAGGAAGGCCTCGACGAGCCCGATCCGTTCGGCCTCGCCTCGGGCCGCCGACACCGCCGCCTCGAGCGCGGCGCCGGGCTCGCCGAAGGCCTCCGACGCCGTGAGGGCTCGGTCGGTGAGCGCGGAGATCGGCTCGTGCCAGAACGGGCGAAAGCCGCCGGGACGAAATTTCGTGCCGACGACCCAGCCCTCGCCCTCGAGCTCGGCGACGAAGCGCTTCGTGCCGACGCCGTGGAGACCCGGACGGTGGGTCCCGAAGACGAGGTTGACCTGGGGGAAGGGGAGCGTCTCCTGCGTGCGCGGTCCTCGCGCGCGCAGGTCCCAGCGGATCGTCCAGTGCCGATCGACGACGGACGCGAGCTCCGCGGCGGGCGCGTGGCGCGCCAGCGTGAACTTCGAGTCGGCCGCGCGCGGGTCCAGGATGCCGCGCCGGCTGTCGTGCGGAGTCCGTGCGGGCATGACGCGTTTGTACAATACGGGACGTCTCCGCGCGCGAACAATGGGCGGCATGAGCGAGTCCACCACCTACGAGGGCGGCTGTCACTGCGGGGCCGTGCGTTTCGAAGTCACGATGGAGGCGCCGAGCAAGGCGTTCGACTGCAACTGCTCGATCTGCTCGACCGCGGGTTGGCTGCTGGCGTTCGCCCCCGAGGAGGCCTTCGCGCTGATCCAGGGCGAGGGCGCCCTGCGCGACTACCAGTTCGGCAAGAAGAGCACGCACCACCTCTTCTGCGGGACGTGCGGGACGCGTTCCTTCTCCCGGGGCGCCGGTCCGGACGGGAAGGTGATGGTGGCCGTCAACCTGAGGTGCCTGAGGGGGCTCGACGCGACGAAGCTGCCGACCGAGACGTTCGACGGCGCCGCCCTCTGACGGCCCGCGCGCCGTAGCCGCGCGCCCCGCGGGGCGTTAGAGTGGAGGCGTGCGCGGCGCGGCTCCTGTCCTCGGCGTCGCGCTGCTCGCGGCCCTCGCGCCGATCGCGGCGCGCGCCGCGCCGCGCCTCGCCGTCCACGCCGACGGCGCGGGGGCCTCCGCGGTCACGCGGCGCGAGCAGACGTTCCACGGGCTGCCCGTCCTCGGGCGCGGCGTCGTCACGGCGGCCGGGCTCCGCGTAGTCGACGTGGAGGCGCGGCTGCCGGCGTCGGCGCGGCCGATCGTGTCCCGCGCCGAGGCGGTCGAGGCGGCGCGGCCGTTCACGCGCGCCCCCCTCTCGGTGGAGGACGCGAGGCTCGTGGTCCACGCCGGCCCGCGCGGCGCCGCGCTCGCGTACCTCGTCACGCCCGCCGTGTCCCGCGCGCTCCCGACGGCGCCGCTGATCGCGATCGACGCGACGACCGGGCGCGTCCTCGAGGCGCGCGACCGCCTCCGCCGCGCGAGCGCCCTCACGTACCGCGAGAACCCGGTCCGCACGCCCGAGCCCGAGCTCTTGCCGCTGCCCTCGGACGTCACGGGCCCGGGCCTGTCGAGCCCGGCGCTCGCGGCGCGGAGCTGCGTCGATCGCGGCGGCACGCGCGCGGTGTCGATCGGCGGCGTCACCCGGGCGATCCGCGTCTGCGCGCTCGAGCAGGTGGCGGCGGCGGACGCGGCCGGCGACTTCGTCTTCTCGCCGCGGGGCGAGCCCGATCCCGCGCGGGGGCAGGCCGATCCTTTCGCCGAGACGTCGCTCTTCTGGCACGCGGCGCGGATCCAGGAGTTCTTCCGGACGCTGGCGTCGGGCCCCTCGCCGTCGTTCGGCGAGCCGCCGCTCGATCTCGTCGCCGGCCTCGCGCTGCCGCCCGGGATCGCCGAGGGCGATCTCGACGCCGCGTCGAGCCCCGACGCGGAGCTCGCGCCGTTCGCCGGCGCCTTCTACCTCCCGGGCGTCGGCGAGGGCGAGACGTTCCGCGCGCTCTACGGCGCGACGCGGGGCGCGGTCTGGCTCGGGCGCGGGACCAAGGTCGACTTCGCCTACGACGGCGACGTCGTCGCGCACGAGGTCACCCACGCGCTCGTGCACGCGACGCTCGCCGTCGGCGGCTACCGCTGGACGCCGGAGGGCGTGACCGCCGAGCCCGAGGCCGTCGACGAGGCGCTCGCGGACTACTTCGCCGCGGCGCTCACCGGCGATCCGCGCATCGGCGAGCACGTCGCGACGGAGTCGCCGCAGGCGGCCGCCGCGACGCGCTCGCTCGAGCTCGACGCGACGTGCACAGGCGACATGGTGGGCGCGCCGCACGACGACTCCCTGGTCCTCTCCGGCGCGCTGTGGACGACGCGGAGCGCGCTGCCGGAGGCGCGGCGGGCCGCCTTCGACGCCGCGGTCCTGCGCGCGCTCCACCTGTCGCCCGGCCGGCGCGATCTCGGGTTCGAGGAGCTCGCCGCGCTGATCCGCCAGGGCCTCGCCGCGGACGTCGAGGTCGCGGGCGCGGCGCCGGCGCTGGACGTCGAGCTCACGCGGCGCGGCGTCCTCCCGCGGTGCGTGCCCGTCCGCGCGCTCGTCCAGGGCGTCCCGCTCCAGGCGTCGCGTCACCCGTTCGTCGCGCCCGGGACCGACGCGGTGAGCAACGACGCGATCGCGCCCGGCGTCGTGCAGCTCCGCCTCGAGGTGCCCGCCGGCGCGGCGTCGATCACGCTGTCCTTCCGCGCGTCGGGCGTCGCGTCGTCGCCGCTGTTCGGCCGCCCCGGCGCGCCGTTCCGGCCGGTCGTGCTCGCGTCGTGGGACCGGCCGATCGCGTGGACGCGCGACGCCGCCGGCGTCGCCCGACCGGACGCGCCGGCGCGCGTCGCGCCCGACGGCGGCGCGCGGCTCGCCGCCGAGATCGAGGTCCCCGCCGGGGCGAAGGTCGCGTACCTCCAGATCGCCAACGAGGGACAGTCCGACGGCGTCTACGACGGGTTGCTCGCGGAGGTCGCGATCGGCGGAGCCGCCGCCGCCGGCGCCGACGTCGTCGACGCCGGGGAGGACGAGGGCGAGAGCCTCGCCGCGGTCGGCTCGGGGTGCGGCTGCCGCATCGGCGAGGACGCGCGCGCGGCGCCGACGCTCGCCGTCGCGTGCGCGGCCGCCCTCGCCGCGCTCCGCCGCGCGCGCGGCCGGTGACGCTCGCCGCGCTCCGCCGCCGTCGTGGGGGCGGGACAAAACGCCGAGCCGGCGTCCGCGGGATCCGCGGCGCCGGCTCGGGGGTCACGCCTCGCGGCGTGGTCGTCTCCGTTCAGCGGGGGAAGCAGTAGTTCTTGTCGGCCTCCTCGTAGCAGTGGTCGCTCACGTACGCCGAGAACGTGCCCGCCGTGCCGTAGGTCGCGCCCGCCTTGAAGGTCTCGGACGCCGGGTTCTTGTTCCTCGCGCAGTGCTGCCCCGTCCCGTACCCGGACACCCACGCCGTGTGCGTGATCCTGTCGGGCTCGACCGAGCAGTAGTAGTCCGAGGCCGAGCCGCCGAAGACGTGGGCGCACGCTTCGAGGCACGTGTACGTCGGGGGCTTGGTGCCCCAGTAGGGAGCGTCCTTCAGCAGGTAAGCCCGCGCGCCGCAGACGACCTTGACGTCGGTGACGTCCGCCGCGACCGTGCCCGAGCCCTGCTGCACGACGCACGCCTTGCTCGCCGGCGACTGCGTGACCGTCACCGCGTAGGTGCTGTCGCGCTCGATCGGGGCGGGGAACGTGAAGGGGTCGTTCGCGGCGAGCGTGAGCGACTGATCCCCGTTCAGCGCGATGGTGACCTGCTCACCGTCCGCGAGGCCCTGGACGGCGCCGCCGACGAGGAACTTGGGCATCGGCGCGCAGGCGTTCGCCTCGCAGACGCCGCTCCGGCAGTGGGCGCCCTCGGTGCACTCGACGCAGGAGCCGCCGCTGCAGTGCGTGCTCGCGCAGTCGGCGCCGACGTGGCAGCTCTGGGCGAGCGCGCAGCGCGCCGAGCAGGTCCCGCCGCAGTCGACGTCGCCTTCGCCGCCGTTCTTCACGCCGTCGTCGCACGCCGGAGCCGCGCAAGCGTGCGCCTTGCAGATGCCGCTCGCGCACTGGTCGCCGCGCTCGCACTCGACGCAGCGGCCGCCGAAGCAGCTTCCGCTCGCGCAGTCCGCGCCCGATTTGCACATCTGGCCGACGTCGCAGGTCGCGCCGCACGAGCCGCCGCAGTCCACGTCCGTCTCGTTGCCGGTCCAGAAGCCGTCGTCGCAGCCCACCGCCGCGGGCCTCTGGCAGGCGCCGTCGGTGCAGAGCAGGGCGTGGGGCCCGCGGCTGCAGTCCGTGTGCGTGTTGCACGCCTGGCCGACGCCGCAGCGGGCACAGCTGTTGAGGCCGCCGCAGTCGAGGTCGGTCTCGCCGGACGAGACCTTGCGGTCGAGGCAGGCCGACGCCACGCAGTGCGTGCCGTTGGAGTAGCCCGAGGCGCAGTCGGCGTCGATCGCGCATTGCGCGCCGGTCTTGCACTTGGCCGCGCACGAGCCGCCGCAGTCGATGCCGCTCTCGTCGCCGTTCCTCACGCCGTCCGAGCAGCGATCCGCCACGCAGACGCCGCGGCCGGCGACCTTGTTGCAGTAGCCGGTCGCGCAGTCCGCGCCCGAGTTGCAGCTCTTACCGACGGCGCACTTGGCGGAGCAGGAGCCTCCGCAGTCGACGTCGGACTCGTTGCTCGAGATGACGCCGTCGAAGCAGGGCGCCACCTTGCAGACGCCTCCGCTGCAGGCCGCGGGGGCGGCGCAGTCGGAGTTCACCTTGCACTTCTTGTCGCGGGTGCACGCCTGGCAGCCGCCGCCGCCGCAGTCGACGTCGGTCTCGCGCTCGTCGCGCTTGCCGTTCTGGCAGGTCGGCGTGCAGTAGCCGAGCCCGCGCGCGATCTCCCACGTCTTCTCGTAGAGCGGGAACTCGGTGTTCCACGGCTCGATCGGCCCGATGTCGAAGCCGGCGTTCTGTCCGGCCGTGCCGGCGTAGCTCGAGCCGGGCGCCTGCAGGCGCGCGCCGAGCTGGATGCCGACGTTGCCGTAGAGGCCGACGGCGACCTCGCCCTTGGGGCGCGTCGTCGTCTCGGCGCACTTCGACTCGTAGCTGGCGCGGGCGACGAGCGAGCCGCGCAGGCCGACGGTGAGGCCGGCGGTGTCGTAGAGCATCGTGTTGATGCGCGGGATGAGCCCGCACGTCACGGCGATGCTGCCGCTGCCGAGCACCTGGACCTCGCGCCGCGAGCGCCGGTCGAAGGCCGGGCCGCTCAGGCTGGGCCGGCCGCCGGACTCGTAGCGCGCGGAGAACTTGAAGGTCGCCGCCTGCTCGAACTCGACCGAGCCCTTGATCGCGGCCTTCGCTTCGAAGCCGCACTCGACGTCGACCTGGACGGTGGAGACGAGGACGACGGGGACGGGGCCCGCCATGAGGACCTTGGTCGAGGGCTTGGAGACGAAGATCGGCTTGCGCCACCCGCCCGCCGGCTTCATGTCCGAGTCGCCGAAGAGCGCCTGGCGCTCCTTCGACAGGACCTCCTGCGCGAACTCGGCGTCCTTGCCGAGGCGCTCCTCGAGCTTGCTGCCCGCCTCGCCGCCGGCCGACGCGATTCCCGCCTCGAGGTCGAAGTTCACGCCGAACTTCGCCTCCGCGCGAGAGTCGATGTTGATCCAGCTGGCGAAGGGCGGCCGGTTCTTGTGCACGATGTTCGGGATCGTCGCGCCGACCTGGAAGCCGGGGTTGACGAACACCTTCGCGTTCATGTCGGCGCTGCCCTTGATGTAGAGCTCGACGGGCGTCTTGCCGCTCTTGATCGTCTTTTTGTAGTTCATGTTGGTGAACAGCGGGAACGCCGCCTGTCCACCGATCTCGGGGGAGATCGAGACCGAGCCGTTGAAGCTCGCCGGGGTGATGGCGCTGATCGCGTTCTGCGCGACGCTGGCGACGGCCTTGGCGGCGCCGGTGACGGCCTTCTTGATGGCGCCGAAGAACGGCTGCGGCCCCTCCACCCACATGTACTCCGTGGGCTCCGGCGCGTCGTCGAGCAGCGGCTCGCCCGGCATGAAGACGTCGGGCGAGAACATGTAGAGGTTCTTGGCCGCCCACTCGAGGTCGAGCTTGTCGAGGTCGACGTCCTTGGCGTCGGCCGGATCGTACGTCGACTGGAAGTCGCCGGTGACGATGTCCTCCAGGCCGACGGTCTCGGTCGCGACGATGATTCGATCGCCCTCCTCACGGACGGACACGACGCGCCGCGCGAAGCCGAGCGGGTTCTGACCGGCGCCCTCGCCGGGAGCGGACACGACGACCCGGCCCGGCGCCCAGTCGCGCACCTCGGGGGTCTCGAGCGCCGAGAAGACGAGCTCGTCGGGGTGCACGACGACGGAGTCCTTCTCCGCCGCGGACACCGGCTCCACCCACGGCTGCGGCGCCAGGTGGTTGTAGTCCGGCTCGAAGGACGGGTTCCACTTAAGGCTCGAGAGATCCTGCTGCTGGTCGTCGTCGTCGGGCGTCGACGGGGGCGTGACGACGGCGGGGCCCGCCGGCTCGTGGCCGTCCGGGGGAGCGCTCGACGAGCTGCCGCCGTCGGACGAGCACGCCGCGATCAACGCCGCGACGCATGGGGTGAGCAACCAGAGCGCCTTCGATCGGCGCTGAAACCGTTCTTGCATGGGTGATCTCTTCGTTCTTTTGAGGGGCGGAGGTTCGATCCCCGGTTCGATCGGGCTCGGCGTTCGGGGGCATCGTCCGATGCGGATCCCGGGCCGCGCCCGCGCGAGGCGAGGACATTGGACGGCGTGTCTCGAGCCCTAACGGCCGCTCGCCGGTCGCGTGTAGGCCCGCGACGAAAGAGCGGCCTTCGCCGTCCCGGGCGGCGGCGTAGGTCCGAGGGCGGCGGGGTGGGCCTGGGTGAGGAGGAGCGGCTCCTCTCGGGGAGCGGGTCGCCGCGGCGAACCGCGACGCGACCGTCCGTCCGCCGAGACGGGCTCGCGCTCCGGCGCTCGACGTGGAGGCGGTCCTGCGCGCTCGTCGGGGGCGTCGCCGTCGCTCCCGAGCGTGGATGTCGATCGAGTTGGCGTCGCTCATCATCGAACGTGACGCCGATCGTCGGCGTTCACGGGGCGTCGCGCGCGCCGGCGACCGCCGCGCGCCGCGCGGCCGCGGCTCGCGCGCACGCGGTTGTTCGCGAGCGAACGAGTGTTCGCGCGCGAACAAGTCGATCGCGCGCGCGTCGCGCCGACGCATGGCTCGACCGTGTCGTCGCCGACTTGGTAGAGTCGCTGCGTGCTCGCGCATGCTGGGAGGAGCGGTCAGGATGGGATCTGACGGCACGGACGAGGCGGCGTCGAAGGACGACGCGTCCTCCGAAGCGCCGCGTGAGGGCGCAGGAACGTCGTCCGAGCCCCACGACGGTCACGAGCCGCTCCGATCGTCGACGCACGAGCGACCGCGCCCCCCGGCCCGCGACGCGCGCGCCGCGAGCGTCGTCCGTCGGACCTCCGTCGACGTCGTCCAGAAGCGGGTGGTTCGAAAGGTGCGCCTCACGCGCGGCGCGGAGCCGCCCGAGTCGCCGGCCGCTCCGGAGGACGGCCCGCCTCGGCGCGCCGACGGGGCGAACGACGCGCGCGCGGTCGCGGACGACAGCGCGACGGTGACGCGTCCGTCGCCGTGGGCGTCCTCCGCGGAGCCTTCCGGCGCGGAGCCGCCGAGCGGGGCAGGGGAGAGCGTCTCGTCCGCCGCGGCGCCGCGCCCCGACGGCGTGGCGGCGTCGGCGGCGAGCCGCCGCCAACCTCGCGCGGTCGGCGCCGCCGACGCGACGCACACGATCACGCAGACCCGCGCGCGACAGGCGAGCCCGAGCGGTCCGAGCCAGCACGGCCCCGCCGGCGCGGATCGCCCCCGGCCGCGGGCGGCGTCGGGCGCCGGCCTCCGAGCCGACGCGCCTCGTTCGTCGGAGGCCGCCACCGTCGCCCTCGACGTCTCGATCGACGCCGGCGACGGCGCGACGCCGGGGCCCTCGCCGGACGGCGCCGCGAGCGCTCCCTCGTCCAGGCCCGTCGCCGCGCGCGTCGCCGACGCCGGTTCGACGCTCGCGATGCCCTCGACCCACGCGGGATCGACGGATCGTCGCCGCGTCGAGCCCGGCGACGGGGTGGCCGCGCCGCCCGACGCGCCCGCCACGTCCGAGACGAGGGGGCTCCTCGCGCCGTCCTCCGTCCCCGCGCCGAAGGCGAGGGAGTCGCTGGTGGAGCTCGACGAGCCGTTCGAGTCGAACGTCGCGCCCATCCCGCGACCGACCCTGGCCCCGCAGAGCCTCGCGGAGGGCGACGTCATCGCCGGGCGCTACCGCGTGGAGGGCCGCCTCGCGACCTCGGAGATGTCGATCCTCTATCGGGCGGTGCACCTGGAGCTCGAGCGCATGGTCGTCGTCAAGGTGCTCCAGGCGCCGCAGGGCGCCGACGATCGCGCGGCCGAGAACGCGGAGGCGGTGGCGCGTTTCAAGCGCGAGGCGCGCCTGATGGCGCGCGTGAAGTCGGAGCACGTCGCCAAGGTGCTCGACGTGGGGTCGCACCGCGGCTGCCCGTTCATCGCGATGGAGCTGCTCGAGGGCACCGACCTCGCGGGGCTGGTCAAGCAGGTCCACCGCCTTCCGCTCGTCCAGGCCTCCGACCTCGTCTTGCAGGTCTGCGAAGGGCTCGCCGTCGCGCACGCGCAAGGCATCGTCCATCGCGACCTCAAGCCGGCGAACGTGTTCGTGTCCGTGCGCGCGGCCGGCGACCTCCGGGTGACCATCATCGATTTCGGCATCGCGAAGGCGTTCGGCGACGATCATCGCGACGACGTCACGCGCTCGACGCTCCTCTTGGGCTCCCCGCGCTACATGGCGCCGGAGCAGGTCGCGCGCAAGGAGGTCATCGATCAACGCGCCGACGTCTGGGCGCTGGGCGTCATCTTCCAGGAGCTCTTGACCGGCGAGCGGGTCTTCGACGCGGAGGGCGTCGTCCCGACGCTCCTGGCGATCGCCTCGCACCCGCCGATCCCGCTCAAGCAGCGTTGGCCCGAGGCCCCCGACGAGATCGCCCACGTGATCGGCGCCGCGCTCGTCAAGGACCCCGCCCACCGGCTGCCGGACGTCCTGGAGTTCGCGAAGCACCTCGTCCCGTTCGCGAGCGCGGACGCCCCGCAGCGGGTCGCGAACATCGCGGCGTCGCTCGCGCGCCCGCTGCGCCGGCCGTCTTCGCAGTTCGAGATCGCCGCGGCGGCGGCGCCCGAGCGCGCGCCGTCGAGCTCCCATCCGTCGCTGCCTGCCGTCCACCTCAAGACCCCCTTGCTCCCACCTCCGGAGAGCCACGGCCGACCGCCCCTGACGGGCCCCGCCGGCGTCGCCGCCCCGCCGGCGCCCGTCGACCTTCACGCCACGACGAGGACGCCGAGCAGCGGCCCGTCGCTGGCGGCGGCGCCGAGCAGCGGCCGGTCGCCGGCGGCGGCGCCGAGCAGCGTACGGTCGCTGGCGGCGGCGCCGAGCAGCGGCCGGTTGCCGGCGGCGGCGCCGAGCCCGCTCGTCCGTCGAGAGGAGGCGGGAGCGGGCGCGCCGACGCGGTCGCCCGGCGCGCCGCCCCGA
>JAHBWF010000330.1 GCA_019637105.1 Labilithrix sp.
TCCACGGCATGAAGCGCTCGAGTGAACGAGCCGTCGTCCTCCGGGCCGCCCGCGCCGTCGCGCCCGAGTGCGCGTCGTTCGCGGACGAGGCCAGCGTCGTCCGCTTCGAGCGCGAGGTCCGCGAGCATCGCGCTCGGGTCGAAGAGTTCCGCGTCGTCCCCGGCGCGGTGACCGGGAGCTTCCTCGTCAGCGGCGCGAGCGGCGGGACGTACGCGGTCGATCTCGTCGACCAGCGCGAGGACCACGACGCCTGCTCGTGCCCGGACTTCCTCTTCGGCATGCTCGGGGCGTGCAAGCACGTCGCCGCGGTCCGACGCGCGGCGAGGGAGAACGCGCGCGTCCGTCGCCTCGTCGCGTCGCTCCCGGCGGACGCCGCCACGCGCGACGAGGTCGTCGTCACCGCGCGCGCCGGGCTCGCCGGCGGGCCGGGACCGCTCGGCGTCGTCGCGTTCGGACGCGAGGCCGAGCGCGTCGTCGCGCACCTCGCGGCGCTCGCGGCCGACGGCGATGGGCTCGATCGCGCGGGCCGCGTCGAGGCGCTCGACGAGGTCGCCGCGACGCACGTGTGGTTCGGACCCCGCGGTGAGCTCGTCGCTCCGTCGGCCGTGCTCGCGCACGCGCGCGACTTCGGCGTGGCGCGCGTCTCGCAGGCGGCCGTCTCCGCCGCGCGGATCCTCGAGCAGCGGCGCGCCCGCGACGAGCGAGCGCGCGACGTCGGCCGAGCGCTCGCGGCCGGCACGCTCGGCGTGGACGTGCTCGCGCAGCCGCTGTTCCCCTATCAGCGCGAGGGCGTGGCGCACCTGGTGCGCGCCGGCCGCGCCGTCCTCGCCGACGACATGGGCCTCGGGAAGACGGTCCAGACGATCGCCGCCTGCGAGGTCCTCCGCCGGCGCGGCGAGGCGCGCCGGGTCCTCGTCGTCTGCCCGGCGTCGCTGAAGGCGCAGTGGGCGGGCGAGATCGCGCGCTACGCGGGCGCGCACGCGGTGGTCATCGTCGGCGGGGTCGAGGCGCGTCGCGCGGCGTTCGCGTCCGACGCGCCGTACGTCGTCCTCAACTACGAGCTCACCTGGCGCGATCTGTCGCTGTTGAAGAACCTCGAGGCCGACGTGCTCGTGCTCGACGAGGCGCAGCGCGCGAAGAACTTCCGCACGAAGACCGCGGCGACGCTGAAGAGCATCCCGTCGCGCTTCCTCTTCGTGCTGACCGGGACGCCGGTCGAGAACCGGCTCGACGATCTCTACGGCATCCTCCAGCTCGTCGACGGCGAGGTGCTGGGGCCGCTGTGGAAGTTCAACGTCGACTTCCACGAACGCGAGGAGCGCAAGGGCAAGATCGTCGGCTACAAGAACCTCGCCGCCCTCCGCCGTACGATCGCGCCGGTGGTGCTCCGGCGGCGCAAGGAGACGGTGCTCTCGCAGCTCCCCGCGTTGACCGAGCAGACGCGCTACGTCGCGCTGACGCCGGAGCAGGCGGAGCTCGAGGAGTCGTCCCGGCGCGCCGCGGCGATGCTCGTGAAGATCGCCGAGCGCCGTCCGCTGAGCCCGGCCGAGCAGAAGCGCCTCCAGGCGGCGCTCCTCAAGGCGCGGCAGGCCTGCGACGCCGCGCAGCTCTGCGACCCCGCGGCGAAGGGCGCCGCTCCGAAGCTCGACGAGCTGGCGGCCCTCGTCGGCGAGATCGCCGAGCAGGGGACGAGCAAGGTGCTGGTGTTCTCGGAGTGGACCGAGATGCTGAAGCTGGCCGCCGCGCGCCTCGACGCGCTCGGCGTCGGGCACGTCATGCTCCACGGCGGCGTCCCGACCGAGGCGCGCCCCGCGTTGATCGAGCGGTTCAAGTCCGACGACGACAAGGTGGTGCTCCTCTCCACGGACGCGGGCGGGGTGGGGTTGAACCTCCAGGTCGCGAGCTACGTCGTCCACCTGGACCTGCCGTGGAACCCGGCGCGGCTCGATCAGCGGATCGCGCGCGCGCATCGGCTCGGGCAGACCCGCGGCGTCTCGGTGACGTACCTTTGCGCGGAGACCGGGATCGAGCGCGGGATCGAAGGCACCCTCGCGGGGAAGCGCGCGGTGCGGAGCGCGGCGACCGACGGCGCGAGCGACGTCGACGCGCTCGAGGCGCCGAGCTTCACGATGTTCCTGCGCCAGGCGCGCGACGTGCTGGGCGCCGGGGCTCGGCCGGAGGCCGCGCGCGATCGTTCGGGCGCGGCGCCGGGCGCCTCGTCGCCGGGCGAGCGCGTGGCGGCGGACGAAGCGCCCGTCGTCGCGGGGCGTTCGTC
>JAHBWF010000331.1 GCA_019637105.1 Labilithrix sp.
GCCTCGCTCGTGGCGCTCCCGGCCAGCACGCGGCCCAGCGCGGCGAGGGCGCGCGCCTCGGGCGTGCCGGCCGTGCGCGTCGCCCGCGTCGCGGCGGCGCCGTCGTCGCTCGCCGGCGGGACGGGAGCGAGCGCCGAGAGCGCGTCGACGAGCGGCGCCAGCGTGTCGTCGCGCGCGAGCTCGTCGAGCGCGGTCGCGTCGACGGCGGCGTCGCCGCCCTTCGAGCTCGCGAGGATCCCGAGGAGGGCGCGCTCCGCGGGCTCGAAGGTCGACGCGTCGGCCAGCGCCGCGGAGACGAGCTCGGGATCGCCCAGCTCGACGCCGCGCGCCGCGAGCTGGCGGCGCGCCAGCGGCTCGCCCTCGAGCGCGAGCGTCTTCAGCGCGCGCGCCGCGGCGCGGCGGGACGCGATGTGCGTCGCGCCGAGCGCCGCCGAGAGCCAGAGCGCGCCCTTCGACAGCTCGGGGAGGGTCGCGATCTCTCCCGCGGACTGGGCCGCGGCGACGACGTCGCCGGCGGCGAGGGCCTGGCGCGCGTGGCGCAGGCCGTCGTTGATCGGCATGTCGTGGACCTCGGCGCCGGCGCGCTCGACGCCGCGGAGCCTGAGCGCCGTCGCGATGGCCTTGTCGAGGGAGACGAGCTCGGAGTTGTCGGCGACGCGGAGCGCGCCGCTCGTGTGGTCGTCCTGCGCGAGGGCGAGCGCCGCCCGCGCGATCGGCGCGCGCGTGTCGGCGGGGTCGAGCTTGCACGCGCTGTCCCAGCGCTCGACGGCGGCGTCGCCGCGGTCGCCGATGCGGAGCACGTCGGCCGCGAGGAGGGCGGCGTGGGCGCGGGACGACGAGGTCGGCGACCGGGCCGCCTCGGCGTCGAGGGCGTCGGCGAGCGCGTCCGGATCGGCCGGCATGAGCTGCCGCGCCTGGCGCCAGGCGAGCGGCAGCTGCGGGGCGAGGTCCCGCGCCTCGGCGGCGAAGTCGAACGCGCGCTCGCGGTCGCCCACCAGCGCGGCGAGCTCGCTCAACGCGAGCAGGGCGCGCGCGCGCGCGGTGTCGTCGACCGTGGCGCGGCCCTCCTCTTCGAGCCACGCGATCCGCGTGGCGAAGGCCTCGGCCTTCTCCGCGTCGAGCCAGCGCGAGACGGGCCGCTCGCCGTCGAAGGAGATCGGCGGCTCGGCGACGGGGCCGCGCGCGGCCGCGGGCGGCCGCGACGGGGCCGCGGGCGGGGCGTTCGACGCGCGCCCCATCGTCGGCATCTCGTCGTCGGCGGGGAGCCTCGTCGCCGTGTCGGCGTCGGAGAGCGAGCCGCGGTCGCGCACCATCGTGGCGTTCTCGTCGTCGCCCTCGCTCTCGCGCAGCTTCGCCTCGAGGTCTCGCGTCGAGACGGTGGGCGCGTCGCCGATGCTCGCCGCCTTCGCGGCGGGGCGCTCGGCCGTCTCGTCCTCGGGGAAGTCGTCGAGCGCGATCGCGCCGAGCGCGTCGTCCTTCGCGGGCTCGTCGGGGGGGAGCGGCGGCGGGCCGGCGGGGCCCGTCGAGACCGGTTCGGCCATCTCGAACGGGCTCGCCTTGACGAGCGTCGCCTCGCTCTCGCGATCCTCGAACGTCGGCGCGGCCAGGTGGCGCGTGACGCTCGCCGGATCCTTCCAGGGCGCCGCGACGCGCGTCGTCTCCGACGGCGGGCGCGGGACGGGCAGCTTCGGGCGGGACGGCGCCTCGGCGCCCGGGCGCGCAGGCGGGCGCGAGAAGAGCTGGTCGAGCCCGCCGCGCACCGACGGCGGCGCGGACGGTCGGGCCGGGGGCGCCG